>CAVCIJ010000270.1:0-3825 GCA_963601995.1 bacterium | reverse complement strand
CAATTATAGATGCATTTTCAATTTTGCTGTCAACGGGAATTCTGTTTCTTACGACTAAAGATGAATACATATAATAAAAAGCCTGTGGCAGAAGACGTGAAATATTGATTGAATTTGCTGATGAAAGACGGAATTTGCTTCTTAAGTCTCCGTCTACAAAGGCTGTTTTTACGAGTTTCTGGCAGTCATCAAAAGTTCCCTTTACTTTTAGTGCACGAACATTTCCATCGAATGTGCTGAGCTGTTTTTCCTGAAGCGGGGAAATTTTTCCGTCTGGATAAAGAATTGTTACATCGATTCCCGGAACATTGTGGAATGCACTGCCTACTGCCGATCCTGTATCGCCGCTTGTTGCAACAAGAATATGAAGATTGTCTTCTTCATTGCGGTTAAAGTACGACATTATACGTGCCATAAAACGCGCACCAAAGTCCTTGAATGCACAAGTTGGTCCGTGAAAAAGTTCAAGCACATAAGTTGTAGGATCTATAGGAACAACCTGTGATGTAAAAGGATATGCGTCTTGAATTATGTTTTCTAAATCTTTGTCTGGAATTTCATTTTCAACATAGGGTTTTGCCATTCTAAAGGCTACTTCTCTGAATGAAGGCTCCGGAACTTTATCGATAAAATTTTTGTCAAGTTTTGGAAATGAAACCGGAATATAAAGTCCGCCTGTGCTGGCGTTCATTCCGTTCATAACAGCGGTTTTAAAATCAACTTTTACATTTTTATCTCTTGTGTCTGTGTAAATCATAAATTCCTGCCTTGAAAAATATTTTCTTTAAAATTATAAAAATATTAACAGAAAAATTCAGATATGGGAACATCTAAAAATTGTAATCTTTTAATCTGAGTTAAAAAGCCACTGTTATAAATCTTTACATTATAATGATTTATGGTATTCATATTTTTGGGAAAAAGAAAAATTTGATTTAACTTAAATGACTTTTGATTTTTAATAATTCATAAAATAGTTGAAAAGAACAAGAATTGTGTTGTATGAAAAATGGGCTAGCATACCTGGAAAAATGGATTGAGTTTTTATGCAGCTTAACCGCAGAATTATTCCGCAGAAAAAGGCATTTATAACTGCTAAAATTCCGTTGTTCCTGTGCGAAAATGCAAAAATCAGAATGCAGATACTTTCAAGTACGAAAATTCTTATTTTGTTTAAAATTGATTTTTTTCCGCCTTTATCAGAAATTTTTTGTAGATTTTCTTCATTCACAGAGTTTTTGCTGCTGGAAATTTCTTTATTTTCTGCAGGAGAGTTTTGATTTTTTGAAGAATTTGAAAAATCAGTAAGAAAAATAAGTGATTGCGGAAGAAACTGACGGTAAATTTCTTCTTCAAAAAATGCACTTGCACTAAGGTTAGAAATAAGAAAAATCCAGCCTGAAAAATTTTGCGGAATCATTGAAGCATTTTGAATTTGTGGTGTTTTTATAAAAAAAATTTGAACTGCTTCGAGTGCTGCGTAAATAATCATCAGAAAAGAAAGAGAAATTGCGTTCCATTTTAAATTTCTCACAATTTTTTTTAATTTAATTTCATTATTTTTTATTTTGAATGCTTCCCGATATTGGAATTCCAGTAGAAAAGCAGTGCATAATTCTATTAAAATAAGATTAGAAAATTTTGTTATGTCAACGGATGTACTTCCTGTTTTTGCGAGCAAGGGCGGTGTTACAAGAAATATGCCAATCGCTAATATTTCAAGAAAAAGAATATGTTTTTTCATTTTTTATGAAATAATAATCTAATTGAACTTTGAGGTCAAATTAAAAAATGAGCAATATTTTTATAGTGATCGGTGCTATTTTGTTTTTAGTACTTTTTTTCTGCCTTTATTTTGTTTTTCAGGATAAAATAAAATTTTATGCAACCGGATTTGACAGAGGTTTTAAAATACGCGAAATATCAGTTCTTTGGAAACTTACAAAATCCTGCTATTTAAAAAATCCGTCAGATATTTATTCATCAACATCCACTTTGAACAAATGTATTGCTTCTCTTATAGAAAATGCAAAATATGAAAAAAAATATTCTTCGTACAAATTTCAATATTTCCTTGAAAAACTTTATAAATTCCGCACAAAGATTGCACTTGACCACGAAAATAAAAAGGGACTCGAAAATACAAAGTTTCTTGACGAATATCAGCGGCTTAGGATTATTTTAAGGGGCAGCGGAGTTTTTCATTCAAAAATCATAAACAATGGTAGAGAACTGGTTGTAAGCATGCCTCGTCAGTACAACAAAAAATCAAAAAGGTATGTAAGTCTTCCGCCTGAAAATTGGAATGGACAGAATATAAGCGTGTATTTGTGGCGCAAAGATGACGCCTGCTATACTTTTGATACGAATGTTCTTAAAGCTGGATTTTTTAGAGGTTATGAAGTTCTTTTTTTAAGTCATTCCTTCGATTTGCTGCGTATTCAAAAAAGGCAGTCAATCAGGTCGGCATGTCAGATTTATGCAGATCTTTACATTATAAAAGATAAAGATATTGACTATTCCCTTGTTGAACTTTCGCCTGGTTACCGCTGCCTGATTGAAGATATAAGCGGAGATGGTGCAATGATAAGAATTGGCGGTAAGGGCGAAAAAGATATTATGCTGAAACTTCAGTTTAAAATTGATGATACGCAGATTGTTATGTTCGGTGCTGTAAGGGCAGTTGAGTATAATTATTCTTTGAATCAGTCTCGGCTTCATTTTGAATGTACTCATATTGATCCTTCTATGCAAAATAAAATTCTTTCGTTTGTGTATAATATTTTGCCTCAGGAACAAAAGGATTTTCATGAAGCAATTGACGGAATTGATTCAGATGAAGAAGTTTTAAGTTCAGATGAAGAAAAAAATGCAAAAACCCCAGATTCTTCTTTTTCCAGCGATAACAAAGAAAACATTTTTGCAGATGATGGAATTAAAGATGAAATAAAAATAGATGAATTTGATTTTTAGGACGATTATTCAGCTTTGTAAAAAAAAATGCGCTCTGCGAATAAAAGCAATGTGTCTTGAAAATAATCTAAAAACTGTTAAACTTTTATCTGATGAAAGATTTTTGTCATTTTAAAAAATTAAAAACTTCTCTCTGCACTTTGTTTTTCTTTTTTACTACTGCTTTTGCATTTTCTCAAAATTCAAGTTTGGAAATAAAGTTTCTTAAGGGAAATATTGAAGATAAAAAGCAGGCGGTTTTTCAGTCGGCTGCGGATAAAAATGGAGAACTTGCTGTCCGTGCCCTTAATTTTAGTCTTGACTCAAAGCCGATTCTTGGAAATGATGCAGAACTTGATTCTCTTGCAAAAGAAAGTCTTGAATGTCTTTTAACGTCAGATTTTTCTAAAACAGAAATTCTTTCTCCAATCTTTGCTTCCCTTTTTGACAGTTTTGATTCAAATGAAATTCGTGTAAAAATTCTTGAGTGCTTAAAAAAATTTCCTTCGACTGCAAATGTGGCACTGGTAAACGATTTTGTGTCTAAACGAATGCAAAGTGCTGAACCTATGGACGAGGTGCTTTTAGAGGCAATTCGAGGACTTGAGTTCTATGGAAATTCAACTTCCTTCAATCTGCTTTTTATTGCTGATATTTTAAATGTCTGGTCTGAATATGAAGATGATATTGCACGTTCTTACGGTTCTCTTTCTGAAAATTCTGAGTCAGAAATTCTTCATATACTTTCAGCCGTTCCTGTTGAAAAAAAAATCTCGATAATCAAAAAACTTAATAAAAATCAAAAAATTTCTTTAAAAATACGTGGCGAAGTTGCGGAAAATGCACTTTCTCAGTCTATTAAATATACAGGGG
>CAVCIJ010000269.1:0-2268 GCA_963601995.1 bacterium | reverse complement strand
CTATTTCCGCATGTATAAAAAACTTTCCGGAATGACAGGAACCGCTCAAACAGAAGCCGTTGAGTTCAGCAAAATTTACAACCTTGATGTTGTTGCAATTCCTACAAATAAGCCGGTTGCACGCGTAGACGAAGATGATGAAGTTTATCTTAATGAAAGCGACAAATGGAATGCAATTGTAAAAGAAGTTGACGAAGCGCACAAAAAGGGTCAGCCAATTCTTATAGGTACAGTTTCCGTAGAAAAATCAGAACATCTTTCTGCACTTCTTACACGCAAAGGAATCAAACACGAAGTTTTAAATGCAAAAAATCACGAACGTGAAGCTCATATTATTGAAAATGCAGGTTCAAAAGGCGCTGTAACAGTTGCAACAAATATGGCAGGACGCGGAACAGACATTAAGCTTGGAGGAAGTCCTGAACTTCGCGCAAGAAAAAAGGCTGGAAGCAACGCAAGTCAGGAACAGTTTGAAATGGCTCTTGCTCAGGAGAAAATCTTGTGGCAAAAAGACTACGAAGAAGTAAAATCACTTGGTGGACTTTATGTAATCGGTTCAGAAAGACACGAAAGCCGCCGTATTGACAATCAGCTTAGAGGACGTTCTGGACGTCAGGGCGATCCTGGACGCAGCAAATTTTATATTTCGATGGACGATGATTTAATGAGACTCTTTGGTGGCGAAAGAATGAAGAGAATCATGACAAACATCGGAATGCAGCCAGGCGAACCAATAAATCACTCAATGCTCAACAAATCAATTGAAAGAGCGCAAAAGAAAGTTGAGGAGCGCAACTTTGAAATCCGAAAAAATTTGCTTGATTATGATGATGTTTTGAATCAGCAGAGAAAATTTATTTACGATCAGCGTGATGAAATTCTTTATGACGAAAATTTAAGCAAACGCGTTATGGAAAATGCGGTCATCGATGTTGACCAGATTTTTGATGAATATGAACACGAAACTCGTCACAGCAAAAATCAATCTTATTCACAACTTTCTGATTCAATAAAAAATACTTTCGGACTCGTTCTTGAAAATGACCAGTTGACCATTGACGGAGTTAAAGCTGCACTTCAAAACGATATAACTCAAAAAGAAATGCTTGTTGGCAAGCAGAATTTCAATATGTTTATCCGCTATCAATATATTCAGATGATTGATAAAAAATGGCTTGATCAGCTCGAATATCTTGACGGTTTAAGGGAAGCCGTTCACCTGCGCTCGTACGGAAGCAAAAATCCGCTTACAGAATATAAAATTGACGGATTCAATACTTTTGACGCAATGCTCGACAGCATAAGAGAAGGCGTTGTAAGCAGAGTGTTTAAGGTTAAAATTCAAGTTCAGGCACCTGGAGAGGTTCGTCGTCCTCAGTCGCAAATCAGAGCAATGAATGCTCAGCATCAGGAAGCTCAGTCAGCAATTTCACAAAATGCACAGTCAGCATTCAACGCAAGACAGGCACAGCAGGGCGCTGCAAACACAGCAATGAAAAGCGGACGTCAGGCACAAAACGTAACGGTAATGCGCACAATGCCAAAAGTAGGCCGCAATGACCCATGCCCATGCGGTTCAGGAAAGAAATTTAAAAACTGCCATGGTAGAAATGCCTAATATTTTTTCTTAGCAATAAAAAATTTTTGCTTAAGAAAAAAATTTCATGGCAGTTTTGGTAAATAGTCGCGAAAGCGACAACCTTTCATGGTAGAAATGCCTAAGGCGAATTCTTAGCAAAAAAAAAACTAGCAAATCCTTAAATCTCTATAAGGCGGTGCTAGTTTTTTTTGTATACTTTAGAAATAGTTATTTAACAGAAAAATTATTTTTTTAAAGAAGAATCAGGAATACCAGCACGATTTAACGGCCAAAACCTGTAACTTGCCTTTCCCAAGATTTTTTTACGGTTTACATATTGAGGCATCATATTTGATTCATAAAAAATCGACATTTCATCAAACTTTGTAAGACGCGTTAAAGTAAAAGTTTCAGAATGACGCATATCAAGAGAATTGTAGCGGTTGTCGCCCATCATAAAATATGAATTTTCAGGAATATAAACTGCATTTCCGTTGCTGTCGTTTGCAGGAAACAAAGGCATATTTCTTTGATCCATAAAGAGAATGTAACGGGTAAGTTCACCAGCCTTAGAAAAATTTTCTGCACGTAAAGAATCGTTTTCCCAATCAGAAAGGCTTATACCTTTACTCATAAGTTCTGCATCGCGCAAAACAATTCTGCCAAAAAGAAGTTTAGCCATAACATTC
>CAVCIJ010000268.1:0-6152 GCA_963601995.1 bacterium | reverse complement strand
CAGCAAGGGAATTCGTCTTCTTGGACTGAGCCTTGAAAATCTCGAAAGTAAAAAAATGCCTTTTCAAGCAGAACTTTTTAATTCAAAAAATGAAAAAAAAGCAAGGCTCGAAAAGGCAATATTCGAAATTGAGCAAAAAAATCCTGAGCTCAAAATAAAAAAAGCCAGGCTTATCAAAAAAGATTAAAAAAATCAGCAATAATCTTTTCTAAAAAATTCGCAAATCAGTTTTGCTTTCTTTTGCTGACAGAAATTCTGTCGCCAATGTCAAAAAATTCCGTGTCAAATTCCTCATTATTTTCCAGAAATTCAATGTACTTTTTAATTTTTTTTACAAGCCGGATTGTACTTTTGTTGTGAGTCAGACTAAAATCCTCAACCATTCCGTGAAAAGAAAGATTGTCGCTTATGATAACGCCATTTGGAGAAAGATTATTTTTGAATTTTTCAAAGAAATTTATGTACTGAGCCTTCGCACCGTCAATAAAAATCAAGTCAAATTTTTCATCAAGATCAAGATTTAAGGCATTTGCAAGATAAACTGTAATTCTGTCCCACAAATCACATTCAAGAATATTTCTTACAGCCTGCTGATAGCGGATAATATCGATTTCGATTGTGCTTATAAAAACATCATTTTTGACTTCAGCAAACTGAATTGCCGAATATCCGATTGCGCTTCCAATTTCAAGGATTCTGTGAACATTATGAGTTTTTATGTACTCACATATAAATTTTATTCCGGCATCCTGCATTATAGGAACAGAATTTTCTTTTGCATATTTTTTCAGTTCCAAAAGTTCTTCTTCAGGATCAACTTTGTTTTCAAAATTATTTTTAAGCAATTTGTTCAAGCTCCTGCAAAATAAAATCAGCTTTTTCTTTTAACGTTATGGAATTTGTAAGCAAAATAAGTTCTCCCTGATTTTGCGGATTGAGTCTTACCCTGCCCGCACTGCTTTTTATAAGCCTCATTATTTTGTTAACGTCAACTTTATAAATGTCAGCAAATTCCGCATGAACTTCGCCGCCTTTTTCTTTAAGAGAGCGAATTTGAAGATTTCTGCACACAATCCTGATTTTTGCAATACTCAGAAGATTTTCAACATCATCAGGAACAGGACCGAATCTGTCAAAAAGTTCGTTCCACACAAGATCCAGTTCATTTTGTGTTTTTATGCCGGCAATTTTTTTGTACATTTCCATTTTTGTCTGCGCATCATCAATATAAGAATTTGGAATAAAACCAGAGTAATCAAGTTCAAGCAGAACATCCTCTTCTTCCCGCCAGTTGCTGTTCAAAAGACGTTCAATTGCTGCATTCAGCAAATTCAAATACATTTCAAATCCAACTGCGTAAACTTCGCCACTTTGATCTTTTCCAAGTAAATTTCCTGCACCACGGATTTCCATATCTTTCATTGCGATTTTAAATCCTGAACCAAGCTCTGTAAAATCACTTATAACCTGAAGCCTTTTCATTGCAACTTCAGACAGTGCCTTATTTTCAGGATAAAAAAGATAAGCATAAGCCTTTCTTCCACTTCTGCCAACGCGGCCTCGAAGCTGATAAAGCTGACTTATTCCGTACATATCAGCTCTGTCAATAATTATTGTGTTTACGTTCGGAATATCAATTCCATTTTCAATGATTGTTGTAGCAACAAGAACCTGGAATCCGCCCATTTTAAATCTTCTGAAAATGTCGTCAAGTTCTTCGGAAGACATTTGCCCATGAGCAATATCGATCATCATTTCAGGAACAAGCTGCTCAAGTTTATGACGTGTTTCTTCAAGAGTTTCAACGCGATTGTGAAGATAAAAAACCTGTCCGCCACGCGCAACTTCAGCACGTATGGCGCGCGCAACTTTTTCATCATTGTAAGCTTCTATTGCAGTTTCAATAGGCTGACGATTTTGTGGTGCCGTTGTTAAAAGCGACATATCACGTATTTTTAAAAGGCTCATATGCAAAGTACGCGGAATTGGAGTAGCACTCATTGCAAGACAGTCAATACTATGTTTTATTGTTTTTAGTTTTTCCTTGTCCTTTACACCAAATCTCTGCTCTTCATCAATGATTAAAAGTCCAAGATCCTTAAAAACAACATCTTTTTGTATAATTCTGTGCGTTCCAATCAAAACATCAATTTTTCCCTGTGCAAGAAGAGAAAGTATTTTTTTCTGCTCACCAGGCGAAACAAAACGTGAAAGATGCGCAATCTGAACCGGAAAATTTTTAAAGCGTTCCCTGCAATTTTCATAATGCTGTTCTGCAAGAATTGTTGTTGGAGCTAAGAATGCAACCTGTTTTCCACCCATAACCGCCTTAAAAGCTGCACGCATTGCAATTTCAGTTTTTCCGTAACCAACATCACCGCAAATAAGACGATCCATTGGAACAGAACTTTCCATATCAGATTTTATTTCCTGAGTTGCGCTAATCTGATCCGGAGTATCTTCGTAAGGAAATGCTGCTTCAAATGCAAGATTCCATTCATTGTCTTTAGGAAAGGCATATCCTCGTGAAGCCTTACGCTTGGAATAAAGATCAATAAGTTTTTCTGCAATTTCTTCAACCTGTTTTTGAACGCGGGCCTTTCTTGAATTCCAGGATTTTGATCCGATTCTGTCAAGTTTTGGAGAAGAATTTTCGCTGCCAATGTAGCGCTGAACCATATTCACCTGTTCAATTGGAACAAAAACAAATTCTTCGTCAGCGTATTCAAGCTTAATATAGTCTCTTTCAGTTTCCAAAGCCTTAACTCTTTCAATTCCTTTAAAAAGACCAATTCCATAGTTTACATGAACAACAAAATCTCCCGGCGTAAGTTCTACAAAAGAATCAATTGCCTTTGAAGGCGTTCCTTTTCGAACTGATTTTGGAGTATTGCGTTTTCTTCCAAAAATTCCATTTTCCTGAATAACAAGAATTTTTTCATCTGAAATTCCAAAACCTTCAGTTATGCTAAAAGGTAAAACTTCAACAGGAAAAATTTCAGTATCAGAGATTTGAGTAAAATCTTTTATAAGTTCGCTGATTCTTAAAGACTGATTTTCGTTGTCAGCAAAAATATAAATATGATATTTTTGATATTGAAGAGCCGAAAGCTGCTCTTTTAAATAATTTATATTTCCAAAAAAACTTACACTTGGTTCACTATGCAAAATGATTTTATTTTTAGAAGATTTTAATTGTGAATCTTCGATTGTCCTGAAGCAAAAAGAATTTTTATGCAAAGAAAAAATTTTTTCAAAATTAAAAAGCATTACTGAAGGCGGAAAAACAGGAAAATCCTGACGCGCAATTCTATAAGAATTTGTATATTCACTTAAAATTGTCTGAACGGCATTTAATGCTCTGTCAAAATCCAGATAAAAAACCGCAGTTTCTTCACTGATGTAGTCAAAAAGACTGTAAGATTTGTCCCAAAGAAGACCGTAAAAAAATTCTTCGCCCTCGCTTTCCCTTCTTACATAAAGTTCTTCCAAAATACGCTCTGATTCTTTTTTTGCATTTTCTGTGAATGCAAGATGAACTTTATCTTCTTCAAATGATTTTTTTATATCTTCATCAAAATCCTCATCAAAAGAATTTGTAAGATTTTCAGATTTTTCTTCACCAGAAGACGAAAATGGTATTTTCTTTTTTAAGTCATATTCGCCAAAATTATTTAAAATTCCCTTTTCATCACTTTCTTTAAAAAGATTTTCCAGTTTCGCACAAAGTTCATCAGTCCAAATAACTTCCTTCATCGGATAAACTAAAATTTCTTCCAGCGAATCTTTTGAAGATTGACTTTCAATTTCAAAATATTTTATGTTTTCAATCCTGTCAAAATCAAAAACAATTCTTACGGGAAAATTTTCCTGCGGCATAAAAAAATCTAAAACTTCGCCTCTCAAAGCGTATTCGCCTTTTACACTGACTTTTGGAACCCGAATGTAACCAAGCGAAGAAAATTTTTTTGCAAGTGCCTCAGTATATTCTTCGCTTCCCTTTTTTATTTTAAAAGAAAGTGAATGTAAGTATTTTGGAGGAACAAGAGGCGTTAAAAAAGAGCGTTCTGTTGCAATAAAAATGCGGGGCTTGTTCTTCAGCGGATTTTTAAAAGTCATCTTTGAAAGAACTCCGCTCCTTTCACCAAAAATTGATGAACCGACTGCACTAGGTCTGTAAGGAAGAGTCTGCCACCACTTTAAACTTAAAATTTCAGCATCGCTTCCTAAAACTGTATTCAAATCACTTTCAAGTTCATCAGCTTCTTTTTGCGTCGGGCAAACAACAAAAATATCATTTTGAAAACTTACGGGATGCGAAGTTTGCAGTTTTGCAATTAAATTGACTTTTTGTCTTGAAAGAAATTCTTTTATAAAAAACGATGGCAAACTACCCTTTAATCCAGCAATGTCAGTTTCTTCGTCCGCAAATTTTTCGCCGCCTAAAAATTTTCTGTCAGCACAGGAAACCGCAGCATTATGAAATTCGCTCCACGACGAAATAAGTGAATACAGGGAATTTGTTGATTTTGTTAATAATGAATTTGACATAGTTTACCGATAATGTATAAAAATAAATTTTGGAGAAATTACTTTGAACCGTAAATTTTCACTGATTATAGCTTTTTTACTAAGTTTTGCCCATATAAGCATTTTTTCACAAGTTTCTGCAAAACTCACAAGTTCTGAGCAGAACTCAGAAAATTCAAATTTTTCTGCCGCAGAAATCAACATAAAATATTACGACAGAACTGTTTATTATTCAGGCAACAGTTCTGACAATCCGATTTACGTACGCGTTACAATCATAAATAACGGCTCTGAAACGCTCCGATTTAAATTTGCAGAAGACAGAATGTTTTCACTTGATTTTATTGGCTACAACTTCAAAAACAAGCAGCTTCCCCTAACAGATTTTCTTGTCAGAAAGAGGACTACAAATCAGACTGTTTATTATAGAGAAATTTCTCTTGAAAAAGGTGAAGAATATTCTTTTGTAGAAAATTTAAGAGATTATCTGCAAATCGATGAACCTTCAATTTATTACATCGAAGCAAAATTTTATCCTGAACTTTACAAAAACAAAAATACCGCAAGTTCATCAAACCGACTCAGCCTTGAAATCCGCCCAAATCCTGCTGCGGCAGCTTCTTCAGCAATTCCAGTTGAATCAAAGACTTCTGTAATTTTACAGCCACGGGAAATCAGTCCAGATAAAGTTATAGAACAGACAATTATTGCCCGCCAAAAATCGCTTTGGGATCAGTTTTTTCTCTATCTTGACCTTGAGGAAATGATTAAGCACGATCCTGTTCGCTCAAGAAAATATTCAATTTCAAGTGCACAGGAACGAATCGAAATAATAAACGCTTACAAAGCCGATCTTATGCTCAGCAGAATTGACTCAGATATTGTTGCAATTCCTTTGAAATTCAAAGTTGAAACAACAACTTATTCTCAAAGCGAAGGAAGCGTAAAAGTTCTTGAATGGTTTAACAACGGAACTTTTCTTGAAAAAAAGCGTTATACTTACTATGTGCGCCAAAGAGACGGAATCTGGCAAATTTTTGACTACAGCGTCGATAATCTGGGAACAGAATAATGGAAATAAAAAAAGCAAAATATTTCTGCGAAAACTGCGGCACTGAAGTTGGAGCAAAGGCAAAATTCTGTCCTCACTGCGGAAAATTTTTTGCTGCAGTCCGCTGTCCAAAATGTGCTTTTACAGGAACAGTAAATGACTTTAAAAGCGGATGTCCGGTTTGCCATTATGCAATGACGAAGGAAGACATTTATGGGAAAGAAGATAATGAAGGCACACTTGACGGCAGAAAACACAAACTTTCCCGTAAGTCAAAACGCTCGATAAAAAAAGCATTTGATTCATACGAAAGCAAAAGTCAAAAAAACAAAACAAACCAGGATTCGCCAACTTGGGTTTTAATAAGCAGCGTTCTGGTAATTGCAGCTCTTTTAGTTATGATTTTCTTTAAATGCAATCAAAATTAAAAATAAGGTTTAAAATAAGCGAAAACAAAAAAAACTGCCTTAGAAGTGCAAAATGCAAAGTCTAAAGCAGTTTTTTTATGCCCGAAACCTGACTTGAACAGGCACAGCTTGCGCCACTAGTACCTGAAACTAGCGTGTCTACC
>CAVCIJ010000267.1:0-2867 GCA_963601995.1 bacterium | reverse complement strand
CGCTTGAATTCCTCGAAGGAAAAACATTGCCTGGTATTGCTATACTCGCAACAAAGTAAATTTTTTGTTACGAAAAAGATTTGCGAGTTTTCGTAAGAAAACTCGTGAAGTAAACCGCTTGCCGGTTTGCGACCAATTCTTGCAACAAAATAGTTGAATTAACAAAAAGTGGTGGTTTAGCTTGTCGAAACCGCTGCAAAAATTGTTTTGTAAAAGGCGTCATCTTTATGGGTGGCGCTTTTTTTTGTCAACTTTTTGATTGGCTTGTTTAAATGTGTGTTTTATGCAAAAACTGAAAGCATAGCTGCTTCCTGCGTTACAAAAATAAAAAGTAAGGAAAAAAACTTCGTGTACAATCAATCAGGGGCACTTTGAACTAAAAGCAAAAAAATCGGCAAAGCATCTTTTAATTCCGTTTTTGATTGTGAATTTGATAATAATCATAAGGCAGATAATTCAAAATCCTAATGGCGTGAATATTGTTCTTGCGATAATGCCATTTTTCTATTTTGGTACGTGTGTAAAAGATTAAAAAATAGAAGAAAATCTATAAAAAAAGGCTTGATTTGGACTTTTGTATGAACCATAACACTTTTTATTGAAAATCCAAATTTGGATGAAATGTGGTGGAAAGTCTGGTATGTTGAAAATCGTGTTCTGTGGAGTACAGTTTACCGTGTTTTGGCTGATTTAGTGGTTTTTGTGGTGGTAGTACTAGTGAAATTTGCAATCGAAAAGCTTGCAGTCAAGATTAAGGCTAAAAAGCTTACTCAACAAGGTTGGAACGAGTGAGACCCTGAAATAAATTCAGGGTGACGGCAACTCGCTTTTGACGAATGGGCGGCGAACTGGCTTATACAAATGAGCCCCCCTAGAACGAGTCTGGGGGTGACGTTATTAAATCTGCTTCATGGCCTGAGTAAGGTCGGCTATGATGTCGCGAACGTCCTCAATTCCAACTGAAAGACGAATTAAATTAGGGGTGATGCCTGCATCCAGAAGCTGCTGGTCAGAAAGCTGGCGGTGAGTGTGGCTTGCCGGGTGCAAAAGACAGGTTTTGCTATCAGCAACGTGGGTGGCAATCTGACAAACCTTGAGTGAATCCATAAACTTAATGGATTTTTCGCGGCCGCCTTTAATGCCAAAGCACAAAACTCCGCAGGTTCCATGTGGAAGATATTTTTTAGCCAGATCGTGGCATTCATCGTCTGGTAAATCAGCGTATTTTACCCATTCAACGCAATCCTGAGCCTTTAAGAACTGGGCAACTTTCAAAGCGTTTTCGCAGTGCTGCTTCATTCGTAAGTGCAAAGTTTCCAAACCTAAATTAATGTAGAATGCGCTCTGTGGTGACTGGCAGCAGCCAAAGTCTCTTTGCAGCTGTGCTACGGCTTTTGTGATGTATGCGCCTTTTCCGAATTTTTTTGCATAAGTGATTCCATGGTAGCTTTCATCTGGAGTGGTGAGTCCTGGAAATTTTTCAGCGTGGGCAAGCCAGTCAAAGTTGCCCGAATCAACGATACAGCCGCCGGTTGAAACTCCGTGACCGTCCATGTATTTTGTGGTTGAGTGAGTTACGATATCGCAGCCGAATTTGAATGGCTGGCAGTTTGCTGGCGTTGCGAATGTGTTATCGATGATTAGAGGAATGCCGTTTTTGTGTGCGATGTTTGCGAATTTTTCGATATCAAAAACGTTGCAGGTTGGGTTTGTGATTGTTTCGCCAAAAATACATTTTGTGTTTGGCTTAATCAGTTTTTGAATTTCTTCTTCGCTTGCGTTCTGGTCAAAAAAGATACATTCGATTCCGAGTTTTTTCATCGTTACGCCAAAAAGATTGAATGTTCCGCCGTAAATTGATGTTGATGCCAGAAATGAATCTCCGCATTCGCAGATATTGAAAACGGCAAAAAAGTTTGCTGCCTGTCCGCTGGAAGTGAGCATTGCGGCAACTCCGCCTTCCAAACTTGCGATTTTTGCTGCGGTGTAGTCATTTGTAGGATTTTGCAAACGAGTGTAAAAATATCCTGAAGCTTCCAGGTCGAACAATTTTCCCATTGCGTCGCTTGAACCATATTTCCAGGTTGTAGTTTGCCAAATAGGAAGCTGGCGGGCTTCTCCGTTTCCTGGATTCCAGCCTTCGTGAATACATTTTGTTCCAAAGTGACTTTCTGAAATTTCTGACATAGATTTTCTCCTTCGTAAGGTTGATTTGTAGGAATATTATAGTCAATTTTAAATATAGTAAAATACTAAAATTTTTAAATTTACCATAGTTTTTCAGAGAGTCCTGCAAATTCAAGTCCGTTATTTGTCGTAATTGATTTGAAAATCTGGAACTTTTTTCTGCGATATTCTTCAAGAATCTTTTCAAGGCTTCTGTTTATTCTGTTATAGACAGTTTTCGTGTACGGAATGTTTTTTTTGCAGGGAAGGACTTTTGTAAACGGGCATTTCCTGCACTGGCATCAACAGACCATAGGCTCTTATAAGAAAACGTCATCTTCTTTTTTGAAGGCGGCGTTTTTTTGTTTTAGATGATTTTTTAATGTCCTTAAAAAAACAAAAAATTTATTTTCTGTTTTTGTACTTTTTGTTTTTTGCAGGTAGATATATATATGTGAGAAAAATTAAAAAGTTTTTATTGTTTTTTTTGTATTTTGCTGCGTCATGGGCATTTTCCAGCGAAGTTGAAAAATTCTCTTTAGATTCAACTCAAGGAAAAATTACTTTGCATATTGACGCAAAAAATTGTCATTACGGAATTAAAAGTCTTGAAGTCTCAGGAATTCCCTGCCGCATTTTTGAAGCCTTTCTTGAATCTTCCAATGGCAGAATTTTTTCTTTCGACGGAAAAACATCTGTAT
>CAVCIJ010000266.1:0-13269 GCA_963601995.1 bacterium | reverse complement strand
CATCAATATCATGTTCAATACGGCAGGCATTTTCTTCCGCAACATTTTCCGAAACGCCGGTGATTTTTTGAAGAAATTTTGTAAGCAAAACGTGCCTTTCATAAACAGAGTTCGCCTTTTCCATTCCTTTTTTTGTAAGTTCGAGTTTTCCGATTTCTCCAACTTCAACATATCCGTTTTCTTCGAGAATGCTCATTGCGCGACTTACGCTTGGCTTAGAAACATTCAATTTTTTTGCAACGTCAACTGAACGCGCGTAGCCATTTTCCTTCTGCAACATTAAAATTGCTTCAAGATAATCTTCCCCAGACTGATGAATTTCTGACATAACATTTCCTCATACATTTTGCCGCTAAAATGATTTTTAACGACTTTGGATTCTCTGTTTTTAGAGGCAGCCACAAAATTTGCACCACATTATAATATCTTATTGTAGATTTTGAAAGACAAGATTGACTTTCCAGGAAAATTTAAAAACCATAATCAATCTTTTCAACTATCAGTGATTTTGACTGAAACTTTGGAATGAATTTTTTTATTCCGCTACTGAAAAAATTCACTAAAATAACAAGTTCACCTTCTGAAGTTCTCTGATGTTTTACAATCAGACCTTCACCGTAGTCATCGTGAAAAATCTGTGCACCAACAGGAAATTTTTTTGTCCACTCATCGGCACCCTGCGGCAAAGAAGTACCTGCAAAAGAATACGGCTTTTCGCCCAAAATTCTAAGATAATTTTTATCAATTTCATTCAAAAACGGGCTCGGAGTCATAAAATTTGTGCGTCCGTAAAGTCTTCTTGAAGCACAACTTGTAAAATAAAGTTCATTTTTTGCCCGCGTAATTCCAACATAAAAAATTCTGCGTTCTTCTTCAATTTCAGCTTCATCTTTGCCTTCGCGCGGAAAAATTCCACTTTCCATTCCCGTAATGATTACACGAGAAAATTCAAGTCCCTTTGTGTTGTGCAGAGTGATTAAAGTCACCTTGTCCAGAGAATCATCTTCTTCCGTTTCCAAAGTTTTATCGAGATTTATGTGATCCAAAAAATCCAAAAGTCCTTCCTGCGTACACGGATAAGGAACTGCGCTATTTACAAGTTCCTGAAGATTCGCAACTTTTTGACTTCCAGAAATTTCGTCGGTTGCCTTGTGAAGTTCCTCAAGCCCGGATTTTTTTATTACAGAGTTAATAAATGCTGACAAATTAGGTTTGTCCTCATCAGTTGAATTTTCGTCTTTAATAGAAATTTCTTCTTCATCAAAATCGTCCTGTGAAAGAATATTTTGCGCATCAAGGGCAGTTTGGGCAAGAGAAAGAGTTTCAGTTGTTTTTGAAACAGGAATCATCTCGTTAAATTCTTTTACAAGAGAGCAAAATTCATTAAAACCAGAAGAAGCTTTTTTTGTAAGTTTTGCATCAGAATACAAAATTGATTTTCCGGCGGCAGCTTCAATAATTTTAATCTGACTTGATTCACCAACACCACGCGAAGGCTTGTTTACAATACGCTGAAACGAAACAAGATCCTTTGGATTTGCAATAAAAGAAATCCATGCAATTGTATCTTTAATTTCTTCACGCTCGTAAAATTTCAAAGATCCCACAACCTGATAAGGAATTTTTCTGTGCATAAAACTCGTTTCGAATCCAAGCGACTGGGCATTTGTTCTGTACAGAATCGCCCAATCAGAATAAGGAACGCCCTTTGCCTTTGCCTGCTCAATCAAGTCACTGCAAAAATCAGTTTCATCATCTTGATTTGGAAGAAAAACAAGAGTCGGTTTTTTTCCCTTACCTCTTGCACTCACTAAAGTTTTGCCGAGCCTGCCCTCGTTATTTTTTACAACACTATCTGCACATGCAAGAATTTCTGAAGTTGAGCGATAATTTGTTTCAAGTTTTATTAAATCTGTTCCGGGAAAATACTTTTGAAAATTCAATATATTCTGAACTTCTGCACCGCGGAATTTATAAATACTCTGATCATCATCACCAACAACACAAACGTAAGTTCCTACACCGTTGCCGTCATTTTCGTCTGCACCCGAAAGTTCCTGAAGCAATTTAAACTGAGCAACGTTGGAATCCTGGTACTCGTCAACTAAAATCACTTTGTAACGCTTATGAACAGCTTCCCTTATATGCGGATTATTTTTAAGCACCAGATAAGGCAGAAGAATCAAATCTCCAAAATCTACATTGCCAGTTTCTCGTAGTTTTTTCTGATAGAGTGAATAAATTTTTTGAAATGAAAAATCGTCGGTGATTTTATCTAAATCCGCATCATCACTCAAAATGCAGTAATCTTTTGCAAGAGAAATAAGATGTGCGTAATGCGAAGCCTGTTTTTTTGTTAATGAAGGAACTGCCTTTGTAATTAAATTTACAACATCATCATCGTCGTAAACTGTAAATGTTTTTTCAAGTCCTGCAGCATTGTAAAATAAACGCAAAAAATATGCACCGAATGAATGAAATGTACGGATTTGTGCATACTGCGCTTTCTTTTCTAAGGAAAACGCCCTTTCTTTCATTTCGCTTGCAGCTTTTTTAGTAAAAGTTACTGCCAAAATTGATGACGGTGCAAATTTTTTTTGAGATATAAGATAGGCGATTTTAGTTGTGATTACGCGTGTTTTTCCAGAACCTGCGCCAGCAAGAATCAGAAGAGATTTTCCTTCATGGCAAACAGCTTTTTTTTGTTCCTCATTCAAAACACTTAAATAATCATTAAAGTCCAATATACTCACCATCCAAATCTACAGCTGAAGAAGCTAAAGCACGCACTTTTACAAAGTTTCCAGGCTGAATATTTTTAACTGCATTTTCATCATCAAGGTCGTAACGCACAACAAAATTTCCGTCAACTTCCGGGGCTTCAAACCAGGCTCTTCCAATTGCAAGTCCTTCATCTGAATTTTCTGAATCTGAATTCTGCACAATTTCTTCAATTAAGACATCGTAAATTTTTCCAACTCGTTCCTTTAATCTTTTTTCAGTGATTTTTTCCTGAATTTCTTCAAGCCGCGATGAACGCTTTTGTGCAAGCTTTGTTTTTACCTGATTTTTCATTTTTGCTGCAGGAGTGTCATCTTCACGGCTGTACGAAAAGCAGCCCGACCAATCGCTTTGAACTTCTTTTAAGAAATTTTCTGTATTAACTGCATTTTCTTCAGTCTCGCCGGGAAATCCTGTAAGAAAAGTCGTGCGTATACAGTTTTCTTTTAGATTTTTTCGAATTAAAGAAGCCACTTCTAGATAAGAAGAGGAACTTCCTTTTCGATTCATTTTTTTTATAAGCTCAGAATCTCCGCTTTGAAAAGGAATGTCAAAGTAAGGAAGAAAACGGCTGTCAGCATTCATAATTTCAAGGATGTCAGGATTAAAATGATCCGGGTGAATGTACAAAAGCCTTACCCAAAACTTTCCTTCAATTCTGCCAATCATTTTGCAAAGATTATAAAGTGGCGAATGATTTTCCTTAAAAAATTCACTTTGTATTACAGGAACTTTTGAAGAAACGTACATTTCATTGTAAAAATTTGTTCCGTTTCCAAAAACATCGTCTTCTTTTCCACAGCCGTAAGCCGCCAGATCCTGCCCGATTAAATTTATTTCTTTTATTCCCGAAGAAACAAGACTTTTTATTTCATCAACAATTTCAACGGCGGCTCTTGAACGCAAAGATCCGCGTATAATAGGAATTGCACAGAATGAACAGCGGTTATCGCAGCCTTCAGTTATTTTTACAAAACTTGAACCTGGGAAAGAAAGAGAAGTTGTTCTATCTCCACAGCAAACGCCTTTTTGCTTTGGCGTTAAAACAGGACGCTCATTTTTGAATATAGATTCTACAACTTCGTCAATTTTGCTTAAGTCACCATTGCCAAAAATTCCATCGGCTTCAGGAAGATTTTTTTCCAAATCTTTTGCGTACCTCTCAGCAAGACAGCCCGCAAGAAGTATTTTTGCATTTGGATAGGCGTTGCGTGCCGCAAGAAGAGAATTAAGACTTTCGGTTTTTGCACTTTGTATAAATCCACAGCTGTTTACAAGAATCAAATCCGCATCTTCCGGACTTGAAGTAAGTTCCATTCCGAGTTTTTGCAGTCTTGTTACAAGAATTTCGCCGTCAACCTGATTTTTTGCACATCCGTGCTGATCAAGAAAAATTTTTTTTGCTTTCATAAAAACTATTCTTCTTTTATTTAATGAATTTAGAAAATCTTAAAAAAATAATTTTTAGCGTTTTCAAAGATTTTCTTTAGTCAATTTCTTCGAGAATGATTTTATAGCGTCCGTCTGTGTCGTGAATCCATCTGATATCTTCAACAACAACCTGTCCGCCGCGTCCAACTTCAAGATCATAAGTTGAATTCTGAGCCTGAACCTGAATTTTAAGCGCATTTACATTGCTCATCCAGAGTCTGAATCCGCGCTTTGTAGCCGTAATATTTATTATGTCGCCACTTTTATAATAATCTTCAACGTAAGGCTGATTGTCAATTTTGTAGCGGAACAGACATAATCCTCTAAAACTTATATTCACTGTAAAAGGATACGGATTTGCGGATTCATGAATTACGGTACGCTTTTGGTTTGCAGAAGATTCAATTTGAAGTTCAGAAAAGTCAGTTCCATTTGAATCAATATTTGCCACCTGCGCATTTAATTCCTTATTTTTCTGCATAATTCTTACTTCGGCTCCGTAAGAAGAATCAAGTGAACTAACATCGCTCAAATAAACAATAAGTTCAGCACTTCCATCGCCATCAACATCAAGTTCGCGCTCTTCGCTAAGTTCAATAACCTGCTCGCCAGACGGAGTTTCAATCGAAAGATAGCCGAGCGTTTTGTTTACGGTAAGAATGATTTGCTTTGAAGAATCATTTGAATCTGGAACAAGAATTTGATCTCCGTGATAAAGACGCTTGGTTTCTGCCCGGCCGGTAAATGTATACTGATGAATTTTCTGAGTCTCAGATTCAGACTCTTTTTTTGCCGCTTTTTGAGAAGGAACTTTAAAAATCACAAAGTAAAACAGAAGGAACAAACCCGCTAAAACTGCAACAGAAGACGCAGCTATTACGTAAGGAAGCCAGGTCTTTTTTTTGCCTTGAAGCAATTCCTTAGGAACCGGAGTTTCTTGAATTTTTTTTGCCCTGTAAAGACGAAGAATTTCCTCAGAGTCAAGATGAAGATATTCACAGTAAGTTTTTAAAAAACCAACAAAATACGCTTCTCCTGGAAGAAGATCCACAGCTTCATTTTCTAAAGCTTCAAGATATTGGCGGGAAATAACAGTGTCTCTAGAAATCTGTTCAAAATCTAAATTCTGCTCTTCACGCGCTTTTTTTAGCAATTCTCCGTAACTTTCCATTTTTTACTTTTCCTGATGAATATTTTTTAAAACCTCGCAAGAAACATCGCAAATTAATCTGAAAAAAGAAAATTATTGTATTCGTTTGCAGAAGACGGTGGCGTATACATAAATCGTTCATTTGCAATGTCTTTGTTTAATGAATAATTGTACAAATCAAAGGTGATTTTTTCAGACTGCTTTGTTGTAGCAATTACCCGCCGAATCAACCTTGTATTTACGTCAACAGAAAGACGGATTGTTCGGAAAGCCTCAGAAGCAGAACGCGCATAAAGAATAAAATTTACAACCATTTCATCGCTGTTTTCGTCTAAAGGAAGAGGATCCTGACCGCTTTCATAAGAAATAGAATAATAGCGGCGCATCAAATTAAGACCTTCTGAATTTGATGAAGAATTTGCCTTTTCTACAGACTGTTCAAGTATTGCAGATGAGCCCGGAAGATAAATAGTAAGGTCAGTTCCGTTAAAAAGAATTACCTGTTCGGCAGGATCTTCAAAATCAATGCGCAAAAGTTCAGGACTTTTAAAACTTACGTGACCTTTCATATCAGAAGAACCGAAATTTATTTCGATATCAGCCTCATAATCGTGAATTGTAGAATAATAATCGCTGATTTCCTTAAAATAATCGCCGGCAGTTGTAATTTCCTGCGAAAAAGACAAACCTATAAAAAAAAGCGACATTGCAAAAACTGAAAGTATTTTTTTCATTTTAAAACCTTAAGCCATTAAAATCTAAAAGATAAGGGCATCTTAAAAAAAATCGTTGTGGCACAAGAAATTTTACGCAAAAAAGCGTTTTCTTAGTGAACTTTCATTATATGAAAATAAATACAAAAACGCAATGTTCAGCAAAAAAGCTAATTTTTTATAAGTTCCTTTATTTCCTCAAGAACTGCAAGCGCATTTATTCCCGTTTGTAAAGTTGATTTTAATTTTTCTTTTCCGTCCAAAAAATCAACTGCATTTTGAATCATATTTGAAAAATATTGAGTTTTTTTAGGAATTTTTACGAATTTGTCAGCGCAAAGAGAATAAAATCCTGTATAAAGTGAAGATTCCGCCCTTTTGTAAAACTTTAAATATCCGTTTCCAATACAAATTCTGCCTTGAGTTCCAGTGATTGTAATTTCAAAGCCAAAATATTTTGAACGTCCGCTCATTGTTATGCAGACCTGCGGACATTTTTGTGTTGAATAAAACGCAGAAACCTGCCGCACAACATTATTCTGGTCGCGAAAAAGTCCAGAAATCTGCGGATTATTTAAAATTGAATTTACATATTTTGTTTTTTTGGGAAGACTTTTTAATGACTGTGCACTTTTTAAAAGTCCGCCTTTTTTCTGAGATGAAAATTTTTCTTTGTCAAAAACAGAAATTTCTTTAAGACTTGAAAAATTTTCGTCCTCAAGAAAAAACAGAACTGAATCAACAAGATGCGTTCCGTCATGAATCAAGCTGTACGCCCCGGAATTTTCTTCGTTCGGATTATAAACAGCAAGACTCGAGTACAAGGCAGCGTTAATGCTCTGGAGTTCGCCGATTTGCGACATATATTTTTTTGCAAGGATATAATCTTCTGAAAAACGCCGCTCGTGATTTACAAGAATATTTACGTTGTTCACATTTGCCGCAAATTCAATGCTTTTTGCCTCGCCCATATTGAGTGCCACAGGTTTTTCTAAAATAACAAGACTGGGATTTTGATTTATTGCCGCAAGAGTTTCTTTAAGATGAGCATTTTCGTTTACAGCGATTGTTATAATCTTAGGTTTTTGTCTTGTGTAAAGATTTGCACTGTCTGAATAAACAGTAATTTTTTTATGAGCTTCATGCCAAAACTGCAAATTTTGAGAATTTGTATCGCAAGCTGCAATTAAATTTATCCGCGGATTTGCAAGAAGTGCCATTGTGTGACTGGCAGGCTGTTCCCTTTTTTTATCAAGCCCAAGACTGTAGCCAATTCTTCCGCATCCAATCAGCGCAGCAGAATAAGTTTTTTCACCGCCCATTTTTTCCTCGCTGTAGAATTTGATTATACTTTAAATTAGACTTTTAGTTCACAGTTTTTTATTTTTTTCTAAACAAAAAGCGTGATTTCTAAGAAGAAATTCTGATGTTTTACAAAAAATTCTGGCGACTAAAAAAAGTAATTCCTGCTAACCCGCGGATTTTTTTGTTAAGAAAAATATTTATTTTTAACAAGAAATTCCGGCAGTTAAGAAAACATCTTCTGAATCACGCGCACGGCTGTTCACTGATAGAATTTTTTTTTAATTCGTAAAACTATTTTCAGTAAACACACGTGTTACTAGTGAAATTTCCTGTAAACAAAAAATCCAGCAGCAAAAAAAGTCTGCTGGATTACGCAATGTCAATTTACCAAAAGAATTTCCGCTTATAAAAAAATTCTTACATAACAAAAAGTGCAGTTTTTAACAAGAGATTCTGGCAGTAATGCACATTTTTTTACTTTTGCAGCAGAGTGAATGTTCCGCGAATTTCTTTTTCCGTACCAAGCCATTCTTCTGGCATATCTGCAGGATTTTCTGCGTTATATGAAACTCCAATTCCGTCCTGCACCGTAGGAAATTTTCCCTTTACAAAGAAATTTTCTAAGAGAGAAATATAATATTTTGCAACAAGGTCATTCTTATTCCGCGATGAAATATTCTTAAAAAGTTCAAGCGACTTTTCAAAATTTCTTTTTTCAAAAAGTTTTATTGCATTTTCCCAATTTTCAACGCAAGTCAAATCTTCTGCACTAAAATCAGTTTTAAATCCCAAAAGTTCGTAAAGCCGGATTGGAGTTTTTACGTTAACAACCTGAACACGATCTAAACTTCGCACAATAAATTTTTCATCAAGCTGACTGCGAGTTGCCGCACTTATCAAAATTCCGCCGGTCGAATACTGCTTGTTTACACCTTCCAGCCGGCTCGCAAGATTTACATTGTTTCCCATTACAGTGTAATTTTTTTTGTTATCGCTTCCCATAAATCCTGCAACAATTTCTCCAGAATTCAAACCAATTCTTGTAAAAATTGTACGCTTATTTGCAATCATAATTTTAAATGCACTAAAAAGCGCCTCACTGATTTGATCAGGTTTTTCATCCAGAGCAGCAATTTCTGCAATTTCCGAGTTCATTTGAAGTTCAGATTTTTTCATTTTTATTGCCGCAGAACAAGCCCGCTCTGCGTGATCAGCCATAGGAACTGGAGCACCCGTAAAGGCAACAATCGCATCTCCTTCAAACTTATCAACAGTTCCGTGCTCGTCAATTATGATTTCGCTCATTTTTGTAAGATAATAATTTAAAAGAGCAACAAGTTCTTCCGCACTCAAAAGCTCAGAAAATCCAGAAAATTTTTGAATATCAGTAAAAAGTGCCGTCATTTCAAAAGTTTTTCCGCCAAGAACAAGTTTTGAAGGGTCTTTTATAATTTCCTGAACAACATCTTTTGAAAGACACTGACTAAACGCTCCGGTTATGAATTTTTTATCTTTTTCTGAAGAACGGAACCTGAATGCTGTAATTAAAATATAGGAAAGCACTGTGATTAAAACAGGCATTGTAAGCGGAACATAAATATTTGCAAAGTGCATAAGAGCCATTGGAATACAAACAACGACTGCAAGCAATAAAACTGCAATTGCACTCTGAACCCATACTTTGCGGCTTGAATGAAATCCAAATGCAAAAAATGAAAGAACTGCCGCCACAATCGCTGCCCAAAACCAGCTGATCGGTGTAATAAAAGAGCCTGACATAATTGTATTGTAAACATTTGCATGCGTTCCCACATTCGGGTATGAATTTTGAAACGGAGTTGAACCTAAATCAGTTGTGCCGCTTCCTGTATTTCCAATAATGCAGAGCTTACCTTCAAACATTTCCTGCATTGCAGAATAGTAGGCAAGAAAAGTGTCGAGCGTATTTCTAAAACTTTCTATTTCAGATTCTGAATCAAGTTCAAAATGAATTTCATTTTCTAAATCCTGGACAAAATACGCTAGATTTTCAAAAAAACTTTGCCGCAAAGAAAAATATTCTGCAAAAGTTTCCTCACCGACTCCGCCACCAATTGCATTTCCGTCTGCATCATAACCGTTCATTGCAGAAAAAATATAGTTTTTGTATTCAATTATATCAGAATAATCAGCAAGCAAAGATTGTATTTGTGCTGTGATTAAATCTTTTGAAACTAAAGATGACTCATTTTTGTTATTTTCAGATTCAATATCAAATTCAAAATAACTTGCATTTTTCAGTTCTTTCACAATTTCTTTTTCAAGCTGACACAAATTCCACAAATAAAACATCGAACAGTGGTTAAACGAAGTATTTTTTTCATCAATGACTTCTTCTGAAGTTCCGTCATCGTAAATTACAGTTTTTATTGCTGCATAAGGCTTTTTTAGCCAGTTTATAAGCATTGTGCCATCGCGCCCAACAGGAATTTTGATTGTTCGTTTTCTGTCTGTATAGTTTTTACGCTGAATATCTTTGTCATTTACAGATTCTGAATCAAGTTCAGGAAAATTTACATTTTCTAAAATAATATAATGCTTTGTAATTTTGATTTTTTCAGGACTTAGAATTTTTAAAAGTGGAGCAAGAGAAAGCTGAGCCAAAACTCCGTCATCGTATTTTACAAAAAGCGGAATACGTCGTCTTGTTCCGTCAGAATCGATTTTTACATTTGTAAAACCCGCACCCTTTGCCCGCGAAATAAAATCAAACATTGCCGGAGAAAACTCAGAATAATCTTTTTTTAGAGCAAATTTTTCAAGTGCATGTTTTTCATCTTCTGCCGTGAGCAAAAAACGTTTTTTTGCATAAGAAAGTTCGTCATCAGAATAATCAATTGCAAGATTTCCTGAATTCACCGTAAGCCACGAATTCCCAAAAAACTGAAGCGAACGTGCAAAATATTCATCATTGTTAACAAAAAGATTTTGAATTTCATCTGCATTTGCAGTTCCGTCAGCTAAAATTTTTTGATAAAGCAAAGAGTCAACTGATTTTTGCGATGACGACAAATACTCAATATCGAAAACAGCCGTTTCTGCACCAAGTTCACGCATATACAAAAGAGAATCCGCAATCTTGTCGCGGGTCCACGGCCAGTTTCCCATCTGATCAAGTGCTAAATCATCAATGTCAACAAGCATAATTTCGCTGCGTTCCTGCGGCTCTTTTTTTAAGCCTAAAAGAAGATCATAAAATTTGTATTCAAACTTTTCAAAAGCTCTGAATGCTGAAAGTATACTTACAACAGCAAAAACTAAGGCAACCACAGCGAGACTAAAAAGTGCATTATTTTTTTTTGATTTAGATTTTTTCGCCAATGTTCATTTCCCTGCAAGAAGAACGCTAATTTTCTAAATTTATTCTTCCACCGTAATATTTATAGTAAGAGATGCTTTTCTAAGTTTTTCTCCCTGATTTTGATCCAAAGGACGTTCAACTCCTGCTCCCTGCATTCCATTTCCAAGATCTGTTGCTTCACTTTGGGCAATTTCTTTTTGAGAAACAGCATTTCCATTTTTTTCAATATTTGCACCCTGATTCTGACTTACTAAAACAGTTCCGTAAGGTGCACTTTCAAAAGAAAGCTCCTCTGTTTTAGAGGCGTCTTCTGCCGGCAAAGAACTTTCAATCTCTGATGAAGATGGCAAAGTTTCAGTATTTTTTCCGCTCCAAACCGCAACTACACCACGCGTTGTTTCCACTTGAGTTGAAGAAAATCCGTTTGCCACAGTAAAGTCAGTTCCGCGAACACTAGCTGTTGCAACCGGCGTGCGCACTGTAAAGCCAACTTTTTTTCCTTCAGATTTCTGTACATTCGATGAAACTTTTCCAGTTCGCACAAAAACACATGTATTGTCCTTTTCAGAAGTTTCCGAAAACTGCTCAACACTCATTCTTGTTAAAGGAGCAACATTCATAGTTGAATCTTTGATTTTTAATGTAAGGGAACTTTTAAATCCTGTTTGAATTGTGTCTCCACCAGACAAAGTATCGCCAGTTTTTAAAGCTGTCCAAATGTTTCCGCGCAAAACTTCCGCCTTGCCGCTTACAGAAACAACCTGCGCCGAAAAATCCGACGCAAAACTCATCGCACAAAACAAAATTGTGCTAAAAATCAAAATCAGTCTTTTCATAAAATTTCTCCAATAAAAACAACTTCTTATAAAAGATTTACAAAGCTTGCTCCAGCAAAGAAAATCACTATAAAAATCAGAATGCCAAAGCCGCATGCAAACTGATGTAAGTTTTATTTACATCGTCAGAATTCTTTTTGTCAAAAAACTGTGTTGCGCTAAGTCCAATTTGAAAATCGCTCATAAACTGCCACGTTGCACCAGCAGAATATTCAAATCCGTAATATTCAATTCCGCTCAAATCATTGTATTCTTTATCCTCACTGCCAGCCGTTGCATTAAAAATCAAGTCGCAGTCAAATGCTAGAAGCAAATTTTTTAAAGGTTTAAATGCTGCATTAAATCCGCCTTTGATAATTCCAGAATACAAAAAATTTTGAAGAGAATATGTCGAAGTATTTTTTGTAAATCCAACAAAGGAACTAAAAAATCCCTGATTTCCTGAAGCATAAACTCCGCTCAAACCAAGAGACGCATTCTTGAAAAAATAATCGAGCGTAATTTTAGAAAGATTTGCAAAATCACAAATTGTTTTGTCTTCTGCATTTTTATAATTCAAGAATTCAAAAGTCGAAGAAACGCTGTAGAAAAGCGAACGATAAACAGGACCATCAAATTTGAAAGTTGCGTACATTCTGTTGTAAGTTTCATTTTCCAAACTGAATGCGCCTAAAAATTCCAATGCTCCTGTCTGATTAGCCGCAAAATATGGAAAAGAAAGTGTCAAATCGCAAACTGCATATTTTTCTGCAAAATCATAAAGCTTTGTACTGTCGGCAGCAAAAATCTTCGTGCTGTCCTGAACTGCCGGAGTACTTCCGTCCGCTAAAAATTCAAGTGGAGTCGCACCAATTATTTCAGTGCTAAGTCCATTCAAAAGTCCTGTGTACGCCCCGTAAGCCGAAACTGTAAAATAATTATTCTGGAAAGAAAATTTTGCACCATCAGCATTTTGAGTAAAAACAAGACCGCTCAAATCAGAAAAATAAAATCTTCCGACGTCAAAACTTATTTTTGATGAATCAAATGATTTTGAAAGTGCAAATTTTAAAAGCGAAACATCAAGTATGTTTGTTATTTTGTCATAAGGCAGGCTCAAATCACATTCAAAACTATAAAGTCCTTCTGCCGCAAAATACTTTTCTCCATCTTTATCAAAATTCTGCCGCGTCCACAAAGAAGCCGAATTTTTCTGATCTAAATTAATTTTATTTTTACTGTCTGTTTTTAAAGCCGAATCATTAGTTAAAATTCCGCCATAGTCAAATGCAAAAATCGAAGAAGAAAATACAAGCAAAGCAAAAAATACCACAAAAAACTTAAGATTTGAGAATTTGCAGCACGCAATATTTTTATTTAATTTGAATTTTTCCTGTTTCATTTTGTTTTTCCTTTTTCAGCAAATCCATTCAAAATCGCAATATACTCTTCGCCAGAAATTTTTCTTTCTGGATCAGAATTAACCGGAACAATTCCAAGTGCCTTAAACTCCCGCAGTGCATAGCGCGAATTTTTCATAAGCGAATAAAAAACTCCGCCCTGCATATTTTCCGTTTTTGCAATCAAAAAGCACGCTTTTTCAAGAGAAATTTTTTCATCAGCACTTTCGTCTTCCCCAAAAAGACTTTGTGAACTTAAAAGTGCAAACGCCTCATTTTCCGCAAGACTTTCATCCGCAAGATTTTTATTCACGCAAACAAAATAAGCTGCCTG
>CAVCIJ010000265.1:0-2891 GCA_963601995.1 bacterium | reverse complement strand
AGCTTGAATGGAATGACGAAAAGAACGAACTTCTAAAAAAGACGAGAAATGTAAGTTTTGAACAGGTTGCAAAAGAAATAAATGAAGGTCGTTTTGTAGGACCAGAAAAAAATCCGTCAAGACCAGAACAAAAAAGAATAATTGTTAAGATTAACGAATATCCTTTTGCAGTTCCGTTTGTTATCATGGATAACGGCGGCTGGTTTTTGAAAACTGTTTATCCGTGCAGAAAGTTGAAAGGGAGAATTTAAGAATGACAAATGAAGAGTTAAAAGAGTTTGATTATAAATTTTGGAAGGCTCCTTTAGATGAAGAAGAGCAATGGTTTGAAGAACATTCTGATGAATTTATTCCGTGCGAGAATCAAGAGGAAGCAAGAAAATCTTTAAAAGAGGCGGCAAAAAATACTATGAACGAAATTGAAAATAAAAATAAAAAAATGGTTTCAATGAGAATTGAAAGTAAAGATATTGATATGTTGAAAGAAGCTGCGCAGGAGCAGGGACTCCCTTATCAGTCTCTTATAGGAAGTGTTTTACATCGCTATGTAAACGGAACTCTTGTTGATATAAATGAAGCAAAAAAAGTCCTTGCATTGCAAAAATAGGCAAAAAAAAAAAGCGGCAAGATTTCTCTCACCGCAAACCGTAGGTCTTTATATTAAATCATTCAAATTTTCTTGTCAAGAAAAGATAGTGAACTGATTACTTTTTTGTATGCTTCCCTCATATCAGCTCTTTGGGAAACAAAATAAATCCGTTCAACGTTATTTGACCCCTGATTGTCCGTTGAATGTCCCATAAGTACTTCTACAAGGCTTGTATTAAGGTTTGCACCTGTTAATATGGTTTTATACATTTTTCTGAATGAATGAAAACATATTCCGTCCGCTTTTATCTGTTCATCACTAAAGCCGATTCTGTTTCCTATGCAAGACGTACATCTATCGATGTTTTTTGCACTTGCGGTTTTTTCGTCAATCATTCTTTTTACAGCCTCTGCCCCGAAAACTGATAAGGGTACTGTCCGATCTGAATATTCGCTTTTAGTTCCTCTTACTCTCAGAATGTAAAAATCATTACAAAGTTCTAAATCTTCTTTTTTAAGCCTCTGCAATTCACTTCTTCTTGCTCCGGTAATGATTGCACAATAGGCTAAAAGGTCGTAGCGGTCCAAAGTCTTTATGCTGCCAAAATATCCGTTAAAATTCTCAATGGGAAAACAAAGCCGCCTTTTCTTTTCGTGGCTGCAGTTTCTAAGCCCCGCAAAAACGTCAGTTTTTACAAGTTCTTTATCAATAAGCTGCTTGTAGATTTTGTGCAGAACTGCAATGTAATTGTTTACGCTTTTGCCGGTAAGCCCCGAAGAAAGCAGCTGTTCCTGAAGTTTATGCAGCCGTGCTTTTGTAAGTGAAGAAAAGTCTCTTACATCAAGAAGTAAATCCGCCATTTTTATGCAGGCAAAATGATTTTGAGAAAGAACACGGTCTGAATATTCCGAGCCGTGAATCTTGTCATATTCAGTCCACTTACTTCCGCGTATGTAATAGCCCCGCAGTGTTTCCTGAAATTCATTTTTCTTTTGAGTTTTGATTTTTTTGTTTTGACCGGGATTTTCATTTAGGTAGTTAAGCGCGAAATTATATGCACTCTGGATGTCTGTTGAATGTGTCGAAATTGTCTTGCCGTCGTGAAATTTTACGTAAAAAATGCCTGAACGTTTGTATTTTCTGTAAAGGTAGAAAGGTTTTTTAATTTGAAGTGAATACTTGTATCTTTTATCCAACTCAGCTGACATAAAAACTCCATATCCTTAAAAAATGTATCCTGAAAGTAGATACAAATAATGAGGAACAAATGTGTTTTTTAGTGCCTGTAGTTGGATATGAAGCCTTAAAACATAAGAACTCCAAAAGCACAAAGTCGGGATGACAGGATTTGAACCTGCGACCCTCTGGTCCCAAACCAGATGCGCTACCAGCTGCGCTACGTCCCGAAGAAGTGGACGGTGAGAGGATTGAACTCCCGACCCTCTGGGTGTAAACCAGATGCTCTCCCAGCTGAGCTAACCGTCCAACATCAAAGTGAGGACACTATATTACAAGAAAAAATCTTTGTCAATAATTTTTTAAAAATTTTATCAAAAATAAAAAATATTATTCATAAATTTGGAGCAAATTTTTTTACTTCGCGGACCTTCCGCCACTCATTCATTTCATTCGGCAGCTGTCTAAAATAAAAATTCTACTGAAATTTATTAGTTAAGACAGTTTTTCTAAGATTTCTTCAATGACGCAATAAACTAAAGTTTTTAGCCAGCTGCTTGCTTCGCAATGGCTCCACGCCCGGCTAAATTTTTTTACCGCCAAAAATCTTTTTCTTACGGCAAAATCTTTTATCGCAAAATAAAATAATCAAAAAATCAGTAAAAAATGGCAATATAAAAGATTTTTCTTAACTTGTATCTGAAAATTTAAATTCTTTTTTGTTATGTTTTTCAAAAAAAATCATAATATTAAAAAAAATACTAGAAATTAAGATTATATGGGGATATAATTTTATGCACTTGCTTAGTAAAAGCGGGATAAAAAATAAATGGAGTCTTTACTATGAACAAAACAGAATTAATTGATGAAATTGCAAAAGAAACTGGTCTTACAAAAAAAGATTCAGAAGCAGCTTTAAAGTCATTTGTTAATGTTGTTGAAAAGAAACTTTCTGAAGGAGATGATGTTCAGATTATTGGTTTTGGAACTTTCTCTGTTGGAGAGCGTTCTGAACGCACAGGTCGCAATCCAAAAACTGGCGAGACTATAAAAATTGCCGCTTCAAAATCACCAAAATTTAAACCTGGAAAAGCGTTTAAGGATCTTGTTAACAAAAAATAAGTTC
>CAVCIJ010000264.1:0-2976 GCA_963601995.1 bacterium | reverse complement strand
AAACGGCACAAAATCACCGTCCAGCGCAAAAAATGACCAGAACACTCAGGAAGAATTGCGCCTTTCCCGCAAATACCGCAAACTGCTGGAACAATGCGAAACACTTTCCCCACAAAAAACAGAGCTGCTTTCACTCATTGCAGATAATTTAGAAAAATAGAAAAAAGTTATTCAAAAAGCGTGTCTTGCTAAAATCAGGTTTGCTAAACACTTGCAGTCTTAAAAAATTAAAAAAATATTATTTTCTTGATACTAGATTAAGAAATGCAAGACTGAATTTTGCCTTTCCAGATGAAGAACAAATGCTTGAAAATATCGTTTACAACGAACTTGTTTATGAGGGCTATTCTGTAAATGTAGAGGAACCTTTGATTCCATAGAAAAAAACACTACCGGCACTTCTGTACGCAAAACAAACGAAGTGGATTTTTTTGCAAAAAAAGGAAATCGCAGATATTACATTCAAGTTTCTGCTGATATTTCCAATGCGGCAACCAGGGCAAGGGAAGAAAGACCATTCATAATGCTTAATGATCAGATTCAAAAAATCATTGTAATCAACAAACCGATAAACGAAACTTTTGATGAAAACGGTTTTACTGTAATCGGTACTGCTGATTTTTTGCTGAGGTTTATAAAGTAGATATTGGGATATAAGATTGTAACCTTCAATAATTATCCAGTAATTTTGTGACAGAAAGAATTTCTCGTGCACTTCCTATTTTTGTTCTGTTATCGGGATTTGCACCAAGTTCAATAAATCTTTTTATCAAATAATCGCACATAGGTTTATATTCACGTTTTTCTTTTCCAGCCCAGATAAATCGATTTTTTATTACAGTTGCAAAAAGTGTAAAAGAATCAACATAATTTTTTTTGCTGCAGGTAAGCGATTTCTTTACAATTTCAGGAAATTCATCAAACATCATTATTAAAGTTTCCCAAGATTTATAAACACAAAGATTGTTCATCAAATTGTTTTCAGCAAAGAAGTTTTCTTTTCCATAACTAATGCGGAAAAATCCATATTCATCATTGAATGATTCTGCTCCTTTCTGCAAAAGTTTTCTGCAGGTGTCTGTGTCATTGCACTGGGCGGCAAAAATGAGCGTTGTGTTAACAAAAATATCACCGTCACTTCCCCGCATAAAAATTCTCTTTGAATCAAGATTTTTTGTCCTGGAAATAAAATAATCAATCATTTTGTCTATTTCCTGAACCTGCAGCCTTTGAAGAAATTGAAAAATAGAGTTTTTGGACTTCCAAAATTTTCTGACCAATATGAAAAATCTTCTTCGGTAATTTCTTTTTCGGCCTGGTCATGGTGATAAAAATATTCATCAATACCTTCTGGTCGTGGATTAAAATGATTGTATTCAAGCTCCCTTTCTTCGCGGGTAAAATTCAGATTTTCAGAATTCATTTTCTTTGGAATATTAATATCTTTTGTTTTACGGATAAATTCTTCAAATCCCAAAGAAACAGGCTCTTTTCTAAAAATTGCATACATTAACGGCGATTCATCGTTGTATAAGCTGTAATTCTGAAAATCTTCATCAGGAATTTTTTCTGCAAGTTTTTTTACAAAATCAAAATTAAAGGCATCTATTGCATAACTTAATGTAGAAATTTTTTCGCTGAATTTCAGCTCTGTTTCAAAATCTGTTTTTTCGATTAAAAGAGAAATGATTTTTTCAAGTTCATTCTGGAATTTTTGAGCGTTATCCATAGAATGTTTTACCTCAGTATGATTTTTGAGGGTTTCTTTGAGGCCGTTTTCAAATATTTCAGTTGATTTGCTGCCCATAGAAGCTAAAACTGGGGGAAAAAATTCTCTTATTGAATTTTTAGTTAGTATGTTCAACTTAAAATCTTTATATGTCTGAAAGGCGTAGCACAAAGGAGTTCTTCCTTCGTAAGAAACTTTTGAAACATCGATTTTACATTCAGAATCACAAAGCCATTTTTCTGCCAGAGTAAGCAGCCGTTCATCCTGCAGACAGTATAACAAACAGATTGAAAGCGGCGGAAAAAGATGTTTTTGTTTAGAATTGTGAGCTGCGTTTTTTGAAACAATTTCCTTTATGTGAACTAAATTATTCCTCTTGGACAGTGGAATGGAAGAAAGTTTTTCATAAATATTTTCAAGATTAATTTCGATATATTTTTCATTTTCAGATTCCTGCGAATAAGTTTTTGAAGCTCCGTCTGTATCATAAAACAAAGATGCAGGAAAAAATTTGTGGAATAGCTCATTTGCATTTAATGCTTTCAATGCTGAATGTTCAACATCATCAGGAAAAAGGTCAATTGCATAACCATAGTTGTAAAATTTCTTTGCACCGCAATTCACAGGATTTTTTTGTTTTTGAGTAATTCCGTCATATTTATACGATTTTATTACCAAATTAAAACTTGAGTTTAAATAATTTTCAAAAACGAATCCTGTTTCAAGAAAATCTTTTATAAAATCACCTGCAAGATATTTATAAGAAAACGCTTCGTCAAATAATTCTTCTGCTTTTAAAAGATTTTCATCGCTGCTTTTTTCCTTAGAAAAATCCCTTTTTGAAATAAAATACAGTGCTTTAAACCACGTAACAAAAAACGGTGCAATAACTGGCGTTTCTTTTTTCATAGATTCCAGCAGATTTAACAATTTTTCATTCTGACTTTCTGCAGTTTTTTTCTCATACAAAATTTTATAAATAATCATTGCCTGTGGAGATTCTAGTTTTTTCGTGTTATAAAAAAATGGGTTTCCTTTTCTTAAGTTTAAATTTTCAAAAAGATTATTAAGCAGATTTTCAGGTTCAACGTCAGATTCTGATGAAATATAGGGTATCTCTAAAAAATCATTTTCAATGCTTTTTCAGAGATACCTGCGAGTTTTAATTCATTGGTATAGCACGAATTAAAACGTCGCGTTTTCAGAGTTGCCTCTAAAAATTGCAATTTTTAGAGGCTCCCTATAAT
>CAVCIJ010000263.1:0-2137 GCA_963601995.1 bacterium | reverse complement strand
GTATGGAACTGCGCGAAAACGGAATTGAGTCACCCATTTTACTTTTAAGTCTTTGCTCTCCGAACGAAGTTGAATGTGCTGTAAAAAATAAAATTACGCCGTTTGCTTTTGATGAAGAATATATTTCTCTTTTTGAAAAGTCAGCTGAAAAACTTGGCGAAAATAACTTTGAAATTTATCTTGCCATTGATACAGGAATGGGAAGAATCGGTTGCTACGAAAATGAAGCGGGAAAACTTGCTGAATTTATAAAATCCTGCCCTCACTTAAAATTTGGTGGAATAAGTACACATCTTGCTGCAAGCGACTGTGCTGATGAAGAAAACATAAATTATACTCAGCTTCAAATAAAAAAATTTAAAAATGCCATAAAAAATGTTGAAGCAGCCGGAATAGATTCTGGAGTAAAAACCTGTGCAAACAGTGCTGCTGGAATTTTACTAAAGGAAGCAAATTTCGATCTTGTAAGAGCTGGAATCATTGCTTACGGATATTATCCTGGAGACTTTACAAGAGAATATTTTGAAAAAAATAAAATTTCTTTTGAATTAAAGCCAGTAATGACTCTTGAAACTTCAGTATGTTCAATCCGTAAAATAAAAAAAGGAATGAGCATTGGTTACGGTCGCACTTGGACAGCAAGCGAAGATACCGAAATTGCTGTACTTCCAATCGGCTATGCTGATGGACTTTTACGACGCTACGGAGAATGCGGATTAAAAGTTGCAATTGACGGAAAAGAATATCCTGTGCGCGGAAGAATTTGCATGGATCAGTGCATGGTAGAAATCGGGAAAAATTCTGGAATAAAAAGATGGACTCGCGCAGTCATTTTCGGAAGCAATGATTTTGGAGCAATGCAGGACGCAGACAAAATCGCAAAACAAAGCGGCACAATTTCCTACGAAGTTACAAGCTGCATAACAAAGCGCATAAAAAGATATTTTATAAATTGATTTTTAAACATAGAATCTTTGAGTTTTCTAAAAATAAAAAAATCTGCGTGTTACAAAAAAAATTCGTGTAAACAAAAAAATTTTTCAGTAACACGGTGCGTGCTGTTAACCAGTAAAATTTTCTGTAAAAAAAATAAATTTTCTGTCAGCAAAAAAATTTGCGTGTTAACAAGAAAATTTCTTATAAACTAGAAATCTGATTGTAAACAAAAAGATCAGCAATCATTTTAGGATTTTTTTTACTTCGCTCACCAAATAAAAACTGCCAGTTACAAGCAAAGCGGCTTTTTCGTCATTTGCTTTTTCCAGTGAACTTTCAATTGCTTTTTTATAGTCAGAGTCAATTTTAAACGGAATATCTTCGTTTTTAAATGCTTTTTCAAGACGTGGCAAATCACTTTGCTTTACAAAACCAGGTTTCGTTACAGTTATAAAGTCAAATTGATTTTTAAAAACCTTTGCAATGTCCTCAACATCTTTATCAGCAGCGCAGGCAAACAAAAGATGAAGAGTGCATTTTTTCTTTTTAAAAATTGAATTAAATGTTTCCATCGTAAAATTTACGCTTTTTACAGTATGAGCACCATCATAAACAAGTGCTTTTATTTTTGGAAATTTCTTTATTTTTTCAATAATTTCAAATCTTGCAGGAAGAAAGGCTTTTTCAAGTCCCTTTTCAATTTCTTTTTCCTTAATTTGAGGAACTGCCATTTTTACCGCAAAAGAAGCAAGGGCTGCATTTTCAGATTGAAAAGTTCCCGGCATTTTTAGAGAAAATTTCAAATTCCTGGAAAATTCTTTTGATAAAAGACTAACTTTTTCCTTTTTGCTTTTAAGAGAAGTTCTTATTTTAAAAATTTCATCAGTAAAATAAAGCGGTGATTTTTTTTCAGCAGCAATTTTTCTAAAAACATCTTTTACACTTTCACTCTGACTTGAAATTACAACAGGAACATTTTCTTTTATAATTCCACCTTTTTCAGCCGCAATCAATTCAAGCGTGTCACCTAAAAATTCAGTATGTTCAAGTTCAATCCGCGAAATACAACTTACTTCCGGAAGCACAACATTTGTTGCATCAAGTCTTCCACCAAGCCCAACTTCGTAAACCGCAAAATCACAATTTGCATTCACAAAGCATAACATTGCAAACAAGGTAACAAGTTCAAACCAGGTAAGAG
>CAVCIJ010000262.1:0-2145 GCA_963601995.1 bacterium | reverse complement strand
TCTTCACTTGAAGCCATAAAATAACTGTGGCCTACCATAAGGTCATCAATGTTCGTTTCAGCCTTGTATTTTTCGTTTGAAAGGAAGGCGTAAACATCGGCAAAAAGTTTATTTGCTTTTTCTTTTAATTCCGGATTTCCTTTATCTGCATAATAATTTTCAAGTTCCTGACAGCCTGTAACATTTTTGTTTTCATCTTTTTGATATGTTGATGTAAGCGTTGCAAAGGCAAAACGGCGGCGGAGTGCGTAGTCAAGGATTCCTGTGCTGCGGTCAGTGGTGTTCATTGTTCCGATAATGTAAAGATTTGAAGGAACTGTAAAAGATTCTTTTGAATATGGAAGAGTTACACTGATTGTATGCTGATTCTTTTTAAGATTTTCATCTTTTGCTTCATTCCCTACAAGTTCGCGTTTGTCTGCCTCGAGAAGAGTAATGAGCTCACCGAAAATTTTTGAAACATTTCCGCGGTTTATTTCGTCGATGATGAGGATGAAAACAGGATTTTTTATTTCTGCTTCATGATAATCGCAGTGTTCTTTTAAATATTCTAAAACTCCTTCGTAGTATCCAATCCAATACTTATAGGCTATTCCTTCAACCGCAAGTTTTTGAAGTCCTTCTTCTGTTAAAACTCCCTGCTGAACATAATCTTTTCCTGTAAGTAAAGACAGATTGTTGTTTGAATTTAATTTGACGGCAAATTTTTTGTGTTTCTTTGACGTTTCTAATTCTAAATATGGCTTCGACGGATTATTTTCACTAATGTTTTCTAATTCTTCAATTAATTTTCCATAGGCTTCTTCAAAATTGTTGGTTTTACAAGTTCTTGCTTTATTTGCAATTGATTTAAAAATTCCGTCTTCTTTTTCGTAAGAAATTGCACTACCGTCTCCATTTGTACGCGGTTTTATTCCTTCAACAAAATCCTCATAATCCATTGACTGATGAAAAGTCGTAAACTGAATCTGACCGTTTTTTACATATTCATCATATTTTTTCATGATTTCAGCATGATTTTTGTAAGACAAAATATCGCCTTCAATCATTGAAAGGGCAAGGGCTGCCGTAGTGTAAGTTTTGCCTGTTCCTGGTGCTCCCTGAAGAATAAAATTCTTTTTTGACTTTAAGAGAGTGGTGTATGCGGTGAGATTTTCTTCACTTGAAAGCTGATTTTCAATTTTTGAAATTATCCTATTCATTTTTTCTATTATCTCCGGTTTATGAATTTCTACAATTCCTTGCTGTAACTCGTAATTAAAACATTCATTGCTTTCTAATTCGTAATATTTTGCTTTTGCTACTTTGTTCCAGTCTTCATAAGCAATCTGATATTTATTAAATTCTTCTTTTAGATCTTTACATTTAGTAACAGAAATAGGTTCTTCAAGCAGTTTCGCAATTGCGATAACTTTATATCCTTGCGTAACAGCTACATAAGTTCCTTTTTTAAATTTTTTGTCACTATTGCTACTGCATATAATAATAGAGTTGTTTTTTACCATGGTATAAAAATCCGGAGTTCCGCTACCCCAGTTGCAACCCATTTTCATATACGTCATTTTTAAATTTTCTCCTTATCCAATTATTTATTATCAAGTTTATTTTCTAATTCTGCAATTTGCCTTTGCAACTTCTCTATCTGCAAAGATATTTTTTTAACTCGCGAAGAAGGGAGCAAAGCGACCTGCCTTCGCGAGTTAAAAGCGAGCCTGTCAACTCACTTTTAGGGTATACCCTAAAAGTGCCCGCGTAGCAGCTAAAAAATAACATCTCAGTATGCCGGTTATGACCCGAAAAAGAATCAATTTACATCAAGTTTTTTTGGCTTATAACCGCAAAACTTTTTCACACACCCCACTTTCTCTCTTCCTTACAAAACCAGAAAGCGGAACCGTTCCATCAGTTTTTTTGCGGGTGGCGTAAACTGCATTGTTTTTTTCCAGACTAAAAAAAGCGGCGACTCCAGTTTTGGAAAAAGCGGAATATAGCAAAGCTCGCTTTCTTTGTCCGTGTTTATGATTTTGTCAAAACACAAGAGCGAGCCCACTCCTTCCTTTGTTAAAAGCGAAAGATTAAACGGAATGTCGCCGGTTGCAACAATGTTCAGTTTTTCTGTCTTGTCGCCGCACCATTTTGCAAAAT
>CAVCIJ010000261.1:0-3003 GCA_963601995.1 bacterium | reverse complement strand
ATCCAGTAAAAATCATTTGTACTGTCTTTTCTAACAGAATAATTTTTTCCATCAACGCTCACGCTTACCGGAAGAGAATCCTCGCTTTTTACACTTACAAGTCTTTTTCCATCAATATAAAAAAGCGATTCTTCCCTTAAAATTTCTTCCAAACCGTTCAAAGTTTTTTGCTGCGGATATTTTATGTAACGCACATTCCAGTTTCCATCGCAATCTGTATCCCAACTCGAAATTTTTCCACCATGCTCAAGATATTCTTCTGTAAAGTCAGGCAAACTGTCTTTATTTAAATCCGCCTGAACAAGAGTCAAATAAAAATGCAATCCATCAAATGAAAGCCCCAGTTTTTCTTCAATAATTTTTTTGCTCTTCTTCCATCGCATAATCATCAAAAGAATTGTTTTGATCCACCGCATAAAATTCTGAAATTTCATAAATTCCATCGCGGTCAGCATCCACAACACGCAAAGAAGGAAAATTATTTTCAAACTGACATTGTGCAAAAATCTGCTGATTAAAAAAGTAAAGTGCGCTTCTGAAATTTCCATTATCAAGAACAAATCGAATTGTTGTTCCAGGCGACTTTTTTGAATCAAATTCAAAATATGAACATTTCGAAAAAAGATTTTTTTTATTCAGCAAATCTTCATTTTCAATCAACTCAGGATAAAAAAAGTCAAAATTAAGTATTTCAGAAATTTCATTTTTTGCAGAAAAGTTTACAAGATTAAAATCAAGACTCTTTGTTACAAAATAATAACGCTCGTCAGAAAACTTTACGTTTTCCAAACTCGGATAATTTTTCCATGCAAGAGTGATTTTTTCATTTTGATTTTCATCATCACCAGAGTTTTGCCCCAAATAGATTGTTCCATTTACAGCAGCGCCAAAATCGCATGTTAAGTTCCAGTCAAGTTCTCCATCTTGATTTTTGTCATAAAACAGGGTTTCAGGACGTCCGCGACTGTATTTTACATAAAGATTGCAAATTCCATCGCCATCAATATCCTGCTCAATCACACCGCTGTAAGAATTAAAATATTCTGCAGCAAGCAAAAGACTTTCATTTTCAATTAAAAGTTCAAGTTCAGATTTTATGTAATTTAAATTAATTGAATCGTCCGCAAATTTTGCAAAATACTCAAAAGATTCACGCTCGGAAATAAGTCCTTTTTTTAAAGCCTGAATTGCATATAAAGGGTGACTTAAGTTCCGTGCCGAAAAAGATTTTAAAAGCCTCAGGCAAAGTTCATCATCGGCAAAAAGGGAAGCATAAATTTCAAGTTCAGCATTTTTAGAATCAGCATTTTGTATAATTTCGTCCACAAAAAAACTGCTGATTTTTTTTACACTTTCATTCTGTTCAAGCGGATTTTCAAACTTAAAAAAAAGCAGCGGAAATCTCTCGTCGCGAGTGTAAATTCTTCTAGCTGCATCAATTTTTTCGCGGGCCTTTTCAAGTGATTCAGCATCTCCTTTTCTGTAATACGCCTTTGCACGTATATATTCGGCGTCTGAAGAATAAATCATCGGCTTTGAATCAAGAACATCAAAAACTTCATTAAAACGCAAAGTATCGCACAAAATGTCAGCATAAAGGATTCTCGCACTATCACGCTTGTATTCAGTCCAATTGTTAAGCGAAAGAGCTTTTTCTACACTCGAAAGCACCTTTGCTTTAGGTTCGCCAGTTAAATTTTGAACGCAGGCAAGCACATACCACAAATCGCTCAAATCCTGGCAGTAAGCAAGTCCTAAATTTGCCTGAGCAAGAGAAGCCGCATAATTTTTTTCAGAAAAATAATTGCCTGCAAGAGAAAGGCAACGTAGCGCAGTTCTTTTGTTTGCAAGTGCCGCGTTTGATTCAAGATAAGTTTCTGAACTTTGAGGGTGAATCATAAAAACGCTGTTAAAAAGCAAAAAAACTAAAATTATTTTACGATACTTATTCATTTTGACCTTAATTATAACTGATTTTTTTAAGAATCTTAATCGTTTTTTACAATCCAATTTTTATATCCATAAATTTCGCCCCAAATGCAAATAATTTCCTGCTTTCCGCTGTTTTTATCTGGAACAAGAGCTTGAATTACAGGAATTTTTTCTCTAAAGCAGCCACATTTCCAGGAATCAAAAATTTTTGAAACTGACCTTTTATCTTCTTCAGAAGAAAGGACAAAATCGTATGGCGAAAAAGTTCTAAAAGCAAAGGGAAAAGTTAAATTTTTTAAAAACAAAATAAATTCCTTTTCTTCAAGAAAATATTTCATTTCGATTCCGTCATTTTTACGTAAAACATAAAGAGTTCCGTCCGCAATATTTAAAACTCCATCTTCGTAAATTGTAACAAAAAAAACTTCACCTGTCGCCACCCTTGTCTGTGCACAAAAAATCAAGTCATTTTTACTGCTTATAAAATCAATTCCACCACTAGAGATTTTTAACTTTTCTGACAAAAGTGCATCTTCAAGAAATTTTTCCAAAAACTGATAAGAAATCCTTTTTTTAGCACCTATTTTTTCTATGACTTTATACAAAATTCGCATTTGAATTGCTTTATGAAACGAAAAAAACAAATTTTTATCATAAGAAAAAGATTTATTTTCTTTTGCAATGATTTTTTTTTCACCGGAAGAAATTTCTACATTTTTCTTCTCAAGTTCAGAAATTGCACTGTATGTTGCCTTTTCTAAAAAATCATTTTCTAAAGAGAGTTTTTTTACGCTCAAGGAAATTCCTGAAGTCCACTCGGGAATTTCCCTGCTTAGAACAGGCGCAATCAAACAGCGAATTTTATTTCTATACATTTTTGTATCTAAATTCGTTGAATCTTCCCGCCAGGAAATATTTTGCCTTTTCAAGTAAGATTCAATTTCATTTCTAGGAATTTGTAAAAGCGGACGAATTAATTTTTCTCTTTTTAATGGAATTCCAGAAAGCCCCTGTGTGTTTCCGCCCTGAAATAAGCGCATTAAAACAGTTTCAGCCTGATCATTTTTATTG
>CAVCIJ010000260.1:0-3344 GCA_963601995.1 bacterium | reverse complement strand
ATTTGAACTTGTGTAAATTTCTTCATCAAGAGAATTTAAAAGTTCTTGATTGTCTATTTTTACAAGAAGTTCAAGAAATTTTTCAAGATAAATTACCTGATGATCGCCCCAGTAGCCGTATTGTGCCCATGGATTTTCCGGTTCAGGACATTCCCAGTCAATTCCTTCGCGGTTTATTCTGTATGGATTAAATCCGTCTACAGTCATTGCATTAAGGAATTTTGCAGTCATATTTTTTGCGTAAGAAGGATAAGACCAGGCAAGTGCTTCCCAGTTCTGGAAAATATCGCGCCAGTTTCCTTCGTAATTTAAAATCGGATTTCCGTCGCTGTCATTTAGAATGATGTTAAAAATATTCCATGGACGGCTTGGATCTCCGTGTCTGCGGCTAAAAATTACCGGCATATATTCAAGGAAAAGTCTTTCAAGCTGCGGATCATGTGTATTGTAAATTTTTTCGCGGATTTGACTTTGTAAAACAGAATTTTTTTCTGCAAGTTCGCCAAGAGATTTTTTTGCTTCATCAATCTTGCTTTTGTTTCTTTGAGATACAAATTTAATAAAATCGCTTCCGTTGATTTTTCCATTGTCTGCAAGAAAACCGCCGCGCATAATGTTGAACATAACATTTGCTCTGTGGTGAACTGTTGTCATTTCCTGTGCAGTGTTTTGAATTCCGTCACTTTCGCGAAGGTAAACTGTCATAAGATCGTCAGTTGCTTTTATATCATCTAAAACTGATTTTCTGAAATTTTTTCTGTCCTGAACTTCATTTTGCAAAACTGCGATTTTTGCTGCAGAAAGGAATGTGTTAAAAACTTCTTCCCAGCTTTCCTGCGAATTTGCTTCAAGTTCGATTTGTTTTGCAATGTAGCAGGAAGGTCTTTCGCCTTTTAAAACATGAATTTTTGTAAGTTTTGAAATGTCGCCTGAGTTTTCAAAAAATTCTTTTACGGAATTTTCGCTTAAATAAACATTGCCTTCTATTGTGAAGTATGCTGTGTTTGCAAGAAGGGCTTCGCTTGGTTCAGCTTTGTCTGTTAAAACAGAAGAAAGTGCAAAAAGTGAAATCTGGCTTTTTTCGTCAAGATCAGTTTTTTTGTATGCATCAAGAAGAACGGAAGAGTTATTTTGCAAATTTGAATCAATTGATGCTGGAAGAATGTTTTTGCAGCCGTCAAGAATAAAAATCGACTTTTTCTCAGAACTAATATTTTCAATTTCTGTCATTTTTACAAGACCGTATTTTGCACTGCTTGTCCAGCCATAGCGGAAGACGAGTTTCAGTTCAGAATTTATTTCTTCAAACCAAATTTTTGTTCCGTTAAAATTTTTGTAAATATTTCTTGTAATAAATTCCTGATGATTTTTAAAATTTGAATTTTCACACAGTGGTGCAAATGGTTCCCAGAATTTTATTTTCCCGTTTTCGTTTACAGCAATTGCAGTGTAGCTTCCTGTAACAAGTTTTGCGTCGCTTACTTTGTCGGCGGTGTAATATGGAAAAATCGCGTGGTTTGAGTCAATTCTTCCGGCAGTGATTCCTCCTTGCGACCAGCAGAAATTCCATACATCAGAAGAACTTGTTATTGTCATAAAAAAGTCTTCCATAAAGTCGTAGTTTTCGATTTTGTAAAAATCCTCACCGTCAAGCTTTGTAAACAAGCCTTTTACTTCTTTTTCCATAAATTTCCTCCGTAATAATTTAAGTGCCTGAGTGAATCAGCGGTATTTTCCTAAATACTTTTTCTTTGGTTCAGTTTGAAGATAAAGCAACAATATGTAACTGTCAATTTTGAAAATTTAAAAAACCGAATAAATGACACTATTCAGAAAATATGGTGTCTACAATTTGAAAAATTGCTGTTTTATACTCTTTTACAAGAATTGGGATTAGCAGAAAAGCTTTTGCATTGCAAACTTTGTGATTAACTGCACATTCTCATTTCATTGCGGGTGTACTTAAAAACTCAATTCAAGAACTTAAGTTTTAGTTTTGAATTTTTATGTGAAACTAAGATGAAAGTCCGCTAAAACAGCGTGGTTTTTTGTCTTTAAAAGTTCGTGTTGCAAACTTTTTTATTGGAGGAGTGAAAATGAAAAATAAAAATATGGCTGAGCAGCTGCCGACTGCGCTTAGAAAAAAAACATTCTGGCAGCGCTTAAAAGATGAGCGTTATCTTCAGGTAATGGCATGGCTTGGTCTTATCTGGATGCTGATTTTTAACTATGCTCCAATGTATGGTTTGCTTATAGCGTTCAAAAAGAACTACAGAATTACAACTCCTTTGTTCAGCGGTGCTTTTTTGAAGTCAGAATGGGCAGGAATTGGTGGTTTCCAGCATTTTATAAATTTCTTCAAAGACGAAGAATTTTTTAATATTATGCTGAATACACTTGGAATCAGTCTTATTAAGCTTGTAATAAATTTTCCTTTACCGATTTTATTTGCTCTTCTCTTAAACGAAGTAAAAAATCAAAAATTCAAAAAATCAATTCAGACAATTTCATATTTACCGCACTTTCTTTCGTGGGTTGTTTTAGGTGGAATTTTAACAACTTGGCTTGATGAACAGGGACTTTTTAATCAGATTCTTGTAAACTGCCACCTTCTTAACAAACCTATTTCCTTTCTTGCTTATCCAAAGTATTTTTGGGCAATTGTTATTTTAAGTGATTTATGGAAGGAAACCGGCTGGGCAGCAATTATTTATCTTGCAGCAATTTCTGGAATTGACCAGGAAATGTATGAGGCTGCCGAAGTTGACGGAGCAAGTCGTTTTCGTCAGATTTTTTCAATCACACTTCCTTCTATAGCACCAACTATTATCATTATGTTTATTCTTGCTGTAGGTGGACTTTTGAATTCAAACTTTGACCAGATTTTTGTTTTGTGGAATCCACTTAACTCACAGCGTTCAAATGTAATTGATATTTACACATATACAACGGCTATGAGAAGTATGCGTTATTCTTATGCTTCGGCAATCGGCTTGTTTAAGAGTGTAGTTGCCTTTATTTTGCTTTTTGGTGCAAATCAGATTACCAAAAAAGTAAACAACACATCTTTATTCTGATGATTTGAGACTTTATGGGAGAAAAAAAATGGTTAATGGATTAAAAAGAAAAACAATCGGCGATTATCTTATAACAATTTTTATGGTCTTAATCTGCTTTATTGCACTTTATCCAATTTGGTATACAGTTGTTGTTTCGTTCAACAGTTCTGAAGACACTTTGCGCGGAGGAATTTATTTCTGGCCAAGAGAATTTTCTCTTCAAAGCTATAAAACTGTTTTTCAGGACAAATCTATTATAACTGCTTTTGGCGTTACGATTTTAAG
>CAVCIJ010000259.1:0-6272 GCA_963601995.1 bacterium | reverse complement strand
TGATTAAAGTTCCGTTTATAAATGAACCTAATTTTTTTTTTGCAAAATAAAAAAATCAGATTTTTAAAGAGCATCTCCGTTACCGCAGTCTTTTTCGGCATCGGAAGTAAGTTTTTTTCTAAATTCCAAAAGTTTATTTTTAACACAGTCATCGCTGAGCGCAAGAATTTCCAGCGCAAGATACGCCGCATTTTTAGAACTGTTAATTCCAACAGTTGCCACAGGAATTTGCGGCGGCATCTGAACAATCGAAAGCAAGGCGTCCATTCCGGCAAGTCCATTTGATTTTCCAGGCGAAACGCATTCAAGCGGAACTCCAATAACAGGCAAAATCGTGCGGCTCGCAATAACGCCGGGAAGCGCAGCACTCAAACCGGCACCGGCAATAATTACCTTTGCACCTTCTTCTTCAACTTTGCGGATTGTTTTTACAAGCAAATCTCCTGCGCGGTGGGCAGAAATAACGTAGGATTTAAAGTCAACGCCAAATTCCCTAAGAATATCAGCGGCCTTTTTCATCGTCTCAGAATCAGATTTTGATCCTAAAAAAATTGCAACTTTCATGCACTAAAACTTAGCACATCAGCAAAAATGTATCAATAAACCTTTTTTAAACAGATTTTTTAATTTGGAGCAAATTTTTCTTCTTACGGCGTGCCTTCCGCCACTCACTCATTCCGTTCGGTCGCCGCATTTGCGGCGACTTGCTTCGCAATGGCTCCACGCGCGGCTAGGCTTTACTTCAAGAAAGAAAAGTCATCTGCCTGCGGCTGTTGCTGGCAAAATTTCCCGGCTGCTAAAAATTCTCTTCTTATTCAAGAAAACTCGTAAAACACGCAAAACCTGCAATAAATTTTGCTTATTTTTAAATAAGTGTTATATAATGAACTTATGTCAATTATCAGCAATCCTGCACAAAATTTCTGTAAATATCATTTTGTTTTTATGGGAAAACAAATTTTGCTTTCTTCAAGGCAAAGCAGCGGAAATCCGCTTTCAATAGAAAATCTTCCTTCTGACGAGCTTCTTCAAAAACTTCTTGAAAGTCAGATTGTGTCAGACTGGTTTTGCGAAACTCAACTTGACTACAGTGCATTTTTCTTAGAAAAAGACGCAGCGCTTCCAAAAGAATGTCTTTTAATTCCACTAAGACAGTTTTTTTGGGAAACAAAAGATTTTTCGCAAAAGGAAAATTTTACTTCTCCAAGAATAAGCATTCTTGCCTCGCGCGCCCATCAACTTCTTGAACTTAGATCTTCTTACAGGTTTTGTCCAACATGCGGTGGAAAACTTGTAGACGATGAATATTTTACGGCAAAAAAATGCGCAATCTGTGGCAGACAAATTTTTCCGCGTCTTGAACCAGCAATAATTGTTCTGGTTTCGCGAGGAGACGAAATTCTTCTTGTAAAAAATAAATCCGGACAAAAAGACGTTTATTCGTGTGTAGCTGGATTTGTAGAAGCCGGAGAAAGTGCCGAGCACTGCGTTGAACGGGAAGTTATGGAAGAAACATCTCTTCAAATTCAAAATTTGCGTTACGTTGGAAGCCAGTCGTGGCCGTATCCGGATCAACTAATGCTTGCATTTACAGCAGAATATAAAAGCGGGCAAATAAAAATCCAGGAAGAAGAACTTGAAGATGCAAAGTGGTTTAAAAAAGATTATCTTCCGCCACTGCCGGCACCAGGTTCTGTTGCATACAATTTAATAAAAAATTTTTCAAAACCTTAACAAAAATTTTTAGAGCAAAAAAATCAAAGTTTTACTAAGTAAAAAAGCCCGCTGCAAAGAAAAATCTCTTTGTAACAGGCTTTTTTTATCAGAAAAAATTTATGTAAAAAAAAATCATTTATTTTGACAAAAATTCACAGTAATATGCCGGAAAAGGAAGTTTTTGTTTTATGCCAAGTTGTTCAAGAACGCCTGAAATTGCGCCAGCTTTTCCTGCACTCGACTTTGCTCCGCGAAGCATTTTTGAAAGAGAACGCTTTTCTTTAGGCTTAAATTCCTTGATATCAGGATCGCAATCCTCATCTTTTAAAACGTCCTTGCAGAAGATTTTTACCGCCTCATCAAAATTTGCAATCTCATCAACAAGACCATTTTCCTTTGCCTGTTTTGCACTGTAAACTCTTCCGTCGGCAAGTTCTTTTACCCTTTCCACGTCCATTTTGCGGCTTTCGCTTACAATCTGAACAAACTGCTCGTAGCATTCATCTGAAAGCGACTGCATAATTTTAACTTGCTCCAAAGTATAAGGTTCAGCCGGATGACCCATAGTTTTGTTTTTTCCGCTGTGCACTGTATTCGTGCGGATTTCGTATTTTTTAAGAAGTTTTGAAACATCTACAAACTGTGCCGAAATTACGCCAATTGAACCTGTAATGCAGTTGCGGTTTGCAATGATTTTGTCGGCAGCACAGCCAATGTAATAACCGCCGCTCGCTGCCTGCTGAGCAAAATACGCATAAACATTTTTTTTAGATTTTTCCTTGTATTTTAAAAGAGCCGAATAAACTTCGTCAGATTCATAAACTCCGCCGCCCGGTGAATTTATGTAAAGGAAAATTCCTGCAAAATCCTTACGATTCTCAAGCTTTTTGATTGTTTCAAGAAGCCATTTTTGATTGTAAGTTTCGTTTTCTTTTTGAATCGTGCCTTCGATTATAAGTTTTGCAATCTTCGCCATTTTTTTTCCGTTTTTTGATTTTCAGGTGATTGAATTATTTACAAATCCGTTTTTGACATTCAAGATAAAGCGCACTTGTTTTATTAACAATTTCTTCAGGAATTGATTTAATATTTGGATCTCCTGCAAGATTATTCTGCTTCAGCCAGTCGCGGACAAACTGCTTGTCAAAACTTGCCGGGCTTATTCCAACTTTATATTCTGCCAGATTCCAGAAGCGGCTTGAATCAGGAGTTAAAACTTCATCACCAAGAACAAGTTCACCATTTTCATCAAGACCAAATTCAAATTTTGTATCAGCAATGATAATTCCGTTTTTATATGCGTGATCGTAGCATTTTTTGTAAATTGCAAGAGCTGCATTTTGAATTTTTTCTGCAAGTTCTTCACCCAAATCATTTTTCATATAATCAAAAGTTACGTTGATATCATGACCTTCGCTAGCCTTTGTTGAAGGAGTAACAATCGGCTCGTCAAGCTTTTCAGCCTGCTCATATTTTTTGTCAAAACTGTGACCCAAAAACGGTTCGCCTTTTTTGTAAGCTTCGTACATTGAACCAAACATATATCCACGAACAATAACTTCATAAGGAATCATCTTGAGTTTTTTTACCAAAATTGTGCGGCCTTCAAATTCCGGCTTTTGAAATTCAGCAGGCATATCCTTCAAATCACTGGAAATCATATGATTTTTTACAATGTCTTTCGTAAGATTGAACCAGTAATTTGAAAGAGCATTCAACACTTTACCTTTATCTGTAATCATTGTTGGCAAAATTACGTCAAAAGCAGAAATTCGGTCTGTTGTAACAATTACCATTCTTCCGTCTTCAAGATCGTAAACTTCGCGGACTTTACCGCTGATAATTTTTTTCATTTTTCTACCTCGTTTTATATAAAATGTCCGTTAAAACGGTTCCACTCCACCAAATTGCTGCAAAAATACTAGCGTTTTAGAAGTTTTCTTGCAATGCAAAGTTAAAAAACTGACTTTAAGCTTCAAAATCCTTATCATAAAAAAACGCCGGCTAAAAAAAACAGCCAGCGCAAAGAAAGGCAAAACTTATCTGCCGGAATAATTTTTTTCAAGCCAGTTTTTATATTCGCCCGAAAGAATATGACTAATCCATTCAGAATGACTTAAATTCCATTTTACAGTAAGAAGAAGTCCCTGTTCAAAAGTCATTTTTCTTTCCCAGCCAAGTTCATTTTTTATATTTGTGCAGTCAATAGCATAGCGTTTGTCGTGACCCGGACGATCCTTTACGTAAGTGATTGTCTTTTTTACATCATCTTCAGAAATGCCAAGTTCACCAGAAGTAAGATCAATTATTTTGTTCAAAAGTTTAATGTTCTGCCATTCATTTTCGCCGCCGATATTATATTTTTCGCCAGACTTTCCATCTTTTAAAATCTGCCAGACAGCACGGTTATGATCCTCAACATAAATCCAATCGCGAATATTGTCACCTTTTCCGTAAACCGGAAGATTTTTTTTGCTTTTAATATTTAAAATCATCAGCGGAATAAGTTTTTCTGGAAACTGGAACGGACCGTAATTATTTGTGCAGTTTGACAAAGTGACTGGAAGTCCATAAGTATGAAAATACGCCATTACAAGATGATCGCTCGAAGCTTTACTTGCTGAATAAGGAGAGCGCGGATCGTAGGCAGTTTTTTCAGTAAAATAGCCGCTTGGTCCCAAAGAACCATAAACTTCATCAGTTGAAATATGATGAAACAAAACGTCTTCCCTCGGATTATCAAGGCTTACGTTCCAATATTTTCGCGCAGCATCAAGCAAAGTGTATGTGCCATTGATATTTGTTTTTATAAACGCTTCCGGACCTAAAATCGAACGGTCAACATGGCTTTCTGCGGCAAAATGCACGACTGTATCAATATCATACTGCTTAAAAATGCGCTCAATCTGAGGTCTGTCGCAAATATCAATTTTTTCAAAGAAATAGCGTTTTCCGCCAAATTCTTTTTCTACATCGCAAAGACTTTCTGCGTTTCCTGCGTAAGTTAAGCAGTCTACATTCACAATGTTTCCATCAAAATCAGCATCTTCAAATGCACTCTCGCCACTTGTAGATTTTCCAAACATATAATGAATAAAATTTGAGCCAATAAATCCACAACCGCCTGTAACCAGAACATTCTTTAACTTTCGTTTTGAATTCGACATTCACTTTACCTCAAAATTTTTTGATTTTATAAAATCTTCAAGAGACTTTTTCCATGAAGGAAGTTTTATTTTCAGAGTCTTTTGAATTTTAGTTTTATCAAGCACACTGTACGCCGGCCGCTTAGCTTTTACAGGATATTCTTCCGTTGTGCAGGCATTTACAATACATTCAGAGTTTTTATCAATTCTGCCGTATTTTTTAAGGAACTTTTGAATCTGAATGGCAAATTCAAACCAGCTTGTTTCGCCCTCGTCAGTAACATTAAAAATTCCATAAGGAATAAGCCGTCCCTTCATTTCGCTTTCAATCAGCAGAATTATTACAAGAGCCAAAGTGCAGCAGTTTGTAGGACTTCCTTTTTGGTCAGCAACAACTTTTATGCTTTCCTTAGAAGACATAAGGCGTGCCATTGTGTAAACAAAATTTTTTCCGTACCAGCCGTAAAGCCACGAAGTTCTTAAAATATAGTGCCGCACCATATAATTGCAGATTTTATCCTCGCCGTCACTTTTTGTTTTTCCATAAACACCAGCAGGATTTTTAGGAGCATTTTCTTTTATAGGCTCAACTGCAGTTCCGTCAAAAACATAATCTGTGCTGATATGAATTAAAGTTGCCGAAATTGAGCGCGCGATTTTTGCAAGATTTTCAGCACCCAAAACATTTACCTTTTGAGCTTTTTCTCTTTCGCCATCGTCTTCAGCATTATCAACCGCAGTATAAGCCGCACAGTTTATAATAAAAGATATTCTGTTATCAATTGGATCAAGATGAGTATTTTGTGTAAAAGAAAGAAGAGCCTCATAGTCTGAAATATCAACTTCAGAACCCGAAGAAACAAATTTCAAACCGCGTTTCTTAAGTTGACAGGCAACTTCCTGACCAAGCATTCCCTTTGCGCCAACAAGCCAAATCATTTTGCATTTACCCCGCCATTCCACTTCGCATTCATATCAAAATACTGATTTTCAAAACTAAACGCAGCATGCAGTTTATCTTTTTCACTGAGGAGAGGATTTAAATCAGCACCAATTACAGACTTCCAGTCAATATTGATTATTTTATCGTTCCACATAATTCCGTCTTCATCTTCAGGATGATAAAAATCAGTGCATTTATATGTAAAAACAGCAAAATCAGAAATCACATAAAATCCGTGTGCAAATCCTTCCGGAATATAAAACATATTCTGCTTTTCGCTGTCAAGAACAACACCGTAATATTTTCCGAATGAAGGAGAGTCATTTCTTAAATCAACAGCAACATCATAAACCTTACCCTCAAGAGCACGCACAAGTTTTCCCTGTGGATGTAAAGTCTGAAAATGCAGACCGCGCAAAACTCCGCCACGACTTGCACTCTGGTTGTCCTGAACAAATTTCATGTTC
>CAVCIJ010000258.1:0-5210 GCA_963601995.1 bacterium | reverse complement strand
TTTTGTAACTTCGATAAAATATCCCATATTTCCGTTATTTTTAATTTTTAAATTCTGTATTCCAGTTTTTTCGCGTTCTTCCTGCGCATAATCTTCAAGAACCTTGTTAAAATCCGTTTGAATTTTTCGCCAGCCGTCAAGTTCCTCTGACCAACCTTCCCTGATAATTCTGCCTTCAGTAAGCGAAGTTGAAGGATCGTCAAGAATAGATTTTTCCACAAGTTCAATAATTTTTTCTGCACTTTCAGTTTCCAAAGTCAAAGAATCAGCTTTTCCAAGAAGTTTTATTACATTCAGCCAGAGAATAAGACTCTGCTTTAACGCCTGAATATCTTTTGCATGCGCCCTGTCCATTGCGATTCTTCCGGCAAGACGCTCGATATCAAGAATACCAGCAAGTTCTTTGCGCACCTTAAAAAGAAGAGTGCGATCATTGTAAAAAACTTCCACATTTCTAAGCCGAGTATTTATTTTTTCAAGATTTGTAAGCGGAAACATAAGACATTCGCGCATAAAGCGGTTGCCCATCGCAGTTTTGCAGTAATTCAAGCATTCAAAAAGAGTAAAAGCTGAAGTTCCGTCTCTTAAATTTGAAAGAATTTCAAGATTTCTGCGGGAAGAATCATCAATTACAAGATACTGAAAATCCTTATAAATAAAAATTCCACGAACGTGAGGTGAAGAAGAACCAGTTGTTTTTTCAACATAATCCAGAATAAATCCAGCTGGAATAACTTCGATTGAATCTTCATCAAGCGAAAACGAGCGGAGAGATGCCGTTTTAAATTGTTTTTTTAGTTTTTCAAAACCAAGTTCAGCATTAAAATTCCAGGAAGGATAATAAGAAACAGAAGTGCCGCTTAAAACAGAAAGTGCTTCCTGCACTGCGGAATTTTCCTTTAAATTTTCAGGAAGCAAAAGTTCACGTGGATTTACGCGACCAAGTTCCTTTGGTAAATTTTCAGTTATTGAATCTTCAGAAAAACTTGTTGCTTTAAACTCTCCTGTTGTAACATCTAAAAAGGCAAATCCAAGTTTTTTTTTGCCAATATAAACTGATGCAACAAAATTACTTATTCCGCTTTCAATGTACTCGCTTTCAAGAGCTGTTCCCGGAGTAATGATTTCAATTACCTTGCGATCAGTAAGACCTTTTCCATGTGCAATTTCGCCAATCTGCTCAGCAATCGCAATTTTTTTCCCAAGTCGCAAAAGTCTCGCAATATAAATTTTTGCAGCATGATAAGGAATGCCGCACATCGGATAGTCGGCCTTGTGAGTTAAAGTAAGATTTAAAAGTCTTGAAACTTCAACAGCATCTTCATTAAACATTTCATAAAAATCACCAAGCCTGAAAAACAAAACTTCATCAGGATGCTGAGCTTTTATGCCAAGATACTGCTGAAAAAGAGGAGTAATTTCTGCCATTACAAGCCAAGTTGAGCAATAACCTGATCCGTTATGTCCACTGACGGACTATACCAAAGAATTTCGTTTGACTGCTGAAGGCTCAAAATCATACTGTAGCCGCCCGTTTCAGCAATGCGTTCCAGGGTGCTATAAAGTTTTTTATAAAAAGTGTCGTTGTTTTGCAAAGAAATTTTCAGCGACTCAAGTTCAACATTCTTTGCATTTGTATATTCATTTAAATAATCTGTTTTTTTAGTGATTTGAGCCTCAATTCTCAAAGCCGCAGTTTCGTTTCCGCTGTGCTCATATTCAATCTTCTTGTTATGAAGATCCTGAAGTTCGCTCACCATTTTGCTTATTTCAGATTGAAATTCAGACTTTTTACTTTCGTAGTTTTTTACAGGTCCGGAAGTTCTAAAATAAAACTGATAAACCTTCGCCGTGTCAACAACCGCAAATTTTGTAATCTGCTGAGCAAAAGCACCTGAAGAAAACAACGCTAAAAATGTCAGCATAAAATATTTAAGAAAAGAATTTTTTTTCATATAAACAAATCTCCTGATTTTCGTGCAAAAACTCGATTTTTCATCTCTTAAAAACTTGAAAATAATTTTTTAAGATGACTTATTTATTAACAATATTAAATGAAAGAACAAAATTAAAGTTCTTATACCACTCATTTTGAGTAGTTCCGTCCTGAGACAAAAATACAGGAGAGCCGTCCTTGATTTTAAATGTATTTACAAACAAAAGTCTAAGAGGGAACTGCTGTATTGCAAAGCGAAGGCTCGGACCAAAACTAAAATACCACATATCTTCGTTCATCTGAGTGTAAAATTCCTGAACTGAATCTGCAATGCAAATTGCATCAAACCAAAGATCAACAGCAAGCACACCAGGAACAACAGGACATCTAAGTTCAAGAATATTACTCCAAAGCGCAAGTCCTCTTCCGGCAGCAGTATTGTAAATTGTCCAGCCACGTCCGTTAAACATTCCATCAATATAAAGCTGATTTGACTGTTTTATAGTTGTGTTCGCTGTAGGGAACTGCATTGAAAGTCCTGAATAGCCCATAAGAATCAGTTTTAATGACCAGTTTTCGCTGAATTTATGATCAAGAAGCGTAAAATAAATTTCAGCCTTTGTATCCGTTCTTAGATAAAATTCTTTTTCGCCCCATTCTGACCAATCTGGATTCATAAATGCAAAAGTTCCTGCCGGCAAAAGTCCATACCACGCAACTCTCTGATTTGCAAACCAGCCGCTTGAAGGATCGTAACTGATATTTCTGTCATCAACAGAGAATGAAGTCCAAAGTGAATTTTTTGGTTCCCAGTTATTATTATACTGACTTACAGATGCGTCGTAAGGAAGATAAAGATAAGGATTATAAATGTTATCAATAAGGGAACCGCTGATTCCGCCGGTCAGTGTAAAAATAGCAAAGTCTGGAGTCCATCTCCGGCCCAAAGATGCACTTAAGTTAAATTCGTGCTGCTCATATTCCATATAATAATAATCGTTGTCAATAGAACCATCTGGGAGCAGAAAGTTTGTAAGGGCATAATTGCTGCTGTGAGAATAACCTGCTGCAAATGAAGTTGTAATTGGAAGATTAAAAAGCCAGTTTTGTCCGTAACTTAATGAAACTGACTGCTCGTCTGTAGAAAGAGTTACACCGGCAGAAACAGAGCGGCCTTCTCCAAAAAGATTTGAATTCTGGATTTTTGCATAAAGAGCAATCGGAAACTCGTCTGGATCAGAAACACCGCTAAAAGTAAATCCAAAATCAAGAGTTGTAGTACTCTGTTCTTCCACAGTAAAAACTAAATCAACAAGATTTTCTTCAGATCCCTGCACAACATCAGGCACTACCGCAGAAAAATACTGAAGATTATAAAGATTTCTTAATCCAGTCATAACCTTTGCGTTCGAAAAAATATCTCCGCTTTCAATAGGAATTTCACGACGGATAACATAATCCTTTGTTCTTGTATTTCCCTTGATGATAACATCTTCAATATGGCTGCGCGGATTTTCAAGAATATTAAGTACGTAAGAAATTTTCTTTGACTCAGGCTCTTTTATCATTCTGTCTTCAAAACGATTCGAAGTATATCCGTTTTCGTAATAAAGATTTTGAATTGCAGCCTTACTTTCCTGATATTTTGTTTCGTTATAGATTTTTCCTTCTTCAAGTTTTACAAGACTTTTAAGTTTTTCTGAAGTAAATACCACGTTTCCTGAAAAAGTAATTCCACCAAACTCATACTGCGAACCTTCAAGAATTTCAAAGGTAATTGTAATTTCCTGCCTGTTTTTTTCCTGATTGTAAGAAGTTTCTACCTTAGGCTCATAAACTTTTACGTCAACATAGCCACGCTGCTGATAGTAAGTTACAATCGCCTTTGAATCCGCAGACAAAGACATTTCCTGGAAAGCTCCGTTGTTGAAAATTCCAGCTTCTTTTAAGGAAATTTTACTTTTTAAAGTTTTTGAACTTACAACCTTGTTTCCAGAAAAAATAATTTCTTTTACAACTGTCTTTTTTCCCTCGTCAATTGTAAATGTAACAACAACTCCGTCTTCATTCTGAACAGAAGAAGCTCTTATGCTGGCCTCAGTAAATCCTTTGTCTGTATAAAGATTTTTAAGTTCACGCTGATCAACAAGCATTTTATTGCGGTTAAAAATATCTTTTTCTTTTATAGAAATACTTTCTTTTAACTCAGAATCCTTTAACTGCCGGTTTCCAGAGAAAATAATTCTTGAAATAACAGGATATTCGCTTACTTCAATAATGATTTTTATGCTTTTCCCGCCGTCATTTTTTTGAAGTTTGATTTCATAGTCACTAAAGTAATCAAGTGCGTCAATTTTGTTATAAAGCTCATTTGGAATTTCATCAGTAAATTTTTTTCCAACATAAAAACTTGTTATTCCTTCAAGATCGCTGGCCTTAATATTTTTTAAACCTTCAAATTCAACCGATTTTATAGGTTTATTTTCATACCACGATGAATTGTCTTGGGAAAACGACGGAACAAAAATAAATGCAAGCAGGGACAAAATCAAAGCGCTTGTTTTACAGAACTTAAAATGCATAAAATCCTCTTTTTTTTCTATTTAAATTTTATATGCAAAAATTTTATAATTTTTTATATAAAAAAAATCATTTTAAATGCTTATTTCATTAAAATGAAAGTCTCCACGAAAGAGTTATTGACGAAGCAGAAACCCACGAAGACTGAAGTTCTCCTAAGTCAGGAGCAAAACTCCATCTTATATTTGCAAAAGGTGAATCCAGTTCAAGACCTACTTCCGGCTGGAACACAAGCCCTCCACTTCCGTCAGTTTTGTTTGCCTTTGATTCATCATAAGACCAGTGCATAAGAGCATCGGCATAAACAGAACTTCCAAAGTATTTGCCTATATAAACAGTCGAATTATCAAATAAGTTACTTCCAAAAACTGCTTTTTCAGAGCCGGTATTTATGTTCAGTCCCTGCTTAATAGTATTCTGAAGCAGGGCAGTACGGACTGAAAATATATCAAAATTAAATAAATCCCGCAATGCACTTTCAAGTTTCCTTATTATGGTAACGGAAACTCCGTAATCAACTGTAGAAAGAAGAAGATTTTCGGCACTTTCAGAATCTCCGGCAGCAATCTGACCAAGAATATTTAAAATTTCAGTTTCAGACTTTGACGGACTTGAATAAAGAGTCGCATGGAAATTTGAAACATTTTGTCTTACCGCAGAAAGTTTTATTGTAATTGGATCGCCGTTCTCATCG
>CAVCIJ010000257.1:0-3359 GCA_963601995.1 bacterium | reverse complement strand
TGTTTTTGATTAGTAAAAAAAGCAGTTTTTTTTGAAGTTCTGCATAGCGTTTTGCTCAAAAACTTCTGATTGAATCTGCTGCATTTGTAGCGGAGGTTTTCGCGGTTTGAGGATGACACAAGGAGAGGGGGATCCTCATTTTTTTTAAAAGTCTTTAACATTGCCGAGTGCGATAGTTACTGACAAAATTCTGCTGATAAAAAATTTGTCAGTAAACAAAAAGCACGCACTGTTATTAAAAAAAATCCTTGTTAACAAAAAATGCTTTTCTTAATGCAAAAATTTTCTTGTTAACAAAAATATCTTTTTATCTCGAAAAATTTCCTTGTTAAGAAAAACTATCTTACGTAGTAAACGCGGTCAGCTTTTCTTTCTGGAGGCATTGGATTTTCTTCTGCGGCAAAGCCCAAAGCACAATGACCAATTCCTTCCCACTCGCCTTCAATTCCGAGCGATTTTAAAAAATTCTTTCCTTCATCACTTTCAAATTCCTGCTTTGCACGGTGAATCCAGATATTTCCAAGTCCAAGCGAATGAGCGGCGTTCATCAAATTTCCCATAACAAGACTTCCATCATAAACCCGGTTCGCTTCATTTTTATCAGCAATTACAACAAGAATCACAGGAGCGCCATAAAACGGATCAAAACCTTCCTTCCAGCCGCCAATTTTTCTGTTTGCTTCAGAAATTTTGTCACGCACATTTTTGTTTGTAACAGCAATGATTTTTACATCCTGCGCATTATGTCCACTCGGAGCATAAAGCCCTGCTTCCACAACTTGATTTATCAAATCCTCATCTGGCATTTTGTCTGTAAATTTTCTGCACGAACGTCTTTCTTTTAAGGCTTTTAAAACTTCATTCATAATTCCACCTCAGTTTATATTTTCTTTTTTAAAGAGTAAAAATTCTCAAAGTAAAAATCAAGATCTTCATAAATCCGGCTAAAGTTCATCAAGCAGCGTCATTGCATTTTTAAAAAAGATTTCTTCCATATCATTTTTAAATTCTTTTTTTAAGATTTCAAGATTTTCCTTAAGTTCAAATTTGTTCTTTGCACTAAAAATCATTTCTGAATAGCCTTCCTCACGCAGCTGCTTTGCACCAAGATTTTCGTGCTGATTTACAATCTGCATAAAAGGAAGCGATGCAGCTTTTTTTAGTTTTTCTTCGCTTAACAACGGAAATTTTATGTTCATTGCCGGAAAAAAATTTTTTTCAGTTAAACAAAAATTTTCTTTAATCAAAAAATCAAAAAGCATCTCCGGCACAGATTTTCTTAAACTCGCAGCATAAATTGTTGTCATTCCAGAAAGACGCGGATTTATTTCAAGCACGTACCATTTTCTTTCGCTAAAATTATAAACCAAATCAAAATTTGCACTTCCTTCAAGATTCATTTTTTCTGCAAGAGAAGCAATCATTTTTTCAAGTTCATCAAGATTGTATTTTTTCCTGTCTAAAACAGGTCCTACTTTTACGCTCTGCTTTGGCGAAGTAATTCCATAGCGATTCACAGAAAACTTAAAAGGCGGCAGAACCTTAATAAAATCTTTTCCGTTCCTGCAAATTCTTACTGCCTCAAGACCAAACTGTCCACCACAAAGCATTTCTTCCACAATTCTATCAGAACTGCTTTTTCTTGAAAGAAGAACAGTTTTAGCTTCTTCAAAAGAATTTACAACGTCCATTCCAAAACTGCTCATTCCTGTTGTGTCTTTTATAATCACCGGAAATTTTAATTTTTTAAGCCGGACAAAAAACGCAGCCTTGTAAACATTACTTTTTATTTCCCTTCGATTGCCTCCGCTAATAAAAAGTTCGTGATGAAAATAAACTGCCTTTGCACACGGAAAATCATATTTTTCAAAAAACTGATGAGTGTGCCACTTGTCAAAACAGGTACAAGCTGCATCAAGCGGACTGCAAACTGTACAAATTCCTTTTGCCTTCAAATTTTCTGCAACAAGAGAATCTTTTACGCAAAGCCAGTCAAACGGCGGAACATAAAAACTTGCTGCAATCGCAATATCTGGATTTAAATCAGCAATAAAATCCGCAATTTTTTGTTCATCGTCGTCCTGAAGTAAAAAATATTCAACGCCAGACGCTTTTTTTGAAATTTCATTGCCGCTCACATCAGCAAGAAACATTGCAGGAAGCTGAGTCGCCAGCAAAAATTTATGTTCAGGATATGATTTTGCAAGATTTCCCCACTCGCTTGCCATACTTGGAAAACTGACTTTTTTTGTCATTTCGCCGTTATAAAAATTTGAATTCGTAGAATAAAAAAGAATCCGCATAAAAAAGATTTTATAAAAAGAAAAGCTCTTTTTCTATAAGAGTAAATTTTTTATTTTTATAACAGCTAAAAAATCAGATGGCGATTGCCCTGCCCTGCCCCAAATTTTACTTGTAAAAAAAAATAAATCCTAAGTACTTTGGTTTTTATAAAATTATGCAAGCACACTTTTCAAGAAAAAATTCCACTACATTTCAGCACAGCAAAAATCACTCATAAAAACCAATGTGCTTTCTATACGCGTCAGAAGACTTTTTTTCTTTCTGCATTGCAAAAAGTTCCTTCACAATATTTTCACAAGTCATTTCATCTCCATCCATAAAGCGAAGCCGGCTCGACAGCGTGGCAAAATCTCCGGGAGTTACAGATTTGCTTAAAACAAGTTCCCTTATCTGATGATCAGAAAATTCAATTTCACTAAAATATCTTTTCAGCAGAGTTTTTATTCCTTTTTCATTAAGCGGCTTAAATTCGCATAAAAGATGGAACCTTCTGTTTACCGCCGAATCAAGAATTTCTCGTACATTTGTTGTGCAAATTAAAATTCCTGAAAATTCTTCCATTTGCGTCAAAAATTCATTAACCTGAGATCTTTCCCAGGAATGACCTGCGCCTTCTCTATCTGCAAAAAAGGAATCTGCCTCATCAAAAAGCAGAATTTCACCTGAATTTTCAGCTTCCCTAAAAGCCGACGCAATATTTTTTTCAGAACCGCCAACGTATTTGTCAAGAATATCCGAAACTCTTTTTATGCAGAGAGTTTTTCCAAGTTTGTCTGCAATGTAGCGTGCAAATTCAGTTTTTCCAGTTCCGCTTGCGCCGTAAAAAAGAATTCGAATTCCATTTTCAACAGATTTATTTTTTTCAGAATAACGCTTTGCGTTCAGAATCATTTTTACAATTTTATCCGGGGAAAAACTTGTATTCAAAACACTCATATCATAATTTTTGCACTGAACCTGCCGCATTTTTGCCTTTCCGTTCAAAAGCCTCGAATTTGATTCAAGTACAATTTTATTTCTGAAAGCATTTTTTCATCAATGCAGTCGTTTTTTGT
>CAVCIJ010000256.1:0-2456 GCA_963601995.1 bacterium | reverse complement strand
AGGTTCTAGAATTTTTTTCGCTGAAGCCTGCTTTAAAGAAATTTCAGTTTGCACCAGATTTTCATCTTGAAGTTCATTTTCTAAAACATTATCAGAAATACTTTCCTGCAAACTTTCCTCGCAAAAACAAAATCCGGCAAAAAACAAAACACTTAGCAAAACTATATTTTTTTTCATAAAATTCCTCTTAAAATTACTTTTTATTCTATAAACAAATCTAAAAATCAATAAAATAACTTTTTAGAAAAAAATATGATTCGTTTTAGAATTCTCACTATAATAATTACGGTCAAACAAATACGCTCCCAGTGCAACGCCCACATCAAAACTGATTCTTAAATTTTCCTGCCATGAACAAATCATTCTTGAATACGGATAAATGCTCACAACATTCAAAAAATTAAACGAAAATCCAAGATCAAAAGCACTTTTCCACTGAATAAGAGAATCTCCTTCTCTGTAAAGAGGAATGTCATAAAGAGGATAAAAATAAACACAAAGTCCGCTTAAGGCACACTGTATATCGCCTGCAGGATGAAAATACAAACCGCAGCCAAGCGACCCATTAAGTGAAGTATGTTCAGTGCCGGGATTACTTGCTTTTGGTCCTTCAACAAGACCTCCAGATGCCAGACTAAGACTGAAAGTCAAATAATCATTAAAAGAATAAATTTCCATTCTGCCTTCAATCATAAATTTTATAATTTCGCCCAAGTCAGAAGAATCAACATTCAGTGAAGAAAAAACATTATTTCCGGTTACAATTCCACTACAGCTTGGAAGATAAAATTTTATATCAATATCCATCTTAGGCGGATTTTTTTTAGCCTCAAGAGAATTTATTTTTGTAACATCCTGATTTTGCATATCATTTGAAAATTCAAGATTTTGGCCAAAAGAAAATGCAAAACAAAGTGAAGTTAAAAGTAAAGTTATAATTTTTTTCATATATTTTCTCCAATACAAGCCCCTTTTTTAGAAAAAAAACACAAAAGATAATTTTGCAGAGATACCCTATACATATAAAAAAAGGGACTTGGTAAAAATTGCAATTTTTAAAGATAACAAAATTAAAGAAAGGATTTTATTACTGCAAAAAACTCTGTCAAAGAATTAAAATTCTCTATTTTTTTTAATGGAAATTCCAAAATTTTATAACTGATTCCTTTAGGGAACATAGAAATCAAAACATCAACAAATTCATTATAAAGTGAAACAACACCTTTTATCAAACTTATTCCAAAAGGAGTAACAGCACATGCTATTAATGTTCCTACAGTTAATGATGCAATAGTAAGGAATTTTAAACTAGAATCACTTTTTGCATTAATTTTTGAATTATCCTGAGTAAGCATTCCTGATACAAATGTTCCTAACTCACTATATACAACCCATTTTCCAAGTTGAACCGCCATAGAACCAGCTCCTGCAAGTGCAGCTGCCATTCCCGCAATTCTTGTCCAAAGTCCGCCATACGATGCAAGATAAAAACCTGCAACAGTTGCAGCACAAAAACCCGAATACCAACCAATTGTATTCCAACTCAAATCATTTGCATAAGCAGTTCTTAAACTTGAAGAAGCAAATAAATTTGCATAGCATAGTGTTAATAATAAATTTGATGCAGTTCTTGCTGAGGAATCTTCTGACACATTAAAATTTTCATTCATTACAGTTAAAAATTCTTCGGCTTTTTCAGAATCCAGTTTTGAAAAACTTGAGGCAAAATCTTGAACTGAAGCGCCACAAAAAAGTTTGCTTATAACATCTATTTTTTCTTGTCCATTTTCTTCTGTAGAAATCTCTTCCAAAACAGAATCTGTTTCTGTTATAAATCTTTCAAGATAAACTATATCATCATCAGAACATGCAGAACGTGCTTCCAACAAAATAGAATCAAAGAGTCCTTCCTTTTTCATACTTGCAACATTTTGTGCGATTTCTGAATTTGCACAATCATCTATGCAAGAAATTTCATCATTAAAATTTGACTGGCATGAGCAAATCAAAAAATTCAGTGTAATAAACAGCGGCAAAAATCTTAATAAGTTTTTCAGTTTTTTTTTCATAATAAGCCCTCACAAATATTAAATAAAATGTCAGCAAAGTTTTTTTGTTCAAAACAAATGCAAACAAAAATAGTTTAGTACACTGCTATGTATTGTCAACATAAAAATTTTACATATTACATATAGGTTTAAGATGTAAAAAATTATGAAGTCTGTTTCTTTTCCAATTGATACTTAAAGCATGCCGGATTATGTCTAAAAGTTCAAACTTCGAGTTTTTGCAATTAATCATCTAAAAAAAGTTATCGAATAAGTGTAAAAGATAATGCCGATTGTGGATTAAAATGATTTTAGCATTTTAATCGTCAAGTTTGTCGCAGGCTTCGGTCGCAACCTTGCGGATTTCCTTGTTAAGAAATAAATTTTTGTGGGACAGGGAATTTTTTC
>CAVCIJ010000255.1:0-5133 GCA_963601995.1 bacterium | reverse complement strand
GTTAACAAACAGTGCGGTTTTTAACAAAAAAAATGGAGAAAATTATGATTGAACTGATTGCTTTTCTTGGTAATTACGGAAAAGAATATGAAAATACACGGCACAACGCGGCATGGCTTTTTGAAAAATCACTTCCTTTTAGCGAAAAACTTTCCTGGCAGAATAAATTTAAAGGTGAATTTGCAAGTTTTAGTTATGAAACTTTAATTGAATATTTTGTTGAAGCTTCCCTGTTAAAAAAACGTTCTGACGGAAGTCTTCCTGTTGCAGAAGGCAGTCCTGAAAAAATCTATTTTTTAAAGCCGCTCACTTATATGAATTTAAGCGGAGAATCGATTGGCGAGGCTTCAAGATTCTTTAAAATTCCTCCGCAAAATATTCTTGTTGTTCACGATGAAATTGAACTTGCTTTAGGATTTTTGAGTTTAAAATGGAGTGGAGGTTTGGGCGGTCACAATGGACTTCGCTCAACAAAGGAAAATCTTGGAACTGCTGATTTCTGGCGGCTTAGATTTGGCGTAGGAAAGCCAGGGAACGGAAATGTAGCCGACTGGGTTTTAGGAGCTTTTTCCAGCGATGAAAAAATAATTCTTTCGCAGGTTTTTGCAAATGCAGATATTCTGTTTGCAAAGCTTTTGTCTTCAAAAGATCCGTCCCGCCTGATCAGTGAATGGGGAAAGAAAAAAATTATTTAGTCAGAACTGATATCCAAAAATCATCTGGCAGGAAAACGAAATAAAAAAATGACAAAAGAATCTGAAAAAACTTTGCAAATTAAAAATAATTTTGCAGAGTGCACTGCATTTAACAAAGTTTATGAACTTGCAAAAAAACTTACTTCAGAAAATGGCTGTCCGTGGGATAAAATTCAAACGCCTATGAGTCTTAGGGCTCCTCTTAGCGAAGAAGCAGCCGAAGCAGTTGATGCAATTACAAGCGGAATTGTTCCTCACGTAAAAGAAGAACTTGGCGATGTGATTTTTAATGTTATTTTGATTAGCGAATTCTATGAAAAAAGCGGCGATTTTGGAATTGCGCAGGTACTTGATGAAGTTTATGAAAAACTTGTACGAAGACATCCTCATGTTTTTGGAAATTTGAGCGGAAAGATGTCCGTTGCTGAACTTAGTAAAAATTCCACTTTCGAAGAAAAAAACAAGGGGCAGCTTCAGGAACTGAACGAGCAGTGGGACAAAATAAAACTTAACGTTGAGCATAGAAAAACTGATTTTCCTCTTGATGAAGTTCCAAAGGGATTTGATCCGCTTTTAAAAGCCTGTAAATATTTGACTAAGGCTTCAAAATCAGGATTTAAAATAAAAAATCAGGAAGAATCTTTTAATGATATTTTTGATAACCTTGAAAAAATAAAAAATTCTTTCATTCAGATTAAAAAAAATCAGCAGAATCAAAATGAAAATTCTGAACCTTTTACAAAAAATTGTACTAAATGGCAAAATGAATTTTATGGTCAGCTTGAAGAAGAATTTGGAAATGCTTTTCTTTTCCTTGTAAATTTGGCAATTGACTGCAAAATAAATCCAAATGTTGCTTTGATGAGGGCAAATAAAAAATTCTATGAAAATCTATTGCAGAATCAAAGCAAAGTGTGAGTTTTGCAAACTTTCTAAAAGTGGACAGCAAAGCGTTTTTTTTGTATATTTACCTTAATCTTTAAAATCAAAGTATTTTAGAAAACTAAAGTTTTGTCGTTGTCATTTTATTTTTTTTTACAGACTTTTTTAGTCAGATTTAAAACATTCAGCGTAAAAACTTAGAGTAAATTTTGGAGAACAGATGAAAAATTTTATTAACAGCGAAGTTTTAGAAGACGAAGAAGAAAAATCAAAGAAGGCAGAAATGCCTGATCCGCTTACAGAAAAATTTTTGAAGACAAGGCAAATTCTTTTAAGTGGCGAAATAAATAAAGAACTTGCTGAAAAAATTGTAAGGCAGCTTTTGATTCTCGAGTCTGACAGTTCAGATCCAATTTATATTTATATTGACAGTCCTGGCGGTGATGTAGATGCAGGTTTTGCTATTTTTGACGCAATTCGCTTTGTAAATGCGCCGGTTTATACTATTGGAATGGGACTTATTGCGAGTGCAGGTGCTCTTATTCTTCTTGCATGTCCAAAAGAAAGAAGACTCGGTCTTCCTCATTCAAGATATCTTATTCATCAGCCATCGAGCGGACTTCGCGGAGTTGCAACTGATATTGAAATTCACGCTGTTGAAATTGCAAATACAAAAACTATCATTAACAAAATAATTTCTGAAGAAACAGGAAAGCCTCTTGATCAGGTTACAAAAGATACTGACCGCGATTTTTGGCTTGGTGTACAGGAATCTGTTGAATACGGTTTGATCAGCAGGGTTATAACTAAGCGTTCTGATTTGAAATAAAATTTTTCAAGTGAGTTAAAAAAAATTAAGTCTAATGTATTTTGAACTTTCTGATTCATTAAAAAGTGAAATTCTCTTTGCAATGGAAGATCAAACTTCAGAGTATTTTTTTGACTGCGAAAAGGCTTTGCTTCAAAAAAAAAATGAATGCGAAAATTTTGAAAATGGATTAGAAAGCGGAAAATATGTAAAAATTCCTGAGTGGAAGAGTGCAGATGGCTACGCTTTGCTCGAGGAATTTACAGATTTGCTGCATTCTCCGCTGGCGAGGGAAGATTTAAAGCGAACTTTGACAGGCGGAAGGGGGGTGTTCAGAAATTTTAAAAATGTGCTCAAGATGTACCCGGGCACTGAAAAAAAATTCAATTTATTTAAAGATAAAAAAATGAAGTCTAAAATAATTGAATGGTACAACAATCTCCGTGAATCCTGGGGATTTGAAGAATTGGAAAGTATCGATGACGATGCTTTTGAAACTGATAATCTCGTTCAGGATGATTTTGAATTTTGCGAATATGATTTTGAAAATGATAAAAATTATGTTCAGAACGGAGAAAAAATTCTGGCAGACGAAGTAAAAGAGCGGTTTTTAGATGAATCTGGTCAGGCTGCTGCATTTTTATGCAGCAAATTGACTGAAATTGCTGATTTTGAGAATAAGTTTGGCTTTGTATGCCGTTCTCATTCAGAAGATTTTGTCGGCTGCATTTTATATTCATTTTGTCCGCCAAATGCAAAAAAAACTGTGCTTCTTACGGATTTTTTTGTTTTGAAGAATTTTCGCGGTTTAGGAATTGGAAAGGAACTTCTTTCTAAAAGTCTTTCATATTTAAAAAAACGCGGAATTCAGTGGATTTTAATTTCAAATATTATTGTTCCTGATTTTATGGAACCCTTGCTTCTGGAAATTGGATTTGAAAAACTTGATTCTTTTTTCAGGGCAGATTTATTTCAAGAAGCAGAATAAAAACTAAGAAAGTGTTTTTGTTCGTGCAGTTTGCGCAAGATTTTTCGTGCGGAATGTTCTAAAGAAACTTCTTAACCTTATGCCGGAAATATGGCAAGTTTTTTTTACAAAGTCTTTTAAAAACATTTAAAATGCTTTTTTTAAGATCTTCTTAACAAGTTTGCGTTGCAATCTTAGTTTTAACAGAGTTTCTTTATTTTGGATTATTTAGGAGTAGAAAAATGGCTTACAATCACGATAATGGATTGAATGAAGAAAGAGTTGCTGCATTCCTTCAGGATGCTGTAAAAAATGTGGAAAGTGCTACCGATGCTGACATTAAGGCTTTTGAGCAAATTAAAAAATTGATTAAGAAAAATGTTCCATTTACTCGCAGAAAGTACGTTTATGCTTTTCTTGTAAAAAATGCAACTTCTTCTTTTAGAGGAAATCGCTTTGGAAAAGAAAAAAACGAAAAATTTACACGCGGACAGCGCAATTCTCGCGAGAATTCAAGCGGAACTGAAGAAAAGCGTGAAAGAACACCAAGAATTCGTATTGATTCTTCTGATTCTGCAACAATTTTTATTGGAATCGGACACAACCGCCGCGTTGCACCAAGAGATCTTGTTGGTCTTTTAGTAAGCGTTGCAAATCTTGAAAAAACAAGAATCGGTGAAATCAGAGTTCTTGCAAACTATTCATTTATTCAGCTTTACAAAGATGACTGCGAAAAAGCAATTTCTGCACTTAACGGATATGAATATCGTGGAAGAAAATTGAGTGTAAGTTATTCCCGCAAAAGAGAAGATGAACTTGGTGAATCAGAAATTTCTGAAGTTTCAAAAGTTTCTGCAACTGAAGTAAAAAATGATGAAGTTTTTGAGAAATCAAAAATCACTAGCGAAAAATCTTATTCTTTTAACGAAGAAGAAATTCCTGCAAATATTTCAAATGAAGGTCACGCTGATACTTCGCTGAATACTGAGGAAGCAAAAATTGCCGCTGAACAAAAAGCATTTGCTGCTGAGCAGAAGGCATCTTCAAGTGCAGATTTGGCAAAGTCAGAAGAAAAACCTTTTTCTGAAACAACTGATGACGGCCAGGTAAAATCGCATTTTGGCGACGGTGCGGCATATTGATTAAAATAATTCGAACCGGTCCGTTTTTGCAAAATTCCCTGATTGTTTCTTTAACCGGGGATTTTAAAAGCGGATCGAAGGTTTTTATTACAGATCCTGCTTCGTGTGAATTTTGCAAAGATGAAAATTCGATTGTTTCTTTTCTTTTGCAGAATAATCTTGAGCCGGTTGCAGTTTTTTTAACTCACGGACATTTTGATCACGTTGCGGGACTTTCTGTTTTTAAACAAAATTTTCCAAATCTTCCAATTTTGATTCATAAAAATGATTCACACTTGATTGGAAAAAAATCGCAGAATTTTCAAAAGGATTTTCTCGCGGCAATGAATTTTCTGGATTTTCTTCCGAGTGTTTCAGATCTTCCGGCAGCTGATTTTTTTCTTGAAGACAAGAAGTTTTTTTTGGATTATATAAATCTTCCTGGATTTGATGAGTGGCAGGTACTTTTTACTCCAGGTCATACTCGGGGAAGCTGCTGTTTTTACAATGCAAAGAAAAATATTTTGATTTCAGGCGACACGATTTTTTATCATTCTTACGGCAGAACAGATCTTGCCGGCGGAAGCGAATCAAAGATGATTGAAAGTTTAAAGAAAATTTATTCAAGTCTTCCAAAAAATACTGTTGTTTATTCAGGGC
>CAVCIJ010000254.1:0-3707 GCA_963601995.1 bacterium | reverse complement strand
CTTATTGACTAAAACTTTCAGAAGTTATAAAAATAGCTCTATAAAAAAAAGTTAGCAACAACTAATTTACATTAACTGCACATTCTCACTTCGTTACGAATGTGCTTAAAAATTTCAGAAAAATATTGAAATATTTTTCTGAAATTTTTATAGGAGAAATTTATGGCTACTAGAAGAGGCCCTCGGTTCAAGGAATGTAGAAGACTGGGTGTTAATGTGTGCGGACATCCAAAGGCAATGAACAGAGCGAACGCACCGGCATTTAGAAAAACTCACAAAACAAGTGAATACGGTTTGCAGCTTATTGAAAAACAAAAAGTAAAGGCTTACTACGGAATTATGGAAAAACAGCTCCGCCGTTATTATGCAATCGCTGCAAAAATGGAAGGTAAAACTGGCGAAGAACTTATCTGTCTGCTTGAAGTAAGGCTCGATAATCTTGTTTACAGAATGGGATTTGCTTCATCTATCAGAATGGCACGGCAGATGGTAAGTCACTGTCATATTCTTGTAGACGGAAAATCTATAAATATTCCTTCATTTTCTGTAAAAACCGGCTCAACAATTTCTCTTAAGGAAGAGTCTAGAAAAAATGTTCAGTTTAAAAACTGCTTTATGGAATTTAATAAGGCAAAACTTCCTTACATTGAACGCCACGATGATGATTTTAGCGCAACTTTGCTTGTAAAACCGCAGCGAAAAGAAATTCCCGTAGAAATTAACGAACAGAGTGTAGTTGAATTCTATTCAAAATAGCAGAATTTTTTTTAAGGGCTAAAGGCATTTTGTTTGCTTTAGTCCGTTTTTTTTATTTATTGGCTACTGGTAAAAATTGTAATTTTTGCCAGATTTTCTTATCAAAAAAAGTCATTTAAAAAAAACAGATTTTCAAATCAGTACAAAAAAAATAACTTCAAACTGAGGTTTTTATGAAATATTCTTCGTCTAAATCAAAATATACAAGTTCAAAAGAATATCTTTTAAGTTACAGTTATGTGGCTTCTTTGTTCAAACTTTGCAAAACTGATAAAGAAATTGATTTGCGGCTATTAAACGATTCTTTTAAGGATATGGAATATTATCTTGGTTTTTCACTAGATTATTACTATACGAACGAAACTTTACCCGATGATCTGAAAGAAGCCGTCTTAATCCTCTTTGCAAACAAACATTCTCTTTTTAAAAAAGCTGCTGATTATGAAAAAGGCGAAAAAATGGACGACATCATAGAAATGAAACTGGAAAAAGGACTTCTCGATTTTGATGCTTTTTTTGATAAGTTTTCTACAGTTCCATTTGATGCAGGAATTCTTTTAGATAAATATAAATCTGTTTATAAAACTGCACGTTATTCGCCTGCAAAAACTGAAATTTTCTCTTTGAAAAAAAATTAAATTCATCACTACTCTAAAAAATTCTGTGTTTTTACTGTTTGTGCTTTTATTGCTTTAGTTGTTTTTAGGAAAAAAATTGATTATACTTTAAAGTATGAATGTTAAAAGCCCAGAACTGCTTTTTTCTCAATTTGTCCGCAATTACAACGAACCGTTTTCTATAAAAGACGTAAAAAAAATTTTTTCTCTTGCGGGATTTAATTTTTCTTCAAAAGTACTTGAACTTTATATTGACTCGTGTTCAAACATTTTGCGCATGGAAAATGGTTTATACATTACAAAATGCGGTGCTTTTACCGGCGAACTTTTCAGCATTATGCCAACAAGACAGGAATTTGAGCAGGGCGTTATGGTTATAGGAGACCGCTGCATTCCTTTTCTTGATTCCGATCGGGTTACAAGTTCATATTCATTTTATATAAACGGGAAAAAAATTCCTTCAAAAGTCGGCCGCTTTGACAGCGATCTTGCAATTGATATGTTTATCCTGTTTGGTGAAGAATATGCGCCTCAGTATATTGCTTCAGATCCTGCAAGCGACTTGAATATGGTTGAAAGAGATTTTGAACTTCCTGCTTTTGTTAATCTTAGCGGACTTGATCTTGATTTCTTAAAAAGAAACTATCAGTTTAAAAAAGGCGACAGAATTCTTTGCTGCGTTACTGACTGGGATAAATGCAAGGTGAATATTATGATTATGCACTCCGGTCAGAATAAATTTGAACGCGGAGAAACTGGTGAAAAACGTCTTTTGTGGTACAACAAGTTTGAAAATTATCTTCTTGAAGGCTTTGAAAAATACGGTCCATCATCAAGCATAGAAGAACAGCTTATAAATGTTTACTTTGCTCACCGTAAAGAACTTTGCGTTCCGTACTGCGGCTCAGTTGAAGAATATCTTGGCCGCCATGCAAAAAAAGTCGGAATTGGAAATTTTGGTGTTGAAACAAGGCTTTGGAAAAAAGGCGAAAATGTTCCCGCTTTTGGACTTTGGAATAAGGTTGAACTTGGTCAAATGGAAGTTCTTGCTGATAAAGTTCCATTTCCTGAATTTGTAGTCAGTTCTGTGCCAGAATTTATTGCAGATCAATATATTCTTGATTCATTCTATTCGCGCAAGGAAAATTCTCTTTTAAACAATATTGTGGAATCTCTTACGCAAAAAGAATTTTCCCTGGATGATAAAACCCTTTCTACACTTGCCTTGAATCTGAAAGAACGCAGTGCTATATTAAAAAAGCAGTACAATTGGTTTAGAGATCAGAATTTAGGGCCCGTAAGAAAAAAATCACTCGATTTGTACGGACAGGTTCTGCTTTTAGTACGCAAACTTGATTACGCCGGCAGTTTAATAGCAAATTTTCCTCAGCAGGAAGTTGTTATTCTTTCTCAGTTGTACGGACATTTACTTCAGATGCTTGAAGCGGTTGCAGGAGATCCGGGCATAGAAGAAGAGACTGATGAATTTTTAATTTCACTAGAGGGAATGAAGTGGAATTTTGATGAAATTCGAGGAACAATTGAATTTTCACTTCAAAAGCAGGAAATAAATAGATTTACTATTCTTAATTTAGAAAAATGATTTTCTCTGCTGATTGGAGAAAATAAAATATCATAGAAAGTTGTCTGGAGTTAAAAAATGTATACGGAACTAAATGTTGCAAAACTTCTTGAAAATGGCGAAGTTCTTACGAATGTTGAAGGAAATACTGTAGAAGAAGTTTACAAAAATGTCTGCAAAAAAATCAGACTTCCGGAAGAACTAAGCGGTGATGTGCTTTGCGATGAACTTCTTGAAAGAGAAAAAATTTTAAGCACTGCTGTAGGTCAGGGAATTTCAATTCCCCATTCGCGCCGTCCGCTTTTAAAAGATCCAGAAAATCAGCGGATAATTGTGTGTTTCTTAAAAAATCAAATGAATATGAATGCACCGGACAGCCGTCGTGTTTTTGTTATGTTCATTTTGCTTTCAAGTTCATCTCAGAATCATATAAAAGCCTTGAGTGCGCTTGCAAAACTTCTTCATAACAAGCAGTTTTTGAATTTTCTTCAGTTAACACCTGGCAAAAGAGAACTTTTAGAGGCTGTTGAAAAATTTTCTATTCCGGATTCTCAAGAATCTTAAAACTGATTTTTTTACTTTTCTTTTGAAGTTTTTATTTTGGTTGCAATTTAAGAAGTATAAGTGTAAAATATAAAAAGTTGATTTGTATCAATTTTTCTTAATAAATAAGGAGATGTTTCTATGAACACAAAAGCAATTGAGGCTACAGCGCTTTCGATTCGCAGTCTTTCGATGGATGCCATTCAGAA
>CAVCIJ010000253.1:0-2782 GCA_963601995.1 bacterium | reverse complement strand
GGCGATGGCAGCGGAATAAAAACTTCTTCACTCGAAGACGCCGATGTAAATGACGGAAGTGTTGTTGAACTGTACACAAATGCCGGCGGATTTTTAGCAAGTGCTGTAATAAACAGAAAGTCTAGAATCACTTTAAGAATAATTGGCTATGAACACGCTGATAAAATTCTTTTAGATACAAGATCTTTTTTCTTGAAAAAAATTCTTGATGCTGCAAATTTGCGCCGCATAAATTTTAAAGAGAGCGATTCTTATAGAGTTGTTTTTGGTGAGGCTGATTTTATTCCAGGTCTTATTGTTGAGCGTTATTTTTCAAGCGGGAAAATTTATCTTGTTGTACAGTTTTTAGCCCTTGCCTGCGAAGTGTTTAGAAAAGAAATTCTTGATTCTCTTACTTCTGTTTTAAAACCGGATTTTATTTTTGAGCGAAGTGATGCTTCTGTTCGTGAAAAAGAAGGACTTGAAGAAAAGTCGGGCTGGATTGGCAAAATTGGAAATGAACTTATTACAATAACAGAAAATGATGTGAATCTCGAAGTTGACATTGCGCACGGTCAAAAAACAGGATATTTCCTTGATCAGAAATTCAATCGTGAAAGAATAAAGAATTTTATTCACGGAAAAAAAGTTCTTGATGCATTTTCACACACTGGAGCTTTTGGTTTGAATGCAGTAAAAGGCGGTGCCCGCGAAGTTATAAGCGTTGATATAAGCGAAGAAGCCGTTGAAATGATAAATAAAAATATTGAACTCAATAATGCTCAAAAAAATATGACTGCTCTTTGTGCTGACGTTTTTGATTTGCTTAAGAAATATGAAAGTTCTGGGGAAAAATTCGATGTGATTATTCTTGATCCTCCGGCGTTTACAAAAGCTGCAAAGTCTATAGAAAAAGCATATTCCGGCTACAAAGAAATAAATCTTAGGGCAATGCGCCTTTTAAATGAAGGCGGAATTTTAATCAGCTGTTCATGCTCTCATTATTTTGATGAAAATACTTTTTATTCAATGCTGATGCATTCTGCAAAAGACAGTCATAAAAAAATTCAGGTTCTCGAAAAAAGAGGTGCTGCCTGCGATCATCCGGTGCTTTTGGGTTATCCAAAAAGTGAATATTTAAAGTGTGCAATCTGCAGGATTATTTAAAAATCAAGAAATAAAATGTCTGAAAATAAATTTAACTGCGTGGTTTTGCTTGGTCCAACCGCTGCAGGAAAAACTTCTTTGGGCGTAAGGCTTGCTTCTCATTTTGGCTGGGAAATTGTTTCTGCTGATTCCAGACAGGTTTACAAAGGACTTGATTTAGGCAGCGGAAAAGATTTGTGCGATTACACGCTGATTAAAAAAAATCCTGACGGCAGTGAAGTTGAGGAAAAAATTCCTTATCACCTGATTGATGTTGCAACGCTTGACGAAGAATACAACTGTTATCATTTTCAAAGTGATTTTTATTTTCTTTTTAATGAATTTAAAACTCAAAATAAGATGCCCTTTGTTGTGGGCGGAACAGGAATGTATTTGGATTCAATTGTGCGCGGCTATGATTTTATGCCCGTTGAAGAAAATAAAAAACTTCGCTGCGAACTTGAAAAAAAATCTCTTGAGGAACTTGATGAAATCTTGCTGAATTTAAAGCCTAATCTTCATAACAAAAGCGATCTTTTAATCCGCGAAAGAGTTGTGCGGGCAATTGAAATTGAACTTTATATGCAAAGTCCTGAATGTGCTGAAGAAAGGAAAAAGAGACCTTGCCGCTCGAAAATAAATTCATTTGTGATTGGAACAAGTTTGGAACGTGAAGTTTTGCGTCAGAATATAAAAATTCGCCTTGAGCAAAGAATGAATGACGGTATGCTTGAGGAAGTTGAAAATCTGCATAAATCAGGATATTCGTGGGAAAGACTTGAAAAACTTGGTCTTGAGTACAGATATTTGAGTCTTTATCTTGAGGGAAAAATTCAGAGCAGGGAAGAAATGCTTTTTTCTCTTTATCATGCGATTACTCAGTTTGCAAAAAGACAGGAAACCTGGTTTCGCGGAATGGAGAAAAAAGGAGTAAAAATTCATTGGCTTACGAAAGAAAATGACAGTCAGAAAAAATATAGCGAGGCTGTAAGTCTTATTGAAGAAAATCTTTTTTTACAAGATGCAAAAGATTAAAAATTCTAAAATCCTGCAAAAAAAAACAGGAAGCTTTTTCTTAAAGAAATCCACTTCCTGCCTTTTAACTTGCACGATTATGCGTTTGCTGCAATTTTTTCTTCTCCGCTTGAAATTTTTGTAATGTAGCCAGTCCGGAGGCAGCTGTCAAATAATGCGTTTGAAATAAAATCTGTAGTTATTTCGTTATAACCGTCTTTGTCGCGTACAATTCTAACTACATATCCATCTTCGGTTTTTTTTACAATTGTCATATAATCAGAAGATGTTCCTATGCTTTTTAATGTGTAAGTTTCCATTATTAACTCCTTTTGACAAAAAAATTGTCATTAACATTTAACGCATCTCTAAAAATTGTAATTTTTAGAGTTTACTTTAATGTACTTTTAAAATCTAAAAGTTAAAAAGTGTTCAGCATCTGGTTGTTCATTGTAGTAGAGTCAGTTTTCAAATTTTAAAGTCAGTTCCAGGAAAGTAGTTTTGAAAGCTGCTCATTATAAATTTCGGAAATATAAAAAAAATGTTTAGTTTTTTTTGGTTAAGCAAAATTGGCGGATTTTTATTCATTTTTTGAAGTCTTTAAAAATTTATGCTAAGATTTTGCGGGGTTTTAGTTTTATAT
>CAVCIJ010000252.1:0-3661 GCA_963601995.1 bacterium | reverse complement strand
CTTCATACTTTGTGCAATTTGGAAACAAAAAACAAGAGTCGAACTTTAGGTCTTTTGCTTCCGAGCCAGAATACTGCGAGCCGTGTAAAAACAATAAATTTTATTTCCGCTGAATGATGTTGCCTGGCTTTGGATTAGCCACCTTTACTAGGTTACATTGTATACGGAAAAAATTAAATTTTTTAAGGAGTAAGTTATGGCACTTACAAAAGAAACAACTGCTTCAATCGTAAGCAAATTCGGTACTTCTGCAAGCGATACTGGAAACGTAAAAGTTCAGATTGCTCTTCTTACAGAAAGAATTAAACAGCTCACAGAGCATTGCAAGGCATTTCCTAAAGACACTGGTGCTTCTCGCGGTCTTCTTAAAGCTGTAGGTTCACGCCGCAAGATGCTTAGATATCTTCAGGCAAAAAATCTTGAAGCTTACCGTTCTCTTATTAAGGAACTTGGAATCCGTAAGTAGTTTATTGAAAAATTTAAGGCAGTCTGAATCCAGAGTTTATTGATACAGGCTGCCTTTTGTTTTGGTGGACATTTTTTTTGAAAAAGAATGTTTGGAAGTTTGTTAGGGTCGTCCGGCTGTGAAAACGGACTGTCCTGCAGAAAGATCAAGTTAAAATCAGCAGAAGAAACTGTTTTATTTGGGCGGACTGCGAAAAAGAAAAACTCCCTTTTGTTTAAGGGAGACGAGGAAGAAAGAAATAATGGTACAAAGAGTAACAAAAAAAATTGGTGATCAGGAACTTATTCTTGAAACAGGAAAAATTGGAAAACAGGCAAACGGTTGTGTTTATGCGCAGATTGGCGGAACTTCTGTAATTGCTACAGTTTGTGCATCTAGCGAAGTAAAGGAAGGTCTTGATTTTGTTCCTGTAACTGTTGAGTATAATGAAAAATTTTATGCTGCTGGAAAAATTCCGGGCGGATTTGTAAAAAGAGAAGGACGTCCTAAGGATAAAGAAATTTTGGTAAGCCGTCTTATTGACCGCCCTATGCGTCCTTTGTTTGAGCCGGCATTTGGTCGTGAAATTCAAATTGTTCCGACTTGTGTTTCTATTGATGGTGTAAATACTCCTGATATTCTTGCGGTTATCGCTTCGTCAGCGGCAGTTTCTATTTCTGATATTCCGTTCCACGGACCTGTTGCAGGCTGTCGAATTGGATATCTTGACGGAGAATATATTGTTAATCCAACTTACGAGCAGATGGAAAAAGTTCAGCTTGAAATCGTTGTTGCCGGAACAAAAGAAGGCTTTACGATGGTTGAAGGCGGAGCTAATGAAGTAAGCGAGGATATTATGCTCGGTGCTTTGGAAAAGGCTCAGGGCTTTATTACAGAAATGTGTCTTTTGCAGGAAGAACTTGTAAAACTTGCTGGAAAAGAAAAGCTTCCGCTTGCTCCACTTAATGTTGAACTTGAAAATAAAGAGGCAATTAAGGCTGATGCTCTTCCGTTGATGCAGACTGCTTGTTTCTTAAAAGGAAAAATGGCAAGAAGTGCAGCTGTAAAAGATGTAAAAAAGCAGATTGCTGAAAAATATGCTGAGCAGCTTGAAGATCCTATTCAGGCTAAACTTTTTGACACTTTGTTTGATGATATTCAGTATGATTTGCTCCGTTCCAGCATTTTGGAAAAGGGATTGCGTATTGATGGAAGAGGAACTGAAGATATTCGTCCTATTACTTGCGAAATAAATGTTTTGCCACGTCCGCACGGATCTGCTTTGTTTACACGCGGCGAAACTCAGTCTCTGGCTGTAACAACTTTAGGAACTGCAATGGATGAGCAGGTTTATGATGATATTGAAGGTGACAGAAGCGAGAATTTTATTCTTCACTATAATTTTCCTCCATATTCAGTTGGTGAAGTTGGAAAACTTACTACTGGCCGTCGCGAAATTGGTCACGGAAATCTTGCACGCCGTTCACTTGCGCCAATGATTCCCAGCCGCGAAGAATTCCCTTATACAATCCGCGTAGTTTCTGAAATCATGGAGTCTAACGGTTCATCTTCTCAGGCTTCTACTTGCGGCGGTTGTCTTTCTCTTTTAGCTGCTGGCGTTCCAATGAAAAAAATGGTTGCAGGAATTGCAATGGGACTTATTACAGACGGTCCTCAGTACAAAAAGTATGCAATTCTTTCAGATATTCTTGGTGAAGAAGATCATCTTGGTGATATGGACTTTAAAGTTGCCGGTACACGTGATGGAATTACAGGTTTCCAGATGGATATAAAGATTGCCGGTGTTTCAATGGATATTATGAGAAAGGCTCTTGAACAGGCAAGACGCGGAAGAAATCATATTCTTGATATCATGGAAAAATGTATCAATAAGCCGCAGCCAATCAGCCTTTATGCTCCAAAAATTGAAACTATGAAAATTCCTGTTGATAAGATTGGTGCTTTGATTGGTCCTGGTGGAAAAAATGTAAAGGCACTTTGCTCTCAGTACGGAGTTACAATCAACACTGATGACGACGGAACTGTTACAATTTACGGAAAAACAGGAAAATCAACTGATGCTGCAAAAGCTGCAGTTAAGGGAATTTGCGAAGATCCTGAAGTTGGCACAGTTTACAACGGAATTGTAAAACGCATTATGGATTTTGGTGCCTTTGTTGAAATTCTTCCTGGAAAAGAAGGTTTGTGTCACATTTCAAAACTTTCACGCCAAAGAGTTGAAAAGGTTACTGATGTTTTGAAAGAAGGTCAGCAGATTCCTGTAAAACTTCTTGAAGTTGATAAAATGGGTCGTTTGAATCTTTCTTACATTGATGCTCTTGAAGAACTTGGAAAAAAATAAAGACTTTTAAGAAAGTATCTTAAAAAGTTAAAAAGTCCATGAAATGAAGCTTTGCCTTGTTTCGTGGACTTTTTTTTGACTGAAAGAAAAAATTTTAAGGAAAGTTCTAAAACTTTATGATTACAAAAAAAACTTTGCAAAATAATCTGCTTTTAATTAGTCAAAATGACAGAAAATTTTCTACAGCGTGCATTGGATTTTGGATAAAAACAGGAAGTCGTTTTGAAACTGACGGACAGAGAGGAATTTCTCATTTTACAGAGCATCTTATTTTTAAAGGAACAGAGCATTTTTCAACACAGGAAATTTCATCAGCCTTTGACAAAATGGGCGGTTACATAAATGCTTTTACTGAGAGGGAAAATGTTTGTGTTTACTGCACAATTCCTGTTGCCTGGAATAAAGATCAGAATTTAGAAAAAGCTCTTGATGTTATGTGCGAGATTCTTGAAAAGGCTGTTTTTCCAGAGGATGAAGTTTTAAGGGAAAAATCTGTGGTTCAGAATGAAATAAATGCAGCCGCAGACGATATGGAAGAAAGTGCTCTTGATATTCTTGCTGAAAAAATGTGGTCAAAGCAGAATATTTCAAAACCGATTGCCGGAACTGTAAAAGACGTTGAAAAAATCAGTAGAGAAATGATTTTGCAATGGTACGAAAAATATTTTGTAAACGGAGAAGTAATTGCTGTTGCTGCAGGAAATTTGAATCAGAAACTGCTTGAGGACAAATTAAGTGGCTTAAAAACTCATAAAAAAGTTTTGAATTTTCCAAAAGAAAGTCATTTTACAAAAGATGCAAAATGGATAGGCGGGAATTTTTTTGTTAAGTCGCATTTTAATCAGAATCTGCTC
>CAVCIJ010000251.1:0-3613 GCA_963601995.1 bacterium | reverse complement strand
CCTGCAAACAACGCTGCAAATATGCAGAATGCAAACAAAGGAACTTCTGGGCAGAATTTGCAGAGATGTCAGAATCAGGGAAACCGGGGCTGGCAGTTAAATCCGCAAAATCCAGCACGCGGTTCTTCTAAGGGAAATTCTTCCGGCAAAAAATAATTAAGGGCAAAGTTACCTCTAAAAACTGCAATTTTTGGAGGCAACTTTAAGTTTCTATGAACCCAAACTCTTTCGCCAGGAACGATGAACATTATCGAAGGACAGAAGAATTTGCAGGTGTTTTTTTTGTTAAAACTAAAATTTTTCTATTTTTTTTCTTTAATCGGGCGAACAAGGAAACAGCAAAGCAGCATTGCAGCAATGTAAAGACAGCCTGTTACTAAAAGTACGTTCTGGTAACCTGTCGGATTTGCCTGAACACCGTGAACTTCGATAAATTCTCCTGTGTGGCGAACAATGTAAGAAGCAAGCTGGTTTCCGCTCAAGCCGGCAAAAGCCCAGGCAGAAAGTGTAATTCCGTGGATGGCAGAAATATTGCCCATGCCGTAGTGGTCAGACAAAAGTGTTGGAATGTTAGAAAATCCTCCACCGTAGCCAGCATTTACGATAAAGATTACCGCAAGAACTAAAACTGCAAGGATAACGTGTTCTGAACCTTTTGAAATGCCTTTTGTAAAAATTACCAGGAATGAAAAAACAATCGAAAGGGCAAAAATCACCTTGTAAACTGAGTTACGGTCTTTGAGCTTATCGGCCCAGGCAGAAAATCCCAGACGACCGCCAGCATTAAAAACAGCAGAAACTGTAGAAACGATGCCTGCAAATCCGCCAAGCCCTATACATTTTACAATCATCTTTTCCTGAGAAATAATTGCAAGGCCACAAGTAATATTGATATAGAACATCAGCCAAATTCCAACGTAAGAAGAAATCGGACTGGTTTTTAGGGTTGCAATAATTCCCTCTTCCTTTGATCGGGTCTGAGGTTCAACCCAATCCTTAGGTTTTGCAAGCAGAAGATGACCAACAAACATCATCACAAAATAGACAATGGCAAGAATGTAGAACATTTTGTAAATGCCACCGTCTTTAATTCCGTCCAAAATACCCTGCATAATCGGAGAAGCTATAGCCTTAGCACCGCCAAAACCTGCAACTGCAAGACCTGTTGCCAGACCTTTTTTGTCTTTGAACCAGAGCATAAGAGTTTTTACAGGAGAAAGATAACCTGTTCCAAGCCCAACTCCCATAATAAAACCGTAACAAACATAAATTCCAATCAGAGCCAAAACGCTGGGAGTGCCAGTTTTACTAAAAATATTGCCACCGTACCAGATAAAAAATCCAGTACCAGCCATACCAACTGAAAACGAAATAGTCGCAATCAAAGATGACTTATGAATATTTTTTTCTACAAGTCCACCTAAAAAAGCAGCAGACATACCTAGGAAAAAAATGGCAAAACTAAAAGCCCATTCTACAGCGCCCTTTGAAAAGCCAATATACTCCGAAATCTCCTGACTAAAAATTGACCAGCAATAAACCGTACCAATGCTAAAATGTAAAAGCAAGGCCGGAATTGCCCCATAAACCCATTTTCCACGAATGTTTTCCATAAAAAATCCTCATTTTTTGAATAAAAGTGCAGAATAAAAGTGCAATAGATCAGATTTTAACACATTTTTGCTGTTTTGTGGGGATTTTTATAAAATTTTGGGCGTTCGCCGCAAAACTTGCGTTTTGCTTCACGAGTTTGCAAATACAAACTCGTGCCGGCGGGCTTTTGCGTTATAAAATTAACCGTCACTTACGTGCCGGTCAATTTTTCCGTTCAGAGACGGCATCCGTCATTCTGCTGACTGCCGTCTCCGAACCGCTTACGCGGCTGCAATCCCTAACGCATAAAAATTTTTATTTTACTAAACTATTTTAATAAAACTATCTAAAACAAACTTTAGCTCAAGAGAATTTGTTTTGAATAAAATATATTAAAAGAAATCTTAAAATTAAAAAATTTGTTTCAGTATACTGAAACAAATGGATTTGACTTAATCCATTTGTGGAAATCCTCGTAACCTCGGATTTCCACAAAAAAAAATCTAACTCAAGATGGAGTTTTTTTATGGATGAATTTGTAGAAAGACTGGCCGGTATAGGAATTCCGGCCTTAATTTTCTTAATTGTTATGTCAACAACAGGATTAGCAGGAGCAGCTGCTATAACAGCAGCACTTGCATTGTTAGGTCCTGGAGGAATGGTCGGCGGAATTATAACTCTTATAGTTGTTGGTGCAGGTTCAAGTATAATAGCGAAATATGGATATAGTGCTATCATAACTGCAGTATGTAAAAAAATAATGGAAAAAGACAATCTTTCCGTAGATGAAATGTGTGCAAAAATTGACAAATATCCAATAACAAAAGCCCTTAAAGAGAAAGTAAAATCAAAAATCAGAGCTTGTAAAAATTAAAGTTTTACGCGTAAGTCAAAAATTAGGCTTACGCTTTTTTCCATTCTGATTTTGTGGCATCGCTTACATCAACTTTTTCGATTACAAAATCAATTGTGCACTGTTCGAGGGCTACAATATCGTCAGAAGCGATAATTCCGATTTTTCCGAGATTTTTTGCATTCTTGCAGCTGTCCTGCGCTTCAATATCGTCAAGCACGTTTATAAATGTCCAGTTTTGTTTGTAGTCAAGGGCGGCTTTTGCTGCGTCCGCAAACGATTTTTCTAGAACGTCGGCAGGTGTGCTGTTGTAGTGGTTTTCGTCTGTTCCTCATTCCGCTATCGCTTCAGCCTCCTCATCACTCGCTTTGCTCATTCTTGCGGTGACCGCCTGCGGCGTGCTGCACATCGCTAACACAAAAAAGTCTTTAAATTAAAAAAAATTTAAAAACAAAAAGACCGCCTGTACTACGCAATTTTGCGAACACAAACGATCTTTTTACTTACAATGTATTTTTGTAGAGCTAGGGAAGTTTTTAAATTTTGCTGACTGTATCTAGATTAATTTTCCCTATATTATGCTGAACTTGATTTTCAGCATCTAAGAAAGTTTATTTTTCTTCCTTCCAGCCAAGCACGCCGCTCGCATCATCAGCAAAAACAAGCGCGATTTTGTGGGTGGTTTTTCCGCTTACTGAGTAGCGTTCTGCGTAACCTTTCTTTTCAATTTGAGTTAGGGCAGCTTCTACGCCTTTTTCAAAATCTGCTGGAGGAACGGTTTTTAGCTCAAAAATGTAAACGTCAGTCTGAGTTGTAACTATTATGTCGCTGCGCCCGAAAATTGACTGCATTTCGCTTACAACATCAAAGCCTGTCATTCTGAAAAGCACGTGGGTAATCGCCTCGTAAAAGTTTTCGCACATATTTTTCTGCACGATTGTCGGGATGTCGGAAAAACACGCCTTTACAATGCGCATTGCGTATTCAAGTTCGTTTGCGGCAAAGGCTTTGCGCAGGTAGTCAACAGAAAGCCCAAGGTCATCGTCTGGAACACTTATGAACTTTGGCAGGATTGCGTTTAAAAATCCGTCTTCAACTTCTTTGTTCGGGAAGCCTAAAGTGTAAATGCGGCTATCTTCGGTTTCTTCAAAATCCTTGATTGTAAGG
>CAVCIJ010000250.1:0-4314 GCA_963601995.1 bacterium | reverse complement strand
CTTGCAAACAAAACTGAAGTTTCGCCTGGAAGATAGGAACAACTTGTAAACTTAAAAGCCTTTTCAAGTTCAGAAAATTTTTCCAGATGAATCAAGTCCGCCTGAAATATTCACATTAAAACTTCTTAAAACAGAACCATATTTTCCTTCGTAAACAAAATCAACTAAGGCTCTCGGAATTACAGGAAGACTTTGACCGATTTCATTTCCAATTACAACGCCGCCAGAAACGCTTAAATCAATGTGAGTAAAAGTTTCGTCGTTGTTGTAAACGTAGCCGCCTGCAAAATCAAATTCACCACGATGGATTTTTGAAATTTGAGGAATTTCATCATCTTCAAAAAATTCAACTGGGCTTAAAAATGATTCAAAATCATAAGCGGAAGTCAAATCAAAATGCAAGAAATCGTTATGCCACATTGCACTAAAAGACGGATTTAAGTTCAGCACATCAACTTTGCTTTCCTGCGCTCTTAAAGAAGTAAGGCTGCCTGGAATTTTTCCTCCGTAGCGGGTGTAATATTCTCCGTCAAAATTCAACTTTAAGGCAAAATTATGCGGAAGTTCCCAAACTGCATAGTCCGACGAAGAAATTGTCTGTGCATTCAAATCAAAAAATGCGTCACTTTTAGACTGAAGTCCGTAGCATGAAGTGTCGTAATCAGCATCAACTTTAAAACTGAATGTACCGGCAGTAAATTTTTTTTCACCGTGCAAAACTGTACTGCTGTCAAAATATCCGTCAGCAGGAAGATTTTGTGCATAACCGTAAATGCTTTCGTGCATAAATCTAAGCAAAAATGGTGAATCGCCGGAATTTTTGTAAACTGAAAAATCGCCTGTAAAAAATCCAGGATAGCCGCCGCCTAAAAGTCCTTCAATATAAACTGACTTCTGCAAAATCTCTTCACTTTGAGAGCTTGCTGCACTTTTTTCATTTTGAACGACTGGAGAATAAGGAAGAACCGGCAGCGAAGAAGAAATTTGCTCAGACGAAGGAAGTAAATTTGAAAAATCCAGAACGGCATCTTTTCCTGCAAGCATTGATTCGCCACTTGCAGAACTTGTAACTTCCGGCAAAATAATCTGAGTTTCAGAAAAATCCGCTTCAAGTTCATTGTCTGAATCTTCTGCAAAAACCGCAAAACTTAAAACTGCAAAAACAAAAGTTAAAATATATTTTTTTAAATTTTTTTTGTGTAACTTCATAAAAACCTCTTTTTGCTTTGTTTACTCTCTAAAAATTCATTAAAAATGATTTTTAAACCTTATTTTATGATTATTCTTCAAGAAGAAGAGCTGCATTTTTTGCATAATCGCTGCCCGGATAAAGTTCAGTTAAACTTTCACTTGCAAGCCGTGCATCTTCTTTTAAACCGCCGGAAGAAAAAGATTCTACCGCACCATAAAGTGCTCTTTGCGCAAGAATATGCTCTCCAGCACCACGCGCAAATTTTGCCGCCTCAAGATAAAGTTTTGCACTTTCAACATCACTATTTTTAGCGCGCTTGTACTCGGCAAGAATTACTGCGGTTCTTGCAGCGTATTTTCCTTCTCTTTTCTGATTTTTTTCATCAGCCTGAATTGAATAAAGTTCGAGTGCAAGAACAAAGGCATCTTCTTTTAACTCATCTTTTTTCCACATATATTCGCACAAATCAGTCCCGGAAATTCGCCCGGAAAAAGTTGATGATGCACCTTTTGATTTATATTCGCCCTGAAGTTTTACATAAGTTTCATCTTCACCTGAAGCTAAAAGAGCAAGTTCTTCTTTTTGCTCGTAAAGTGAATCTTTTTTTGCTGCTTCGCTAAAGTCGCGGATTAAAATTTCAATCTGTTCAAGTGCCTCTGAATATCTTGATTGAGAGCGGTAAATTTTTGCAAGATTTTTACGTGAATTGTAAACGTATGAACTTTTCGGCATAAACTCAATCAAATTTTTGTACTGAATAATTGCAAAATCTTCCTGCGAAAGTCTTGCATAACTGTCGGCAATATAAAAATATGATGCATCCAGAAATTTTCCGTTTATAAATTTTTTCTGATATTCTTTAAATCTGCTGATTGCAATCTGATATTTTTGCGCGCTGTAGTAAAGTTCACCCCTGCGGTAAGAAGCTTCATCAGCAAGTTCGTTTGAAGAAAATCTTGAAGCAAGTTCAGCATATTTTTTGTCGCTGTCATCATAGCATCTTTGTTTTTCGTAAATTTGGGCAATCTTGTAAAGAGATTTCATTCCAAAGATGCTGTTTTCCTCAGAAGATTTTTTCAAAATTGAAGCCGCTTTTTCAAAGTCGCCTGCATCAGTGTAAACATCCGCACAAAAAACAAGAGCCTCTTCTTTTTGACTTTGATTTAATGCGCAATCAAGAGAAAGTTTTGCAGCCGAAGACGCCATTTTTAAGTCCGAAAGTTCAAGAGCTGCATTGCCGGCAGTAATACAGGCTGGAAATGCAAGTGAATGAGTTTTATTTTTTGAAGCAAAGTCAATTAAAGTTTCATACGCCTCTTGATTTTTGTTCAATTTGTATTCTGAGTAACCGCGATACATTTGGGCATAAAGAATTTTTTCTTGATTTCCTGATTTTATGTATTCATCAAAAAGTTTTTCGGCATTTAAATAATCGCCTGTATTAAAATAAGAAAGTGCACTCATGTATTCTGCATTTGCACTGTTAACTCTAAGTGATTGTTTTAAACTTGAATTTACAAATCCGTTTGAAAAAAGAATTTTTGCGTAGTCAAGCCTGTCATCCGAAGAAAAACCTGCACTTTCAATCAATTCAAACATTTTTTTAGACTGATTTTCGTATCCGTTTTTTGCAAGAAGTTTTGCATACAAAAGATTTGCATTGTACCAAATACCTTTTTCGCCGTTAGAATTCTGACTTGTAATCGGGCAGATATTTTCGATGCACAAAAGTCCTTCTTTGAAACGCGAAAGATTGTAAAGCGCAAACGACTGCCAGAAAGTTGATTCATCTATAAGATAAGATTTTTTCCTGTTCTGCACACAGGATTCTCGCACGATTTTTGCGCAGTCAAAGCATTTTTGCCAGTCAAAATCATAGGCATAAAATCTTGAGTAAGCATTCAAATAATCTAGATAATATTCATGATTTTCATCAATCAAATTTTCTGAATAAAATTTATTTAAAGTAGAAATCGCCTTTTCGACATTTGTTTTTGATTCTATGCATGCAAGATAAAGTCCCTGAAGCGCCGAATATTTTTTTTCGCTGTCATTTTGAGAGCAAAAATTAAAATACTGAACTGATTTTTTAAAGTCGCCTGAATTATAGGAATCAAGTGCAAGCCTTGCCCAAAACTGAGCAAGAAGATCCTCGTAACCCAAAAGATTTTCTTTTACCTTTTCAAGAATTTCTCCAGGCTCAGATCCAACTTCTTTTTTATGTTCCGAAGCAACATAATACGCTTTTTGAAGGGCAAGAGATGCCATAAGAGGATCTTTTCCGTTAAGAACTTCCGCGTAAATCTCATAAGCATTTTTGTACTGTTTTTTATTCTCGTAAGCTTCGCCTGCATTAAGTGCAAGTTTGTAGTAAACACAAAGATTTAAATTATTTTCATTTAAAGATGATTCGCCATTTTCAGCAAGTTTTTGTTCAGTTTGATTAAAAAGAAGATTTTTTAAATTAAGAAAAATTTTTATAAGTTCGTCATAATGCTCATTTTCAAGATAAGAATCAAACAGCATTAAAATTGAATTTTCATAATCTGACTTTGAAATATTTTTTCCGTTGCAGACCGTGTTTTCTAAAAGGTGCTCAGCATTTAAAAACTGATGATTTTTGTAAAACGCCTGACCTGCGTACATAATTGAATTTTCATAAACAAAGTCAATTTTTTCAGTAAATTTTCCTTTATTTTTTGCATTTGAATAAGCTGCACAGGAATTGTAAAAGGCTTCCTGACTTTCGGGATAATTTTCCATTGCAAAATAAGAAAGCCCCGAAAAATAATATGCAAGAATCAGAGTTTGACTGTCTTTTTCTGACAGATTTATGCAGTTTTCAAGAGAACTTAAAGCCTCGTCAAATCTGCTGAGTTTATAAAGACTTTCGCCCTTATACAAAAAAACTTTTGGCATTAAAAGTGAGCGCGGATATTTAGTTTCAAGTTCAACGGCATATTCAATTACTCCAGGATAAGCTCCGCTTGAATAGGCACTCTTAAGTTCAGCAAAAATAGATGTATCAGTTTTTGACGCCGCAAAAATTTCAATAGAAAAAACAAAGAAACTTAAAATCAGAAAAAAAATTTTTTTTGCAAAATGCATAAACTATCCTTATC
>CAVCIJ010000249.1:0-6070 GCA_963601995.1 bacterium | reverse complement strand
ACGGCAGTATACTGGAAAAATCCGTGTTGAAGGCAGTCCTAACTTTAAATTTACCCTGGCGCAGTGTTGCAAGCCACAGCCTGGCGATCCTATTGTTGCCTATGTTTCTCATAAAAAAGGTTTGATTGTTCACACTGCAAACTGCCTTACTTTTTTGCGCATCCCGAACATCAGCGAGCGTACAATAAATGTTGAATGGGAAAATTCTTTGGAAAACGAAAAGTCTGCTTCATCTCAAAATATCACTGAAAAAAAAGTAAATTTGCGCTGATTTGATTTTCTGCTCTTTACAGGTGGAAGTTTTGTTCAAGAAAGAAAACTCTTTCTTAACCGCCTAAATTTCCAGTTAAAAACAGTCTTTTTGTTAAGAAAAAATTTTTTCTCCATCAGCGAAATTTTATTGGTAAGCACGCACGCGTGTAATGTCGCCGATGCTTTCTTAGCAAAAGAAATTGCGTGTTACAAGAAAACTTTTTCTTAACCGTCTGAATTTTTTGTTAAAAACAGTGCTGCGTGTTACAAGAAGACACTTTCTTAACTGCCGGAATTTTCAGTTAAAAACAGTCTTTTTGTTACGAAAAAATTTTTTCTTCATCAGCGAAATTTTATTGGTAAGCACGCACGCGTGTAATGTCGCAGATACTTTCTTATCAAAAAAAAATTGCGTGTTACAAGAAGACTCTTTCTTAACTGCCGGAATTTCCAGTTAAAAACAGTCTTTTTGTTACAACTTAATCTTCTTTCTGTAAAAATCGGTTGCAAAAAGAGGATATTTCCTGTACGATGAGCTAACAATCTGACACTTTTTGATATTTTGTCAGAATAGAATTAAGTTTTTTCAGAATGCAAAAATTTTGCGACTTTGTTTTTCGTACTTGCATTGTTCTTAAAGGAAATCTTAAATCACTTTTTTTTCAGATTCCCTTTAATCATAAAAAATAGGAGAGATTATGCGTAGAGTTGTGGTTACTGGTTTGGGCTGTATAAGTCCTGTTGGAAACAGTGTTGAAGAAACCTGGAGTGCAATCAAGGCTGGAAAAAGCGGAGTTGCTCCAATCACTTATTATGATACAAGTGCTTTTAAAGTAAAATATGCTGCCGAAGTAAAAGATTTTGATGTTTCAAAATTTATGGATCCAAAATCAGCAAGAAAAATGGCCCGCTTTACAAAGTATGCAGTTGCTGCAGCAAAGCAGGCTCTTGACGATGCAAATCTTGCAGAAAACAAGGAAGTTCTTGAAAATGCTGCGGTCTATCTTGGAGTTGGAATCGGTGGATTTGAAGTTACAGAATCATCAATGAAAAGTTATTTTGAATCAGGATTTACAAGAATGCCTCCAATGACAGTTCCAATGCTCATTCCAAATGAAGGTGCAGGAAATATTTCAATGGTTTTTGGAATTCACGGTGCAACACATACAGTTTCTACGGCTTGTGCTTCAGGAACAGATGCAATCGGAAACGCACTTGACGAAATCAGAAGCGGACGCTACGACGTAATTCTTGCAGGCGGTGCTGAATCAACACAAAACGGATTTGCAAATCTTGGATTTTCTGTTTTACAGGCTCTTTCAAGCGGATTTGCAGATGAACCTGAAAAAGCAAGCAGACCATTTGATAAAAAACGCGATGGATTTGTAATGGGCGAAGGCGGAACAATTTTAATTCTTGAAGAATACGAGCACGCAAAAGCACGCGGAGCAAAAATTTATGCTGAACTTGCAGGTTACGGTGCTTCTTCTGACGGCTACCATCTTACAGCTCCAAATCCAGATGGAATTTGTGGTGCAAAGGCAATGACCCTTGCAATGAAAGATGCCGGCGTAAAACCTGAGGAAGTTACATATTACAATGCACACGGAACTTCAACACATTTAAATGATTCGGGCGAAACAAAAATGCTTCACATTGCGTTTGGCGAAGCTGCAAAAAAACTTCATATTTCATCAACAAAATCAATGACGGGTCACTGTCTTGGAAATGCCGGCTCTCTTGAAGCGATGATTTGCTGCAAGGCGATTTCTGATTCGTACATTCCTGCTACAATAAATCTTGACGAGCCTGATGTTGAAGGCGGCTGCGATCTTGACTACACACCGAACAAGGGTCTTGAAATGCCAGTTGAAGTTGCAATGAGCGGAAACTTCGGTTTTGGCGGTCACAACGGAATTTTGGTTTTCAAGAAAATTTAAAATTTGGGCGTTTGCCACAATCTTGCGCTTGTGGCACCGGGCTTTCCGGTGTTCCGCTTTCGCTCCATTCGCTGTGCGAACGCTTTCGCGCACCTGCAATCCCTAACGCATGCGGGCGGCGCACGCAGAAAGTCTGTTAGAGCAGATTAGTCTTTTGTATTCTAAAAGTTTGCGTTGCAAACTTTATTATTTACTGCACATTCTCATTTCGTTACGAATGTGCTTAAAAAGGCAATCCTAAAACTGATGTTTTATGCCTGCCTTTTTATTGGAGAAAAATATGGATTTACCTTTTACCGATATTGAAAGTCTTTTGCCACACAGAAAGCCTTTTTTGTTTGTGGACACAATCGAAAGTTGCGATGAAAACGGATGTGTTTGTACACGAAAGTTCACAGAAGAGGACTTCTTTTTTAAAGGGCATTTTCCAGAATATCCAGTTGTGCCGGGCGTAATTCTGATTGAAACAATGGCACAGGGCGGTGGTGCGGCTTTGAGTCTGCAAAAAAAGTTTGACGAAGGAAGCCTTTTCTTTCTTGCCACAGTGAACAACGTAAAATTTAAGCATCAGGTGCGTCCAGGCGACACAGTTCGTATGGAAGTTGTGAATAAGCGTGCTACAAAAAATATGGTTGTGCAGGCAGGAAAAGCCTATGTAGGCGATACCTTGTGTGCTCAGGCAGAATGGATGTGTCTAGTAGGCAAGGGCAACTAAATATTTTCTTTTTCTAGGAAAACTTTCATCATTTTTCTCTTTTTTTCGATGCTTGCAAAAATTGTGTTTAAAATACATAATTTTCAGTTATGAAACGCGAAAACAGGGAAGCCGAGCGCTTTGAAGAAATTGGTCGTGTGAGTGCCACTCAAATTTGTGCTTTACCCGGAGTTCTCAATGACATAAGTTCTTCTGGCTGCAAAGTTCACTTTCCAAATCCTGTGAATTTGGATTTAGAAAATGACTACAAAATTTCTGTGGATTTTGCAAATTCCAGTCTTGGCACTTTAAATCTTATGGTTCACCCAATGTGGCATTCAGAAGATTCGTCTGAAACTGCCATAGGATTTAAAATTTTATATTCCCCAGATACCCCAAAATTAAAAGCCGGAATTGATTTTTTAAAAGTTCAGGGTAAAAAATCAGAAAATGACGGTGATATCAAAAATCTTATTATTGCTTCCTCAGCAAATATTATTCAGTAAAACAGGCACACATTATGGCATTTTTTAAAGAAGAAGCGGGCGGAAGTGCATTTTTAGCTTTTCCAGAAATGAAGGAAATTTTAATTGGCGAACTTGAAAATCGTTTTGCCGCTGATGTAAAAAATTTGCAGAGTTTTGGCGATGTACTTTACTTGAAAAATTTTACGGTTGATAAAACAAAACTGCCTTATTTTGCAAAGGACGTTTTTCTTAATCCTCAGATTTTAAAATTTGATTCAATTGGAGACTCTTCATCTGCCCTGCGCGAAATTCAAAGATCCTGGGCTCCTTACAATTTTACCTGTTTTAGAAGAGCGGCTTTGCTTGGCGAAAAGCTTCCGCACGTAAATTTAAAGCGAAAAAACTTTCCTTACGAAATTCCTAAAAGTCCAATAGGAATTTATACTTTTCTTGATGAACACAAAATTTTGTTTTCTGATAAAACTTCTTCTTCTCTTCCTGGAGGAGAACTTTTATTTGAAGAAGATCACGAAAATCCGCCGAGCAGGGCTTATTTAAAAATTCAGGAAAGTTTGTGTCTGGCAAAATACTTTTTTAATGCGTCTCTGCCTGATGAAAATTCCTATTGTTTTGAAGCTGGGGCTTGTCCTGGTGGCTGGACTTGGGTTTTGGCAAATTTGGGTGCAAGAGTTTTTGCAGTTGACAGAAGTGAACTTGCTCCAAATCTTATGAAAAATTCAAATATAAAATTTCTGGCGCACGATGCCTTTACTTTAACACCTGAACAAATTGGAAAGTGCGACTGGGTTTTTAGTGACGTAATTTGTTATCCTGAAAGACTTTTGGAATGGATAAAAAAATGGCTTGATTCTGGGCTTACTAAAAAAATGATTTGTACTATAAAAATGCAGGGCGAAATAAACTGGAACTTAATAAAAGAATTTGAGTCTATTCCTGACAGCCGCGTTGTGCATTTAAATTACAACAAGCACGAACTTACTTTTATTCATGTTCAAAATTAAAGAGACTTAGCCCGGATAGGAGCGGTGCCGCAGGCATTGCGAAGCAACGGAGCGAATAGCGGAGCCGCGCATAGCCGGTTTATAGAGAAGTTTAAGGCAGAGCACGAAGTGCGAAAAATAAATTTTTTAATGAAAAGAAAATTCGCTCCAAAAAATTACAAAAAAAAATTTTAGGATTTTGCAATGTCGCCGAGTCTGTACGGAGTTTCCTGGTAAACGTAATAATTCAGCCAGTTTGAGTAAAAAAGATGCGCTGTACTCCGCCAGTTTGAAATTACGCCTTTTGAAGGATCATCGTCTATAAAATATTTGTGCGGAATTTTTGGATTTAAGCCTTTTGCAAGATCGCGTTTGTACTCGCCGGCTAATGTTTCTGGATCGTATTCGAGATGACCTGTCATAAAAAACTGGCGGTTATCTTTTGATTTTGCTATTGTGAGACCTGTAACGTCAGATTTTGCTAAAAGTTTGAGTTTTTTGTTTGCCTTTATGTCTTCTGCTTTGATGTAAGTGTAGCGGGATGTTGGAACTGGAAAATAGTCGTCAAATCCGCGCAAAAGCGGTTCGTTCCTGTCGAGCGGCTGGGAATAATAAATGCCTGAAAATTTTTCGCTTACAATGTGCTTTTGAATTCCGTAGTTATAGTAAAGTCCTGCCATTGCTCCCCAGCAAATGTAAAGCGAAGAAAAAACATTGTTTTTTGCAAAGTCCATAATGCGGCAAAGTTCGCTCCAGTAATCAACTTCTTCAAACGGAAGCTGTTCTACGGGCGCACCTGTAATAATGATTCCGTCGTAAGAATTTTTCATCATTTCCTGTGAAGAAATATAGAATTTGTCGAGGTGCTGCTTTTTTGTGTGCTTTGAAATGTGGCTTGTCATCTGAACGAGCGAAATGTCAATCTGAAGTGGAGTATTTGAAAGAAGACGCAGGAGCTGGGTTTCGGTAACTTCTTTTGTTGGCATAAGATTTACAATTGCAATTTTTAGCGGACGAATATCTTGTTTTGCGGCGCGATCCTGCGTCATTACGAAAATATTTTCTTTTTCAAGCTGTTTGTGAGCAGGCAGGTCTGAATCTATTTTTATAGGCATATTTCCTCCAGCAACGTAGGCTCAGATTAAAAAGTGCAGTTGTTTCGATGTGCCTTATTATGTTGAAAATTTTCAGAATTTACTATTGTTTTTGTAAATTTTTGCATTGTGATTTTTGTTTTCTTTGAGAATTTGCTTGTGCAGAGATTTTTCTTGTTAAGAGGGAAATTTTCTTGTTACGAAAAAGTTTTCTTGTTAAAAGGGAAATTTTGTTAGTAAATCAGCGCACGTGTGATGTCGAAGATATTTTCTTAGCAAAGAAAATCGGCGTGTTAACAGAGGACGTTTTCTTAACCGTCAAATTATTTTGTTAAAAACCACGCTTTTTGTTAACACAAAGATTTTTTTTTCAGCAGAAGTTTCATCAGTAAGCGCACGCGGCGTGTAATGAAAAAGATTTTTTCTTAACCGCTGGAATTCTTGTAAAAAACTATGTTTTTTGTTAACAAATGATTTCTTTATCAGCGGAAATTTTATCAGTAAGCAGCGGCACGCGCGTAATATCGAAGACATTTTCTTAGCAAAGAAAAATCGGCGTGTTAACATAGGACGTTTTCTTAACCGTCAAATTATTTTGTTAAAAACCACGCTTTTTGTTAAC
>CAVCIJ010000248.1:0-2233 GCA_963601995.1 bacterium | reverse complement strand
TTTTGTGATTATTTTCTTGCAAAATTTAAAAGTGAAATTCATAAGGATTTTACAGGCTTTTCTGAGAATGCAAAAAAAGTTATTTATTCATATAGATGGCCTGGAAATATTCGTGAACTTGAAAATACTGTTGAAAGAGCCTGTATAATTGGCGAGCCTCCTTTAATTCAAGTAAGTGATCTTCGGCTTCCAATTCAAGAAAAAAGCACTACTAACGAGAGTTTGTCTATGCTTGTTGATAATTCGTCTTTAAATGATGATCGTGGTTTAAAAAATGCAGTTAACTGCTTTAAGAAAAATTATCTCATTCAGGTTTTAAATGAATGCAATGGAAATCAGACTAAGGCGGCAAAAATTCTTCAGGTTCAAAGAACTTATGTTTCAAAACTGATGAATGAATTTGGAATTAAGGCATAGTTTTGTCTTTTGCCAGGCTGCTGTCCGTTTTCTTTGACAAAGATTTGCTAAATATATATAATCGTGATATTTGCAGATGCAAGCCGAATTGACAGAACGGCTTGAAAACGTCTTATGTTTTTACGGGAGATTTTTTATGTCAGAAAATGTTATTACAATGAAGTCAGAAAAAAAAGAAAAAAATGCTGAAAAAAAGCTTGAAGGCTTTGTGTCAAAAAATAGAAAGCTTTTGCTGATTATTTTCTGCGTGCTTGTTCTTGCGGCTGTTGTTCTTTGTGTTTGTCTTGCAGTTAGAGATTTTGGAATTAAAAAAGGAATTAAGGCTGTTGATTCCATTGAATATTCATATACAAAAGATTCTGAAAATCTTTCAGAAGAAGAAATTGCTGAACGCAAAAATTCTGCCATTGCCGAACTTAGTGCTTATGTATCTAAGTCTGGTGTTGTTGGTACAAGAGCAAATCTTCTTGCTGCTGATATTTATTTTTCTCAGAAAAATTATGAAGAGGCACTGAATTCATACAAAAAGGCCGCTTCGTCTTCTAAGAAAGCATATACAAGTCCTGTTGCCTGTTACAATGCAGGTGTTTGCAGTGAAGAACTTGGAAATTTGGAAGATGCATATAATTTTTATGCGCTTGCCTGTGATTCTGAGGATTTTTATCTTGTTTCCCATGCACTTTTTACACAGGGTCGTGTTGCTGAAAAATTAGAAAATTATGAAAATGCTAAGAATGCTTATAGTAAACTTGTTGATTCTTATCCTGATGATGAATGGACAGAACTTGCTCAAAGTCGTCTTATTGCGTTAAAAATTGCGGGAAAAATCAATTAAGGGATTTTTTTTTTCTATGAAAAGAGCATATTCACTGAGATACATAATGAAACAGTTTTTGTATTTTCTTGCGGTATGCTCTTTTTTGTTTTTAAATTTTGCCTGTGGACTTGAAAGTTTTTATTATCTGGATCCGCCGTCTTTAATTCATCAGCCTTACTATGATTCTTCAGATAAAATTGAAGATTTTTTCAGTTTTATGACAAATGAAACTGCAGCTTCAAGTGACGTTAATTATACTTACATAGGGAGCGATTCTGAGTTTAAATTTGTTGGAACTGAAGTTTATTACAAAATCTATAATAACGTTACAACGATGACAAACGTTATTTCTAAGGTTGACACTTACAATAGCGATTCCACAAATATTGCGGGGGCTGCCGAGTATCTTATAGACAGCCAGAAATATCAGTCATTAAATACGAGTACTGGAACTGTAACTCCGCTTGTAAAGGCTTCTGGAGTAAACAAATACTGCTATATAAGGCTTATGGATATTCCAGAAAGCACTGACGAGTATAAAAACGCTATTTGTATTGGAAGTAAAGCTGTTACAAACAGTGATGATTCTTCCATTGAAACACTTTATTATCCGCGACGTTCAATCAATTCTGATTACGGATTTAATTTTAATTCTGATGATGACTATAATCCTCTTCCAAAATCAGGCGATGATGATGTTACCTACTCAAGTTCTGTAACTGAGGAAGGAAAGTGGTATGTGGATATGTATGCAATTTCTGTAGGACGCGATAATTCTTTTTCTCAGTCGTATAGTAAGGCTCTTCATCTTGGTTCTGTTACGATTAGCGAAGAAGATTATGATTAATTTTTCTTTGCAAAAAACTATTTTTCAAAAATCACTTTAAAACACAAAAAGCATCTGTAAAAAACAGATGCTTTTCTTGACGCGAGGCAGACTCGAACTGCCGACCCTCTGCTTAGAAGGCAGATGCTCTAATCCAGCTGAGCTACAGCGCC
>CAVCIJ010000247.1:0-45450 GCA_963601995.1 bacterium | reverse complement strand
GATGGAAGCACAAACGCAAGTCTTATAGCATTTAACCGTGCCTTTTTAGAAAAAACTCTGCCAGAAGGTTCGATTGCCTGCGTTACCGGTCATTTTGCTGTAAAATACGGAGAACTCCAGTCAAGTTCATTTGAAGTTGAAAAACTTGCATACGAAGGTGAGCTTTCTGATTTTAAGAATTTCCATCTTCCAAACAGCGGAATTCTGCCAATCTACGGACTTACTGAAGGACTTTCACAAAAAAATTACCGCAATGCTGTTGCTTCTGCAATAAAACTCTACGGAAAGGCAATTGATGACGAAGTTCCAGAGTCAGTTTTAAGAGCGAGAAATCTTTTTCACAAAGCAAATGCAATCTGCGCCATTCATGTTCCACAAAATTTTGAACAGCTTGCCGAAGCAAGAAAAACCTTAATTTACGAAGAACTTTATCAATTTGAATACAAACTTGCACTTAGAACATTAGATCATCGCGGAACACTGCCAAAATTCCAGGAAAATTCTTTAGAAAACGAATCTATTTTTCTTCAAAATCAAAATGTAAAGTCTGAACTTTCAAAAGATGAATTTAAAAATCAACTTTCTCCGCGCCAAACACAACTTTTCGAGCGGCTTCCGTTTGGCTTGACTCAAGACCAGATGAATGTAATTCAGGAAATGAATAAAGAAATTGACAGGAGCGAAAACGAAGCAAATCTTTTACGAAACACTCTAGACAAACTTGAAAAAAATCCGTTCAGCATGCAGCGTCTTTTACAAGGAGATGTTGGAAGCGGAAAAACACTTGTAGCTTTTTTTGTAAGCCTTAGAATAATTGACTACGGTGGACAATGTGCTCTTATGGCGCCCACAGAACTTCTTGCAAAGCAGCACGCCGAAAACGCTGCAAAAATTCTAGAAGCAATCGGAGTAAAAGTCGCATTTTTAACAGGAAATTTAAAATCAAAAGGAAGAAATAATTTACTTTCTGCCCTAAAAAACGGACAAATCAACATTGTGATTGGAACGCACGCACTTTTTAGCACGCAGGTTCAATATAAAAATTTACGGCTTGCAATAATCGACGAGCAGCACAAATTTGGCGTTTCGCAAAGAGAGTCAATTGTAAACAAGGGAAGATTTTCCAACGAAAATTTCACCCAAACACCAAATTTGCTTATGATGAGTGCAACTCCAATTCCGCAGACTTTAGCACTCACGGCATTCGGAGATCTTGATGTAAGCACAATAAAAACGATGCCAAATGGAAGAAAACAAATTCTTACTTATCTTACGGCGATGGGACACGAACAGAATGTTTACGAAGCCGTACGAAAAGAACTCGAAGCGGGGCATCAGGCATATTTTGTTTATCCGCGGATTGCTGAAGAAGAAAATTCAGAGCAAGAAATTTCAAATAAAAACCAAAAAGATTTTTTTGAACAAAATGAAGCTTCTTCTAAGAACACTTCAACACTAAAATCCGCAGAAGAAATGTATAAATTTTTGTCAGAACAAGTTTACCCAAAATTCAACTGTGCAATAATTCACAGCAAAATCGATGAGGAAGAGCAAAATAAAATCTTAAATGATTTTTACAGCGGAAAGACTCAAATTCTTGTTGCAACAACAGTTGTTGAAGTTGGAGTTGATGTTGCAAACGCAACTTGTATTGTAATAGAACATGCAGATCGTTTTGGGCTTGCGGAACTTCATCAGCTCAGAGGTCGCGTTGGACGAAGTTCGCTTCAATCATACTGTTTTTTGATTTACAGCAAAAATATAAGTCAGATTGGAATAGAAAGGATGAAAGCTTTGCACGAAAGCACTGACGGGTTTTATATTGCGGAGCAGGATTTAAAACTAAGAGGTCCCGGAGAAATTACCGGAACCACTCAGTCAGGATATTTAACTTTAGGCATCGCAGATTTAGAACGTGATAAAAAACTTCTTACGCTCGCACGCTACGACGCATTTATGCAAGTTCAAAATTCTCTTCAAAATCAGGCAACAACATAATCAGAAAGCAAATCTGAACGATAAGAATTCTGAATTTTAGAAATTGCCTTTTTTTCAATCTGGCGGATTCTTTCTTTTGTAAGATTAAAATGAGCACCAACTTGAGCCAAAGACATTCCTTCTCCGCCGTTCAAACCATATCTCATTCTAAGAACTTCAGCAGATTTTTGATCAAGACTGTTCAAAACTGAATTGATTGTATCTTTGAGCGAAATACTAAGTGCCTGTTCAAGAGGATCGCTTGAAGAATCATTCTGCAAAAAATCTCCCAAAGTTGATTTTCCATTTTCATCAGCACAAACAGGAGCATCAAGACTCAAAACTTCACGGGAAATATCCATCATTTCTCTCACATGATATTTTGTCATTCCAAGCATAGACGCTATTTCGCTAAGTTCTTCATCCTCGCTTTTGTTTCCTTCGCGATGAATAGATTTTTGAGCTTTTTCAATCTGAGCAAGTTCATTTGTTTTATTCATAGGTAATCGAATTCCCCGACCCTTTTCAGAAATTGCCTTAAGAATACTCTGACGAATCCACCAGACAGCATACGAAATAAAATGATATCCGCGCGTTACATCAAATTTTTCAACAGCTTCAATCAATCCGATATATCCTTCGCTGATTAAATCTTCCAGCTCAAGTCCACGATTCTGATACTTTTTTGCAACATTTACAACAAAGCGCATATTTGAAGTTAAAAGTTTATCTCTAGCATTCTTGTCGCCAGCAGCAGCCTTGCGAGCCAATTCAGTTTCTTCATCAGGCTTTAAAAGCGGAATTTTATTGATGTCCTTTAAGTGAAGATTGATTACATCTAAATCTTTTGCTGAATACTCTTTCATATTGCTACCTCTTTTAACTTAAGTTTTATGCTTATATACAAGCAAATTACGTGCCAAGTTAATAAAAACAGAAATATTTTTTTTATTTTTTCAAACGATTAGAAAAGTTACTAAAAAAAGGACAAAATTCTGCAAAATAAATCTGAAGTGCTGTAAAAGATATAAAAAATTAAATAATTTTCATAAATTTTTACACTAACTTTTGTGATTTTATAAAAGATTTGTGAGTTAAAAAGGGAAAATTGTCTATTAAACAAAAAAAAGTGTGCCAAAACGACACACTTCTGATTTTTCAATTTCTTTTTGAGTCAATTTGACGCACTGAAAAAAGAAAATATCTTTTTGAGGTCAAAATTACTCAACTACAGCAATAATATCGCTCATTTTTAAAATAAGATAATCATCGCCGTCTATTTTAATATTTGTTCCTGCATATTTATCGTAAAGAATTTTATCACCAACTTTTACAGTAATTTTTTCTTTTTCAGTTCCTGGGCCAACAGCCTCAACTGTAGCCTGCTGTGTTTTTTCCTGTGCTGTATCAGGAATAATAAGTCCGCCAGCAGTTTTTGTTTCAGCTGCAGCCTGTTTTACAAGTACACGATCTGCTAAAGGTTTAATTTTCATTATCTTCCTCCAAAAATTTAATATTTTAGTGAATTTCTAAAAACACCGCATTTTGTGCGGATTTCTAAACTCTAACTTTTCTAGAAATTCCATTTACAAAATCATAAAGCGTTTTTATTTAACATTCCGCTTTATGTCTTCAAAGATATGAATTTTTTGAAAAATCGTCAAATTTTTTTTATTTTATCAGAACAAAAAAATCAGCGGTGGCTGTCTTCATGAATTCTTTTTAGCAGGATACGGGATTTTTTATTTTTTTCATTCAAATTGATTGAATACTGCAAAGTTCGCACAGAATCCCGCAAATTTCCAAACGTGTAATAAATTGAAGCCATTCTGTACAAAATCTCTGATTTTTTTTCCGCAGAATTACAAAGACCTAAGGCCTTATTCAGCATTTCAAGCGCAATTTCACTACGATCAGTTCCGTTATAAATAACTGCAAGATTCACGCAGGAATTTACAAGAATTTCATTTCGCCCCTCACAGTCAAGAAAAGGCGACCGTGCAGAATACTTTTCTACAATTTGAGAATAACGCTGCAAAGGTTCATCAAAATTTTGATTTAAGGACGAAAAATAAGCCTTGTACTCAAGTTCCCAAAGCGTACACTCAGAATCTTCTTTTTTCTCAATAAATTTTTTAAAAAAATGCTCCGCATCTTCTGTGTTTCCGTTTTGCATCAGTCTTGAAATCGCGTAATGAATAATTTCAAGTTCAATATTTCCATCCTGCCCAGAATTTTCTTCAAGCATTTGCCATACGCGGGAATTTGATTTTACTTCAATTTCATCACGATGAAGTTCATCTTCAAGCATTTCTTTAGCAACAACAAGTTTTGCCGTTTTACCATTTTGAATTGCTTCGTCCATACGAAAAATTGCATCGCTTACTTCAACAAATGGATTTTCATCTGATTTTTCCATCTTTAAAGTCTTAAAATTGCGCCGCCTGAGTTCCTGCAACAAAGCATCTTCGGGTGGCCGTCGTGAAAGTTCAACTGCAAAATTTCCGTAAAGTGCAAGCGTATCCTCAAAGTAAGGGAAAAAATTTATCGCCGCAATTAAATTTTCATAGCGGCTTTTGTCATCACCAAGTAAAGAATAATAAATGACATTATTTGCAAGCGCATTTTTTACAGAATATGCGTATTTTGAATCATCAAATTCTTTTTTTTCTGAAAAAGGCATTTCGTTCCACTTGCTGATGATTTTTGAGCGCACGTTCTTACAATTTTCGTCGTCTTCAAGAATATAATAATTGTCTGATTCAATTGCCAAAATCTCAAAAAGCCTAAAATCTTTTGTAAAAAATTTTTCACCCTGCAAAAGACATTCAAGACTCTTATCATAAACACCAGAATCATAAAAAACATAGGTCCAAAATAAAGCGTCTTCTTTGCTGGCAATTTTTTTTGGATAAAGAAACAAAGCGTCATCAAAACGGCCATTTCTCATATAAATTGATGCAGCATTAAAAAGCCACCTGCTGTTTTTTGAAGCGGAATAAGCATTTTTATAAATCGGAATAAAGCGCTCGTCGTAAAAAATATTTTCTTTTTGACTTTGTACGCTTTGATTTTCTAAAATTTCTTTTTTATTTTCTGATTTTTGCTGTGCTTTTTGAGCAAGTTTTTTTTGTTTTTTTAAAATTTTTTCATTTTCTTTTAAAGATTTTTCAAAATTCTTTTTTGCTGCATTTCTGACTTTTTTAGAAAATCCCTTTCCACTAAAAATAAGTTCTGCATTAAAAGGTTCATCAAGTGCAAGAGACAGCATACATTCCGAATTTATTGAAGAATATTTTGTATCCAAAAGATTCATCGCATACGGATAAGCATCATAAAATCTATTTTGCCGCATTAAAAAAACAGAATAAACCGCACAAAGTTCTGCATTATCAGGAAGTTTTTTCAGTCCTTTTAAAAGAATTTCCTCAGCACAGTCAGTTTCGCCAAGCTGAACATAGCGTTTGTAAATCGCAAGAAATTCATAGGAACTGTAAGCTTTTTTTTGCAGCGATTTTAAGTCTTTTACAGCATCTTCTGTGCTGCCGGCTGCAATAAATGAATCAACTGAATCAAGCGCAGAAAAAAAAGAATTACTACGCGAAGAAGATGAGCAGGAAACAAAAAGCGACACCAGAAAAAAAACCAGTGTCGCAGCAAAAAATTTATTTTTCAAACAGAAATCTCTTTTTTTATATTGTCTAGAATTGCATTTACAAATTTGTAAGAACCTTCTTCACCATAATCTTTTACAATCGAAACAGCCTCGTCAATTACAATTGAAGGAGTAATTTCTTTCTGATAAAGAAGTGCAAAAATACTGATTCTCATTACAGCAAGAGAAACTTTATTTATTCGATCAAATTTCCAATTTTTAGACAAATGCGATTTTATAAGAAAATCAATTTCATCAAGGTGATTTATTGTTCCGCTTATTAAAATCCGTGCAAAATCATAAGTTTCCAGATTTATTTCTTCAGAATTTGATTTTGCGTCTTCAGTTTCATCTGAACCTTCAAAAACAACTTCCTTTTCAAGCTCTTTTTCCCATTCAAATTTAAGAAGTTCTTCCAAAGGCACATGCCCTACATCATAAGAATAAAGCGCTTGAAATGCTAAAATACGGCCCTTTCTTCGAGACACTTTTACTTCCTTAACCGGATTACCAGTTTAGCAAAGATTCAAGAGCCGCGCCTGTTTTTTTGCGGTCAACATTTCCTGCTGTATCAAGAGATTTTCCTAAATCCATTACAAGCTGCTCATACATCTGACGCTGCAGCTGTTGTGTCAAATTTGCCTTGATATATTCGTAAACAGTGTAATTTGAATCTGGCTGAACAACATCACTTAAGCCAAGCATTTTTGCAGGATACTTTTTTTCAACTGCATAAAACTGATAGTCGCTGTCTGTTTTTATAACATCGCTTACAAAACCTTCATCTTTTGCAAAAAGTTCTGTAATTTTGTCATAAGACCAACCTAAAATCTGAGCCTGCTGCTGAGACTGCTGAACATAGCGTTCCTGAGCAACATAAACCTTGCCGTTATCAACATTATTTATAATCGAAGTGATTTTTTTATCTTTTAAATACTGATTTTTAATAGACTCAGCCTTTGCCTTCGCCTCAACCTCACTAGAAGTAAAAGGAACAATAACCAGGAAAAGTTTTTCCATATCAGTTTGAACAAAAACTGACTTATTCATATCATAAGCCTGACGAATCTGCTCATCAGTAGGAACCGCCTTCTTTAGTTCATCATACTTCTTTGAGTAAACGTATTTTTGAACAAGAATTGTATTGCGCTGGTATTCTTTAAATTCTGCAAGGCTCATAGAAGATTCTTTTTTGATATATTCATCAAGAGTCATTCCTGTCTGAGACTTTATTATGTCAGAAAGCTGAGATTCTGCAACCTGAGTTCCAAGTCTCTGAGAAAATGTACTTAAAAAAGCATTGTCAACCTCGCTGTCTGTAACAACAAGACCTTCCTTCTGTGCTGCCTGAGTAATCAGTTTTTCATAAATTAAATTGTCAAGAATTGTCTTTTTTTGCTCAACTGTGTCGATTTTAATTCCATACGCATCATACTGCTTTTGAATAAAAGCTGTACGTGCCTTCAAATTCTTAAGCGTAATTGACTCATTTTTATCAAGTTTAACTGTTGCAAGAACTGTAAAATCATTCTGTGCAAAAGCCATTCCTGTAAAAGAAAGTAAAAGGGCAAGCCCTACTGCCAAACGTTTCATAAAATTCCTCATTATTAAAATAATCTTTAAAAAATCCAGCAAGTCTATCTTATAAACAGAATCTTGCTGTTTTAGTTACAAAAAGGCATCTAAAAAAACACTTCTAATGTTTTCAAAGATTAAAAAACTATTTATCAAGCGGTAAACCGCCGGAAATTGTAGCCCGAATGCGTCGAACTCCCGCAGAAGAAGACTGTTCTTTTTCAATTTTGAACTTACCAATCTGCGCTGTATGCTGCACGTGAGGACCACCGCAAACTTCTTTTGAATACCAGTCAGTTTTTGCATCGCGACCGATTGTATAAACTTTTACCTGCTCGCCGTATTTGTTTACAAATAAAGCACGTGCACCTTCTTTTTTTGCCTGATCAAGATCCATAACTTCCATCGTAACAGGCAAATCTTCCTGGATTTTTTCGTTTACAATGTCCTCTACCTTTTGAATTTCTTCTTTTGTCATTGGGCGTTCAAAAGTAAAGTCAAATCTCATACGTTCGCTGTTTATGTTTGAACCTTTCTGCGCAACCTGCGAACCAAGAACATCAACTAAAGCCTGCTGCAAAAGATGTGTTGCGGTATGATACTTTGTAGCCACATCAGACTGCTCGGCAATTCCGCCCTTTGCTTTTCCAGCTTCAACTGAACGACTTTGTTCCTGATGTTTTTTTTCACATTCCGCAAAGCCTTCCACGTCAACAGTAAAACCGTTTTCCCTGCCAAGTTCCTGCGTAAGTTCAAGCGGATAACCGTAAGTTTCATAAAGATTATATGCAACTTTTCCGCTAATGATTTTTTTAGGATTTTTATTTAAATTTGGAAGCATCTTCTGGAATTCAGCCTCGCCTTTTTTTAGCGTAGCGCGGAATCTTTCTTCTTCCAATGTAAGTTCTTTTTTTACTTTTTCCTGATTCTGTTCAAGTTCCGGATATGCATTCTTAAAATTAGCAATTACAACGTCAGCAATCTGAGCCATAAAATCATTATCGATTCCAAGCTTCATTCCGTGACGAACTGCTCTACGAATCAAACGGCGCAAAACATAACCAGCGCCAACTCTATCTGGAGTAACTCCTTTTTGATCTCCAAGAATAAAAACTGAAGCACGGCTATGATCTGCAATAATGCGGACACTTGAATCTTTTTCTTCGTTAGTACCGTATTTGTAATTTGAGAGTTCTTCTATTTTTGCAATAACAGGCTGAAAAACTTCTGTAAGATAAACTGATGTTTTACCCTGTAAAATACAATTTGTACGTTCAAGACCCATTCCAGTATCAACATTTTTCTTAGGAAGAGGCTCTAATGTTTTTTCATCAACGCGATTGTACTGCATAAAAACATTATTCCAGATTTCCATCCAGTTTTCGCTATCTGTACCCTTATTGCTGCCTTCTGGCGGAAGTCCGTCTCCAACCCAATAAAAAATTTCTGTATCCGGACCACACGGACCTGTAGGACCTGCCGCCCACCAGTTATCGCTTGCAGGAAGATACGCAATTTTATCTTCACTCATTCCGTTTTCTTTCCAATAACCAGCAGCTTCTTCATCTCGCGGAGCATTTTCATCGCCGGCAAAAACTGTTACAGAAAGTTTTCTTGGATCAAGATTAAGCCATTTTGGACTTGTCAAAAATTCATAAGAAAATCCGATTGATTCTTTTTTAAAATAATCACCAAGCGACCAGTTTCCAAGCATTTCGAAACAAGTAAGATGACTTGGATCTCCAACTTCGTCGATATCTCCTGTGCGCACACATTTTTGATAATCTGTTAAACGCGTTCCTGCAGGATGAGGTTCGCCAAGTAAATAAGGAACTAAAGGATGCATTCCCGCTGTTGTAAATAAAACTGAAGGATCATTTTCTGGAATTAAACTCTGACCAGAAATTTCTACATGATTTTTACTTTTAAAGAACTCAATATATTTTGAGCGTAATTCGTTAGCAGTCATAGGCAAAATAATATCACGACAAGCCGTTTTGTACAAGAATTTGCAAATGCAGCAAATGGCTGACAGCTTATAATATTTTTGCGGTAGCGCTGGGAACCCCTTTAGTCCGCGAAGCGGATGAGCGAAAAGCGAAGGGTGGACATAGCGACCCGGAGCAACGAAGTTGCGCAGGGGACCGCCCGTTTTAATTTGATTCAAAAAAAACATCTGAAATTTATACAGAAATTTTTAATTCACCATAATAAACCATAATAAATTGAAGAAATAAAATTTTTTTTGAAGTATACTGACCTTATGTACAAGAATATTGAAAAAAACATAAAACTTTGTCTTAAAGACGAAATCGCTTACGAGCCAAAACAGGTTGTAAGCAAGACTTTGGTTCAGAACGAAAATGTTTCAATGACACTTTTTAGTTTTGATAAGGGCGAAGAAATTTCTTCACACGCAGCGCCAGGAGATGCGATGGTAACTGTACTCGACGGAAAAGGCCGCTTTACTGTTGGAGAAAAAGTATTTTTACTCGAAGCAGGGGAAACAATCATTATGCCAAAAAATGTTCCTCATGCAGTTTTTGCAGAAGAAAAGTTCAAAATGCAACTGACAATTTCCTTCTAAAAAAAAGAGCCGGGATTTTCCTGGCTCGTGATACGACTTTTCTTATTAAAAAACACTGTATTTTCTTCTATTCTTAAACACGTTTACACTTCTTTTTAACGATTTATTTTTTCAAAAAAAAGATTTCTGAGATTACAAGGTCAACTTTCCAAAAAGCAAATTTTTTTTATTGACAAAAAATGTAAAAGTGTAAAAATTACGTCATTATGAAAGAATTTAAACAATGGCACGAAGAAGGAACTTTTAAATTCAACAGCCAGACAATCATTTATTTTAGTCAGTGCACAAAAAACGGAACTTTAAGCCTTACAGAACTTTTAAAGTTAACTTCGGACATTGCTGTAGAAGATTTTAATCAGCGAAATATGAGTCGGGAAATTATGCTTGACCACGATTTTATGATTCTGGTTTCGCGCAATTCATTTAGAATTCATAAAAATCCTTTAGAAAATCAAAACGTTACAATCAGCACTTGGGAAGAAAAATCTGAAGCCTTGCAGTTTATACGCGCATACGAAATTTGCGACACGATTACGGGCGAAAAACTTATAAGCGGACTTAGCACGTGGCTTTTAGTCGATTCAAAAACAAGACGTCTTTTACCAATCAAAAAATATAATTTAAGAACTCCACTAGACACTATTACGGAACATAACTGCTTCAAACCTGCAAAAATTCCTGAACCAAAAAATCTGGAATTTCTTACAGAGCGAAAAATTTGCTTCAGCGACATCGATGCAAACGGTCACACAAACAATTCCCGCTACGGTGCTTTTATTTTGGATTCGCTGCCACTTGAATTTGCCGAAAAGAATTTTACTGATTTTAAAATAAATTATTCTAAGGAAGCAATGCTCGGCGAAACAATAAAAATTTACGCTGATTTTTCTGAATCAAACAAAATCACAGTGATTGGAAAAACTGACGCAATTTCTTTTGAAGCAGAACTTTATTATTAAAATCATTGAACAAAATCTAACCTGCAGATTTTTGGCATTTGCAAAATTTTTTTGGCAAACAATTTTTTGCATATGTTAGAAATTATTTTTTATTTGCAGAAAATCTTTTTTGGAGAAAACAGTCTTTTTATGAAAAAATTTACTTTTAAGCAGTTTGTTACAAATCACTTTTGGAAAAAATTTCTTTTGATGCTCGGTGCAATCACTTTTATGGGATTTTTTCTTTCTATTTTGATTGAAGTTGGCTGGGGAACGGATCCGTGCAGTTTTTTAAATTTAAATGTCTGCCGCACAATTCACTGGACTCTTGGAACGTGGCAAATGATTTTTAACCTTACGCTCTGTATTTTTGTATTCTTTTTTGGACCTGAACACATTGGATTTGGCACTTTAGCAAATATTTTTCTGCTTGGTTACATAACTGACTTTTTTAGCTGGATTTGGAAAATTTCCGGGCTAAGCGATTTTATTCAAAATGGCGGATTCGCAACTCATCTTGGATTTTTTGCGTTTTCAATCAGTCTTTTTATAATCGCAGCAAGCATTTATATGAATTCAAGAATGGGACTCGGACCTTTTGATGCAGTAATTAAAATAATTTCCAATGCACTTAGCAAGATTCCGTTTTTTGCACTCAGAATGTGCTGGGATTTAGGCGCAGTCCTTATAGGTTTTACAGCAAGCCGATTTAATCCGAACGGACTGCAAGGTTCAATTTTAGGAAGCCTCGTTATGTCTTTTCTTCTTGGACCGACAATCACTCTCGCTGGAAAACTGATGAGTAAACTTCTTTTTAAGGATGAAATTGACGAAGTAACAAAATCTGAAGACAGCGAAAAAACTATTTCAGAGCAGCAATAATAATAAACCTTGCAATTTACAAAAAAAATCCCGACTTCCAAAGAATTTTTCTTCGAATGCCGGGATTTTATTTTTTTACATTAAAAATTCTGCATTAAACTCTGTAAAGCAAGTCTTCGTAACTTGGATAAGGTTTATACTCTTCTCCAAGCAATGGCTCAATTTGATCAGCAATAGCACGTGCTTCCTGCATTTTTGGAAGAACTTTGTATGCATACGCTTTTGCAATTGCCATAACATCACCTGAAGCAATGGCTTCCTTATGAATGATATCAAGTTCACTTGCCTTTTCCGCCAAAGAATTTGCAAGGCTGTCAAGTTTTTCAAGCAGTGCATATTCTGCGCTTGCCTTTGCTGAAGGAACTACAGATTTTAAGGAAATTGCAGTTGCACTTACTGCAGAAATGTATTTGTAAGTTGCTGGCAAAATATCCTTGTAAATCATTTCCAGCATTGTGTTTACTTCGATATTTAAAACCTGAGCATATTTTTCAAGTTTAATTTCGTAGTGACTTTCCATTTCCTGTTTTGTATAAACATTCATATCGGTGTAAAGTTTTACATTTTTAGGATCCAGATAGTGTTCAACAGCATCAGGCAAAGTCCTTAATTCCATAAGTCCGCGTTTTGCAGCCTCAGCCTTCCAAGACTCATCATAACCGTTTCCGTTAAATACAATTCTCCAGTGAGCCTTTACTTCTCTTTCAATCAGAGTATTCAAAGACTTTTCAAAATCTTTGGCACCTTCAAGTTCATCTGCAAACTGCTTTAAAGTTTCAGCAACAATTGCATTCAATGTTGTATTTGGTCCAGACAAAGAAACATTTGAGCCTGCAGAACGGAACTCGAATTTGTTTCCTGTAAATGCAAATGGAGAAGTTCTGTTTCGGTCTGTTGAATCCTTTGGAATTGGAGGAAGAACATCAACACCGATTGTCATCTTTGATTTTTTATCAGAAGAATAAGGCTTTCCTTCAACAATAGATTCAAGAACTGCGTGAAGTTCATCACCAAGATAAACTGAAATAATTGCCGGCGGTGCTTCATTTGCTCCAAGTCTGTGATCGTTTCCTGCCGAAGCAACAGAAATACGCAGCAAATCCTGATTTTCATCAACTGATTTCAAAATTGCCGTAAGGAACAAAAGAAACTGAGCGTTACTTTCTGGAGTTTTTCCAGGTTCAAGAAGGTTTTCGCCCTCATTTGTACTCATAGACCAGTTATTGTGCTTTCCACTGCCATTTAATCCGGCAAATGGTTTTTCGTGCAAAAGACATTCAAGTCCGTGACGCTTTGCAACTTTTTTCATAACTTCCATTGTAAGCTGGTTCTGGTCAACTGCAAGATTTGTTGTGCTAAAAATTGGAGCCATTTCGTGCTGTGCTGGAGCAACTTCGTTATGTTCAGTTTTTGAAAGAACTCCGTACTTCCACAAGGTTTCATTCAAATCTTCCATATATTTTACAATGCGCGGATTTAACGCGGCAAAATACTGATCATCCATTTCCTGACCTTTAGAAGGCTTTGCACCAAACAAAGTACGTCCTGTCATACGAAGATCTTTGCGCTGAGCCCACAAATCATGGTCAACAATAAAATATTCCTGTTCAGCACCAACTGTTGTTGCAACGTGACTTACTTCTTTTCCAAAAAGTTTAAGAATACGTTTTGACTGCTTATCCAAAGCTTCCATAGAGCGAAGCAAAGGAGTTTTTTTATCCAGTGCTTCTCCTGTGTAAGAACAGAATGCAGTTGGAATACAAAGAGTATGTTCCTTGATAAAAGGATAAGAAGTTGGATCCCAAACAGTGTATCCGCGTGCTTCAAAAGTTGCACGATGTCCTCCACTTGGGAAAGAAGATGCATCAGGTTCACCTTTTACAAGTTCCTTTCCGCTGAACGACATAATTACAGTTCCGTCATCCTGTGGGTTAATAAATGAATCGTGTTTTTCAGCAGTAATGCCTGTTAACGGCTGAAACCAATGTGCATAGTGAGTAGCACCATTTTCAATAGCCCATTCTTTCATAGCGTGAGCAACTACATTCGCTACATCAAGTTCAAGAGGAACGCCATCATCAAGTGTCTTTTTCAATGCCTTGAATGTTTCTTTTGGCAGTCTGTCCTTCATTACCTTCTGATTAAAAACCATGCTTCCAAAAAACTCAGGTACATTTGTCATTGTCAACCCCCATAAAATTTAATACATCTTATTGAGTTTTAAATCATCACTCTAAAACACAAATAAAAAAGGGCGATGTAATTCCCCAAGTTTTTTTAGGAAATATACATCGCCCTTGATGTATTTCTATTTATATATTTTCCACGCCTAAAATTCAAGTACGCAGCAATTTTTTTTTCACAGAATGCTATTTTTTACAAATTTTTTGCAGCCCGATTTTAAGTGATTTTTGCTGATAAAAAAATTTCTCTGTTAAGCAAAAAATCCTCTTTGCAAAAACGCACCAGTTACAAATAAAATTCTCGCCGATGAAAAAAAATTTTTGCTTTTAACAAAAAAATTCTACTTGTTAACACACGTGGACGGTTTGCAAATCGAATTTTCTCTGATGAAGAAATTTTGTCTGTTAACTGAAAAAGTAGTTTTTTAACAAGAAAATTTGGCAGTTAAGAGAGCGTCCGCAACATTACACGCCGGCAGTTACTGATGAAATTTCCTGTTTACAAAAATTTCTTTTGCTAATACGAGGTGCTGTTTTTAACAAGAAAATTCGACGGTTGAGAAAATATCTTTTTGTTATCATGCTGATTTTATTCGATAAGAAAAAATCAGCAACATCAAGCACGCTGGTTACTAAAGAAATTCCCTCTGATAAAAAAAATCAATTTTTTCTCATCTTAAACTTTTCTTGAAGACTAATATTTTTATGTTATAATATTTTAAAATAAAACTTGCTAAAAATGGCATCAATTTTAAAATTAAATTTTTCAGGAGAAGATTATGGCAAAAAAAAGTAAAAAAATCAGTTTGCTTTACCTTATTGGAACAGCACTAGTTGTAATCGGATTTTGTATTCCTATGTTTAAGGGAAAGATTTTAGGCGGAACCTCAAACGGCTTTGATTTTATCAATTTAGATAACTTTGGCTTTGTAACGATTGGTGCTCTTCTTATTTTTATTGGTGCAGTTGCAGGACTTATATTTTCATTCAATTTTATAAGACAAGCTGACCTTGTAAAACTCATTGCACTTGTTGCAAGCATTGTAGGCGGAGTTGTTCTTGTAATTGGTTTCAATCAAGATAAAATTTATCAGACAATTGCAAAAGGCTTTCTAAAAACCGCTTATGTAGGATTTTATATGATTATAGCCGGCTGGATAATTTCTCTTATTGGCTACATTACAAAAAAATAAAATTCTAAACAAAAAAAAGCGACTGATTGAACTAAAATTCATTCAGTCGCTTTTTCATTTTTAAAAATAATTCAAGAATTTAAAATTTATTAAATGCAATTTTACTATGCGCAATCTGCATACTAATTTCCTTCATCAGGAAGTGCATTTTCTTCAACTACAACATTGTTAGAAAGATTTAAATCACTAGAATTTTCAGAATTTTCTTCAACAGTAAACTGATCAATTTGAATTCCAATTTCGCTGATGGAATCTTCCATTTTTTCACTTATGTCGCTTAAAGCAGCACCAGTTTCCTTAATTTTTCTTGCACCGTTTTGCATCTGATTCATCTTGTCGCTAATTTCATCAGACACAGCCTTAAGCTTTTCCATTTGATTTACAATCGATTCACTACTCTTTTGCATTTCTCCAGAAGCACTGCGAACCTCTCCCGTTGTATTGTTCATATCGCCCAAAGCCTCAGTAATCTGCTGAAAACCCTGATTCTGCTCTTCCAAAGCGTCTTTTATCTGACATACAAGATTGTCAGTTTCAAGAATCTTTTTAGAAACATTGTTAAATGCCGCACTTGACTGAACCGAAGCCGCAACAACGCTTTCAATTGAATTTCTAATTCCTTTAAGCTGAGTTCCAATCTGTTTAGACTGAACTGAAGAAGTTTCAGAAAGTTTACGAATTTCGTCAGCAACAACACTAAATCCCTTGCCAGCCTCTCCAGCATGTGCCGCCTCAATAGCCGCATTCATTGCAAGAAGATTTGTCTGGCTTGCAATCGAAGCAATCGCCTGGTTTGCAGTTTGCAAAGTTTTACTTTGTTCTTCAATAAAGAGAATTTTTTCATTCACTTCTTTTTGAAGTTTATTTCCTTCATCAGAACTTGAAAGCAGTGAGGCAAATTCCGCTGCCATTTTATCCATAGAAGAATTTACTGACGAAATATTTCCTATCATCTGCTCAATTGCCGCAGAAGATTCCGTAATATCGCTTGCCTGTCCTTCAATTAAATTGTCAAGCTGAGAAATTTTCTTTGTAATGTCATTTACACTTTCAGAGGTTTCATCAACGCCCCTTGTCTGCACATCAATTTCTGAATAAACAACTTTAATTTCTTCAAGGATTTCTGTAATTGAAGCAAGTGTGTCGCTCGTACTTGCAACTAAATCCTCGCCGGCAGTTTCAAGAAGATTTTTAGATTCCTTAACGCCCTTAATAATATTCTGCAGTTTTTCAGAGAACTGATTAAATCCCTTTACAACTTCGCCAATTTCGTCCTTATTTTTTACATTGATTCTTTTTGTAAGATCAGCATTTCCACTCGCAATTTCCGTAATTGAATTTTTTAAGATTTTTAGAGGATTAAGAGACTTTGAAACAACAAAAATGCTCACGCAGACAGAAACGCCAATCATAAAAATTATACAAATTACAATCGCGGCAATCATTGCGTTTAACGAACCATAAAATTCACTATAAGGTGCAGAACACAAAACCGCCCAATTACAACTTAAGCCAACCTGAGTATACGCGCAGGCCATTTTTTTGCCAGTTTTTGGATCAGAATAAACGGCTGTAGAAGTCTTTCCCTGTTTTAACTTGTTAATAATCGTTTTAAAATCGCCGGAAGCATTTTTTCCAATATTTTCGCCCGAAGTGATTTTTTCCATTTCGGCATCGCCCACCGTAATTCCAGACTGCATATTTATAAGTTTTGGATGACCGGAATTTCCAACTTTAAGAGAACGACAAACCGTATACATTCTTTCAGCTTTTACAATCGCATAAACCGCGCCCGCCGGCTGCAAATCCTTATCAAAAATTGGAACTGAATAAATTAAAACAAAATTTCCGTCTAAAATCTGCGGATCCGAAAGAGACTTCTTGCCAATCATCGCATTAGCATAAGCCTTAGTATTGCTCATATCAGAGCGAATTCCTTTTTCATTATAAGTGTAGCCGTAAACATCAAACATCGAAACTGAAATATAATTTTTATCAATGTTTGTAGCATTTGCAGTAATAAAATCAATTCTTTCTTTAATGGGAACAGAAGTGTCGCGAACATAATTTATTGTAGAAATAGTTGTAAGCATACGAAATTCGCGATTATTTATTTCTTCAAATTGAATTGCAATGGAACGTGTAATATTTGATAAGTCAGAATTTACAGACTTTGTTAAGGCATTCCGGGCTATAGTTAAAGTAATTGCCCCTATAGCAAAATTTGAAACAATTACAATGCCTAAAATTGCCAGTAAAAATTTGGATTTTAAACTTTTTAACATAATAACCTCAAGGACTTAAATGTTCTTTTGAGATAATTTTACAATCGAAAAGTTTTACTGTCAAATTTTTAGACTTTAGGAGCGAATTCAAATCTTGTAACGCGCTATTCAGGGCTACGCTTAACGCTCCGTTGTTTTTTGAGAATTCTCAAAAAACAATACTTACGCACCCTTACTATCGCGGCTAGGTTTTATTTTTCAAGAAAAATTTTATAAAAAAAAAGGAAAACTTATTTTTTTTCAAAATGTTTTTACAAAAATTTGTATCAAAAAAAATGAGAAAAAACTTTAGCGTAAAGATTCCGAAATAAATTCTGAATGCACCGCAACCTGCACTTGCGGTGTAAACTCACAGACTTTTTGTTAAAATTTTATTTTTTAACGCCTGAAAACTAAATTTCTGCAAGAACCTTTTTTAAACTGTCCATTTGCGACTTTGTTCCGATTGTAATGCGCACAAAATCTTCAATTCCGGGAGTGTTAAAGTGACGGATTAAAATTCCACTTTTCTTAACTCTTTCATAAATTTCTTTTCCGGACTTTCCACTCTTTTTTGCAAACACAAAATTTGTTTTACTTTCTATTACAAACCAGCCGCGCTCTTTTAAAAACGAACTTAGACTTTCACGCTCACAAACAACTTTTTTTGCATTTTCAGCATAATATTTATAAGCCCTGCAAGACGCAATTCCGGCAGTTTGCGTTAAAAAATCAACTGGAAAATGATTAAATGAATTTTTTACTGTAAAAACGGCACTCACAAGTTCTGGATCTGCAACAATGTAACCAAGCCTTTGTCCCGCAAAAGACAAACTCTTAGAAAAAGTACGCACAATTACAAGATTTTTAAATTCTTTTAGAAGAGGAATGCAACTTTCTTCGCCAAAATCAGCATAAGCTTCGTCAACAACAAAAATTCTGTCTTTTGGCGCTTTTTTTAGCATTTGAGCAACTTGACTTTTCTTTAGAGCAATTCCTGTTGGTGCATTTGGATTTGCAAAAATTATGCACGAATCAGTTTTGTTTGCTTCATCAAGCATTTTGTTAACATTTAAATTCCAGTTTTCATCAAGTTCAATTTGATTCATTGGAATGTTATAAAATCCGCAGTAAACCGGATAAAAACTGTAAGTAAATTTTGGCAGAATAACAGGTCTGTCGGAATCAAAAAAAGTGTAAAAAACAAAACTTAAAACTTCATCACTTCCATTTCCGCAAAAAATCATCTGTGGGGTAACTTCAAATTCAAGTTCATCTTTTGCATTTGGATTGCAAAGAACGCCACCGCTTTTATTAAGCATTTGTGCAATTGCAGAACGCAATTCATTTGAATCAGGATCAGGATAAAGTCCAAGTTTTTCAAGATTTTGACCTGCTGCTTTTTTTAAAGCCTTTGCAACGCTTTTATGTGGCGGATAAGGATTTTCATTGGCATTTATTTTTAAATAATCACGATCTTTTGGCTGTTCGCCAGGAACATACGGATGTAAATTTTCAAGTCTTTTTGCAAGCATCTTTTTGCCTTCCATTTTTAAATGAGATTTTATTGTTTTTTTTAAATTTGATAAATGGGAAGTTCTAAAAAAGAAATGAAAGGGAATTTTTTGTTAAGAAAAGTTTTCTTACATCAGCGGAAATTTCATCAGTAAATACAGGCACTAAATGTAATCTTGCAGCAGATTCTAAAATCAAGTTCTAATGTAACAAAATTAAATTATTTCGAACTTGATTTGGAATCTGCCTGTAAAAAAAATTAGAGCGGAATATTTCCATGCTTCTTTGATGGCATTACATTTATTTCTTTGTCTGCCAAAAATTCTAAGGAGCTTACAATTCTTTTGCGGGTTTCTTCTGGTTTTATTATTTCACTAATATAATCTCTTTGAGCCGCAATTGTTGGTGTCATAATATTTTCGTGATATTCCTGCGATTTTTGAGCAACAAATTCAGATTTCGAAGGATCTTTCATTTCTTTTGCGTAAAGAATTTCCAGAGCACCTTCTGCACCCATAACTGCAATTTCAGATTTTGGCCAGGCATATACAAAATCAGCACCTAAATGCTTTGAACACATTGCAATATAAGCACCACCGTAAGCCTTTCTTGTAATCACAGTAACTTTTGGAACACTCGCCTCGCTGTAAGCATAAATAACTTTTGCTCCGTGCCTGATAATTCCCTTCTGTTCTTCCTGAGGACCTGGAATAAATCCCGGAACATCAACAAAGTTTACGAGCGGAACATTGTAAGCATCGCAATAGCGCACAAAACGCGCAATTTTATCAGAAGCATCACAATTTAAAACTCCACCAAGTCCTGCCGGATTATTTGCAATAATTCCAACTGATTTTCCCTCGATTTTTGCAAATCCGGTAATTGCGTTTACTGCAAATTCTTCCATTACTTCAAAAAAGCTTTCATCGTCAACAACGCAATTTATAACATCGTGCATATTATAAGCCTGAGCAGAACGTTCTGGCAAAATCTGCTGAATTTCCTTTGCCTTTTTCTTTTCATCAAATTTGAACTTTGCGTCTGCAGAAATTTTTTCACCGTAATAATGCGGAATGTAATCCAAAAGTTTTCGAACCTTTTCGTAACATTCAGTTTCTGAAGCACACCTAAAATGTGCAACTCCGCTTTTTTGTGAATGAATTGAAGCACCGCCCAAATCTTCAGCAGAAATATCCATAAACATAACAGATTTTACAACTTTAGGACCAGTTATAAACATCTGACTGATTGAATCAACTGAAAAAATAAAATCAGTAAGTCCAGGCGAATAAACCGCACCGCCTGCACAAGGACCTGCAATAATGCTGATTTGAGGAACCGCACCACTCGCCCTTACATTCTGAAAAAACAATTCACCGTAACCACAAAGAGAATCAACTCCTTCCTGAATGCGAGCTCCACCAGAATCATTTAAGCCAATAACTGGACATTTTGCTGCAATAGCTTTTTCTATAAGTTCAGCAATTTTTTGTCCGTGAACTTTTCCAAGACTTCCGCCCTGAACTGTAAAATCCTGTGCGTAAAGTGCAACTTTTTTTCCATTGATTTTACCAAATCCTGTAATTACGCCATCGTAAGGAATTTCTTTTTTGTCCATTCCAAAACTTGTACAGTTATGACGAGCAGCTGAGTAAATCTCATAAAAACTGTCTTTGTCGCACAAGGCGTTTATTCTTTCAACAGCGTGAAGCTTTCCTTTTGCGTGCTGTTTTTCTAAATTATAATTTTGTGTAGCCATTTTTTCCCTCACAAATTGCAGATTTAATCTTAACAAAATACAAGGCAATTTTATAAACTGAGACAGGTTCTGTCAATATGACAAATTTTGTAAAAATGTCAGATAAAATTCTTTATAACTCTATAAAATTGTTTTTGTTTCCAGAAGGGACACTGCTTCATCAATTTCTGCATTGCTTGGAAGCCAGTAATATTTGTTTCTTAGAGTTTTTAAAATATCATCAATATTTTTTCCACAGTCTTCAACTGCCGCTTCATAATCAGCAATAAATTCTTTTAAAGAAAAAATTTCTTCACTATTATTTGTTCGGTTTATTGAAGTAATTTGCCAGCGATTTTTAATGAATTCAAGTTCAACTTTGTCAAAAATAGAATTTACTGTAAGTTCATCAGCCTGCTGTACAAGAACTGCATAAAAAGTTACATCATAGGAAATCTTTTTTCCTTCAACTAAGGCTTCTCCGTTTTCTTCGCTAAGTGCCTTTACGTGCTGATTTTTATTCTGTGCTTCAAAGAGAAGACTTCCCTGCTCACCTTGAATTTTAAACTGGCTTAAACCTTCAATACTAAAAAGCGTCTGATTAAGACAAAGCCACTCGGAAAGGGGACGCGCCTCAAGTTTAGTGTTATACATTGCACGCGCTTTGTAACTTATATAAATATTGCTTAAAACTCCTGTGTAAGATTTCATTTCCTTACCTTTTGAACAGGCAATTGCCTGATCCACATCAAGAGTATTCATTGCACTATAAAACATTTCGACCGTTTCAAAAGAAGTTAATCCTTGTGAACTTGGTTTTCCCTGCGAAGTAAAGAAAAATGAAAGCCCCGTAAAAATTCCTATTGCAAATAAAACAGCAATAATTACAAGCAGGGTTCTGCGTTTTCTAAACCAGCGCGCACCATTTACTCTTGCCGAACGTTTTTTTTGGGAACGTTCAACATTTTTAGAAAATTTTTCATCGCTGATTTTTAAAGTCCGGTTTACAGCAAGAAGTTTTCCGTCTTGAGAAAGTTCTCCGTTTTGAAGCAAGCCGCATTCTTCAAAAAACTGACTGCGTGGAAAATGCTTAATTTCAAAATCTGCACCAGGAAGATTAGATTTTTTTTTACGTTCTGCAGAAACTTCCTGGCTAAGAGCAGAATTTATGGAATCTGACAAAAGTTTATTCAGTCCAGGAATTTTTATTTCTGCCGGAATAAAATTTTTGTCTAAAATATCAGCAGCCCTTTGCTCACGATTTTTGTTTGGAAAAGGAAAATCTCCGCTTAAAATTTTATACGCAATACTTGATTGAATAAATTTTAAAGCCTGAATTCCGCTTAAATTTTCGTTTACATAAAATCCATTTTCTTCAGAAAGAATATCCTGACGGCAGCATAAAACCGCAAAGGCAAAAAAGAGTTTCGGCAAAAAAATAATCTGAGTAAAATCGCTGCTTACAAAAATTGCACCGCCACCTTCTTCAGGAATTTTTTGATTCCAATTAAGTGCATCTTCTATTGCACTTACAACTGCGGTGCCAGCTCTTACAGCATTTATTTTGTCAGATTCAGAATCATTCATCTTTTCAAAAAGTTTTTTTAAAGATTCGCCTTTAAAAGCCCTTCCTTCAAGAATTACATTTCCTAAAGAATTTTCATTTGTTCCTTCAAAATTCCAATCAGTGAAATTCCAAGTGCCTTCATTTTTCTTTGCAAGAACTCCGAATTCTGAAATTCTTTCAGAAAATCTTGCCTTTGCAAATTCAAGACTCGTCATAAAAGTATTCAAAAAAATTTTTTCATCTTTGCAAGTTAAAACTGAAATTTCTGATTCCGAATCCGCACTCATTTTTTTTCCTCTTAAAATGACTTTTTAACGCCTTAAGCAAAATCTAAAAATCAGCGTTTCCCGCTCGAACTGTACAAATATTTAAAGTAATCTAAATTCGTGCTGTAATTTGCATCAAAATTTGGAATGGTTTTTTTGTAAGATTCAAGACTTTTCCAAAACTCATAAAATTCAGGATCCTTACTGTAAGCACCTGCATAAACCGCAGCCGCTTCAGCATCAGCCTTACCCTTTATTTCTTCGCTTTTTCGATACGCTTCACTTTCAATAGTGCGTTTTTCATTTTCAAGTTTTCCAAGCCATTCAGATTTTTTTCCTTCGCCTAAAGAACGGTAAGCCTGAGCAACCTGATTTCGCTCCTTAATCATTCTGTTGTAAACGCTTTCTGTAAGTTCATCAGAATATTTTATCTGGCGCGGAACAATGTCTATAAGTTCAATTCCGTACTCGCCCACCATTTTTCTAGCTTCTTCAGCCATTTCTTCGCACAAGGCATTCCTTCCCTTAACAACATTTTCATTGTTCGTATTTACGCTTAAAAGCTGTTCAAGTTCAACGCTGTCTTCGCCTTCTACGCCTGTCACTTGATTTTCTGAAGCAATCCGTTCGTTTATAATATTGCTCGAGCGAACAATTTCGCTTAAACGATTTCTTGTAATTATAGTTCGTGTTGAAGAATCAATTATGTCGCTAAGCTTATTGTAAGCCGCGTCTAATGTTTTTAAAGACTGATAGAAAAGTGACGGATTTGTAATTTTCCAGCGGCTTGTTGTATCTACAATTATAAACTGATTTTCTTTTGTAGGAATGCGTGCATCATCTCCGTCAAGCGAAAGAATTTTTGAAGGATAAGTTGTTACGCTGTCTATAAACGGAATTTTCATATAAAGTCCGGCAGAAGTCCGACTTTTTACAATCTGACCAAATCTAATTACAACAGCCTGATTTCCTTCATTAATCACATAAAAAGGTCCGGCTGCAAAAAACAAAATCAGTGCAAAAACTACAATTCCCCAAATTAAATATTTTCTTACAGATTTTTTCATATTTTCCTCAATTAAAATAACGCCATTTTTAGCGGTTTCATCTTTTTCAAAAAAAGTTTTAGTTCTTTCCGCCCAAATTTTTAAACGGAATCAAATTATTAAGTTCGCCGTCTATTAAAACTGACTTATTTTCATTTTCGCCTGTAAAGATTTCTTCCATTGCTTCAAGATAAAGGCGCTCTCTTGTAACTGCCGGAGATTTTTTGTATTCGCTGTAAACTGAATTAAATCGCGCAACATCACCACGCGCCTTGTTTACCCGCTCAGATGCATAACCTTCAGCAACTTGAACTTCGCGCTCGGCTTCTCCCTTTGCCTTAGGAATTTCAGAATTGTAACTTTCTTTTCCTTCATTTATAAAACGATTCATATCCTGAATCGCCTTGTTAACATCTTCAAATGCGTCCTGAACTCCAGCTGGCGGAACAATATTCTGCAATTTAACTGTAATTACATTTATGCCCAAATCTAGATTTTTAAACTGAGAATTCATCATTTCTACAGCAAGATTTTCTATGTTACTTCTTTCGCTTCCCATAACGTCAAGAATTGCCCTGTCGCCAACAAGAGTATTTATTACACTACGGCTAATGTCGCAGATTGTCTGCTGCTTTTCTTCTACAGTAAAAAGCCAGGCTTTTGGATCTACAATTCTGTACTGAATAATCCATTCCACGTCCACAATATTCAGATCGCCTGTAAGCATAGTGCTTTCTTTTGTAATATTATTCTGATAATGATTTGAAACACCGCTCTTTGTAGTTTTAAAACCGAACTGTTCCGTAAGTACAACCTTATTTCCGCTCACAATGTACTTTTTATCAATTCCAAAGGGAAGTTTTGCATGAAGTCCAGGGCCTAAAGTAGAATAATACTTTCCAAAGCGCGTAATAACCGCCTGCTCCGCCTGGTCAACCACAAAAACACTTGAAAACGCCGCAGTCACAGCAAAAAGTGCAAGCAAAATCAAAATAAGCGTAGAAGGCTTAAAAAATTTCTTAAGTTTCTGATTCGTCTGGTTTTGCATAAAATCTCCAAAATTCGTAATATACTTAAAATTAACAATAAATTTCCCATTTATCCAATATTTTTTTTCTATAAACAAATTTTTTAAGATAACAAAAGAAAACGTGCAGACACCTGAAAAAAAAGCATTAAAAATGATTTTTACCAGATACACTTAATTAAGTTCAGCAAGTTCTTCCCATCTTGCATAACATTCTTCAAGCCGGCTGGAATTTTTTTTGTATTCGTTGCCGGCACTCATTGCAACTTCGTAATCTGAACAAGACATTTTCTGCTCAAGAATTTTCTGTTTTTCTTCAAGTTCAGAAATTTCATTTTCGAGTGCCTCAAATTCTTTTTGTTCCTTAAAAGTTTTTTTTCGCTTTTTTAAACTTTCTTCTCCAGATGAATTTTCCAGATGATTTTCTTTTTGCAATGATTTTTTTTTACTTTCGGCACTTAGTTTTTTTTCAAGTTCTTCTTTATCTTTTTTTTCTTTTCTATATTCAATGTATTCAGAACATTTTCCTACAAATCCGCTTACGCTTCCATCATCTTCCAAAATAAAAAGTGTGTCGCAGATTTTATCCATAAAGTAACGATCGTGGCTTACGAGCAAAAGGCAACCCTTAAATCCAAGCAAAAACTGCTCAAGAATATTCATTGTAAAAATATCAAAATCGTTTGTAGGTTCATCCAGAATCAAAAAATTCGGATTGCTGATTAAAAGTCTTACCAAAAAAAGTTTTTTTCGCTCACCGCCACTCAAACTGCTTATCGGAGAATATTGAATTTTTCCTTCAAAACCAAACTGCTCCAAAAAAAGACTTGCGCTAAGAGAAGTTCCGTCGGCTCTTTTTACAAACTCCGCTTCTTCTTTGATGTACTCAAGAACGCTCAAATTCAAATCTTTAAAAACCGGATTCTGCTGATAATAGGCGATTTTTGTATTTTCGCCAGTCACAATATTTCCTTCGTCCGGGGAAATTTCGCCTGTAATAATATTAAGCAATGTTGACTTTCCAGAACCGTTATCACCAAAAATTCCTATTTTTTCGCCCTTTGTAAAATTGTAACTGAAATCTTTTATAACCGGAACATTTTCTTTTGAAGAGAGCTTTGCAAACCCCTTAGGAAATTTTTTTGTAATCTGATGAAGTTCTAAAACTTTTCCACCAAGACGACGACCTTCAACTTCAAAAGTAAATCCCTTTGGATCAGCAAATTTTTCGCGGTTGATAAGAGCCATATCTCTTTGAATTCTAGCCTTTGCCTTAGTTCCACGGGCACAAGGTCCGCGCAAAAGCCAGTCGCGTTCAAAACGTAAAACACTTTCTATGCGACGCTCCGTATTTGCTTCAATTTCAGCTTCAATCTGTTTTTTTTCAAGATATTCAGAATAATTTCCCACGTAAAGTTTTATTCTGTTACGGTCAAGTTCATAAATGTGATTGCAAACTGCATCTAAAAAATATCTGTCGTGAGTTACCATAAGAACAGAACGTTTTGTTTGCAAAAGATATTCCTGCAACCAGTAAATTGTACTTACATCAAGGTGATTTGTCGGTTCGTCCAAAAGCAGGAGTTTTGTATCTTCTACAAGAACCTGGGCAAGTGCAACTTTTTTTACCATTCCGCCCGAAAGTTCACCCATTTTACGCTCAAAATCATTTATTCCAAGCGTAGTCAGAATTGACTTTATTTGAGCTTCGTAATTCCACAAATCGCCTGCATCCATTTTTAACGTAAGTTCATCAAATTTTTTTTGCAGTGAATCAGAGCCTGAAAGTTTTTCCATTTTGCTGCATACATCTTCGTATTCGCGGATAATTTTTAGTTTTGCAGAAGAACTTTTAAATATATGGTCACGGATTGAATCTTCTTTGTTATAAATTGGATTCTGTGCCAAAAAAGAAATTCCAGCTTCACTGTTAACAACAATGCTTCCTTCGTCCGGCTCAAGAACACCGGCAATTGTATTGAGCAAAGTAGATTTTCCTGTTCCGTTACGACCAATTAGAGCAGCCTTGTCGCCTTCATTAAGACCAAAACTTACATCAGAAAAAAGTGGTTTTTCTCTGCCGATTTTAGAAAGCCCGCTGATAGAAAGTAAATTCATAAGTTTTCCTTAAAAAATAGAAAAAATTTAAAGTGATTTTCCAGAGATTTTTATTATATGAACCTCTAAAATTGCAATTTTTACTAAATGCTCATTATATAAAAAAAGTTAAAATTTTACATTACAAAGCTAAAACTTATTGAAAAAGGCTAAATCAAATTTTTAAAGAAGAATTTTTTACCGTTAGAAATAAAATTTTTGGTAAATAAAAAAGCCTAGCCCGGACTGGAAGGGATGCCGCAAGGCAAGTGTTTTTGCGAAGCAAAAATACCGGAGCGAAAAGCGGAGACCTGGAAGCCCGATCGAAGAAGTAAAATTCGCTCCAAAAAAAAATAAAAAAAAATTTGTCGATTTTTAAGAATTTTTGTATTTTGGAATAATGAAAAAAATAGGGACAACCCTTAAACATTATAGGAGATAAATAAAAATGGCAAAACAGTTAGTTTACAGTGAAGAAGCCCGCAAAAAGATGCTTAGCGGAGTTGAACAGATTGCAAAAGCAGTAAAAGTTACGCTTGGTCCTTGCGGACGTCTTGTTATGCTTGACAAAAAATATGGTTCACCAACAATTACAAAAGACGGCGTTTCTGTTGCCAAGGAAGTTGAACTTAAAGATCCTTTTGAAAATATGGGTGCTCAGCTTGTACGCGAAGTTTCTTCAAAAACAAATGATGTTGCTGGTGACGGAACTACAACCGCTACAGTTCTTGCTTATGCTATTGTTCGCGAAGGACTTAAGGCTGTTAGTGCCGGAATGACTCCAATCGAAATTAAACGCGGAATTGACAAGGCTACAGCAATTGCAGTTGCTGAAATTAAAAAGAGCAGTCGTGCTGTAAAAGGCAACGAAGATATTACTCACGTTGCAACAATTTCTGCAAACAATGATCCTGAAATCGGTAAAATTCTTGCTGAAGCAATCGAAAAGGTTGGCAAAGACGGAGTTATTACTGTTGAAGAATCTAAGAATATGGATACAACCGTTAAAACTGTTGAAGGAATGCAGTTTGATCGCGGATATGTAAACGCATATTTTGTAAATGATCGCGAAAGAATGGAATGCGATTTTGACAATCCATATATTTTGATTCATGACGAAAAAATCAGCACAATGAAAGATCTTCTTCCTTTACTTGAAAAAGTTGCTCAAAGCGGAAGACCTCTTGTTATTATTGCCGAAGATGTTGACGGCGAAGCTCTTACAACTTTGGTTGTTAACTCATTGCGCGGAACTTTAAAATGCTGTGCTGTAAAAGCTCCTGGTTTTGGCGACAGAAGAAAGGAAATGCTTCAGGACATCGCTATTCTTACAGGCGGAAAAGTTATTACCAAAGATATGGGATTAAAACTTGAATCTGCTGGTCTTGAAGATTTAGGAACTGCAAAATCAGTTAAAATTGACAAAGACAACACAACAATTGTTGACGGAACTGGTGACAAAAAAGCTATTGCTGACCGCGTTGCTGAAATCAAATCTGCAATTGAAAAATCAACTTCTGATTATGACAAAGAAAAACTCAAGGAACGCCTTGCAAAACTCGCTGGTGGAGTTGCAGTAATTGAAATTGGTGCAATCACAGAAACTGAAATGAAGGAAAAGAAATTCCGCGTAGAAGATACTTTGGCTGCAACACGTGCTGCTTTGGAAGAAGGAATTGTTGCAGGCGGCGGAATCGCTCTTATTGAAGCAAGCAAGGCTTTGGATTCTTCAAAAATAGAATTAGCCGGCGATGAAAAAGTTGGATTCCAGATTGTAAAACGTGCTCTTGAAGAACCAATCCGCCAGATTGCTGACAATGCTGGTGTTGACGGTGCTGTTATTGCAGACAAAGCAAAGAGCAGCAAAGATGGAATTGGTTACAACGCAGCTACAGGCGAATGGGTGAATATGATGGATGCAGGAATTATTGATCCGGCAAAGGTTACCCGCTGTGCATTACAGAACGCCGCTTCTGTTGCAGGAATGCTCTTAACAACAGAATGTGCTATCACTGACATTCCAGAACCTCCTGCACCTCAGGCTCCAGCTCAGGATATGGGCGGAATGGGATATTAATTCAAAACAAAAAATTGCCAGACAAATTAGATTCTAGATTTTCTAAAATTGGAATGTAAGGCAATTTTTAAGTAATTTTGATTTTTTGACCGAAGTCTTTTTTTTAAGGCTTCGGTTTTTTTTTTTGCTGTTTTTTGTAATTCTTTTACAGTTGACTTTTAATTTTTTTCATATTAAAGTCGCCGTCTATGAAAGAAAATCTTACAGGCAACAAGGAATTCTTTTCAAAACTCATACGCATTTCTCTACCTGTTGCGCTTCAAAGCCTTATGCTTGCAATGGTTGCCGCTGCAGATGCACTTATGCTTGGTCATCTTGATCAGAATTCAATGGCGGCAGTTTCACTGGCAACTCAAATTCAGTTCATTCAAAATATGATTGTTGGCGGAGCAATTGGAACTGCTTCGATTCTTGGAGCCCAATACTGGGGCAAAAAAGATCTTTCTTCGCTAGATTTTATTTTTTCATTCACATTAAAACTTTGTCTTGGCGTTTCAATTTTGTTTTGGGCAGCCTGCATTTTTATTCCAAAACCGCTGATGTTGATTTTTACAAACGAACCTCAACTTATTGAAATTGGCATTAAATATTTAAAAATTGCCGGCTGGTCTTATATCCTTACAGGAATTTCGCAGGTTTACCTCGTAATGATGAAAGTAAGCGATCACACTCCTCTAACAGCCGTAATCAGCACTTTTACAGTTATACTTAACATTGTTTTAAACGCAATGCTTATTTTTGGGATAGGAATTTTTCCAAAACTTGAAGTAAGGGGAGCAGCACTTGCAACTTTAATTGCACGGACAATTGAACTTCTTTTATGCATTGTTATTTCATACTGTAAAAGTTTTATACATCCGCATTTTAAATCATTTTTTAAGCGAAACGCGCTTCTTGAAAAAGACTTTGTAAAATGCATGATTCCTCTTCTTGGAGCATGTGTTTTCTGGGGCGTAGGATTTACATCATATTCAGCATTTATGGGTCACTTAGGAACAGATGCAACGGCTGCCAATTCTGTAGCTTCAGTTGTACGTGATTTAGTCTGCTGCGTTTGCAATGGACTTGCTACCGGAGCTGGAATTGTTGTAGGCAACGAACTTGGTGCAGGCAATCTTGAAAGAGGCAAACTTTACGGCAAAAAAATGAGAACAATTGCGTTACTTTGCGGTTTTATTTCCTGCATTTTAATGCTTCTTGTAACTCCGCTAATCGTAAAATCAGTAAAACTTACAGATCAGGCACAAAAATATCTTTTTGGAATGATGCTGATTATGTCATTTTATATGATTGGACGCGCAATAAATTCAATTCTAATCAACGGAGTTTTTGCCTGCGGTGGCGATACTCTTTTTGATATGTACAGTCTTGGAGTTTGTATGTGGGGAATTGCAATTCCGCTGGCAATTTTAGGCACATTTGTTTTTCACTGGCCGGTTCTGCTGGTTTATGCGTGTACCTGTTTTGACGAAGTTGGCAAAGTTCCGTGGGTTTTACTTCATTTTAAAAAGTATAAATGGGTAAAAGATTTGACCCGCTGATTTTTTTTGTTAAGCAATAGATTTTTGTTGGACAGTTAATTTCACTGGTAACTACGCTGTGCGCGGCTATAATCACGGCTAGGATTTTTTATTTGCCAAAGTAAATTCGACACTCACATTTATTTAAGTTATATTTAATTTTATGACAAAAGAAGAATTTGAAAGCAAACTTGAAGCATTAAGAACTTTTGATTTTGATTATAACGGAACAACTTACGTAATTTCTCTTGAACGTTCTTCAGGAAAAAATCCAAGTCAGAAAATTTACTTCGGCGAACAATATTTACCTCCAACAGAATACGAAAATTTTACTCATTTGATGGCTGACTGCGAAATTGGATTTTGTTATTTAAGAGAAATTATAAAGTCGCTTAAAATATAAAAAGAGAATTTTTTCAGTAACTGAGGCAAACTCGCGGGATTATTTTGTTAAGAAATAAATTTTTCATTAACTGAAAATTCTATTGGTAACACGCACGCACAGAAAACACGTCAAAAATCATCTTTAATTTTCCTCACCAATAAAATACAATTCTTTTATGAATAAATTTCTTAAAAAAATTTCAGTTTTTTTTATTTCATTTTTGGTCTTATCAAATGCAGCATTTGCAAAATCCAGTCCAATAGAAAATCTTTACGAATACAATCTCGAAAACGGACTTACGCTTTTTGCATTTGAAAATCACACAGTTCCGCTTGTTTACATTGAAATCGCAGTTCGTGCCGGTGCTATTTCTCAAACGCCAGAAAATGCCGGACTTTTTCATCTTTATGAACATATGATGTTCAAAGGAAATTCGCTTTACAAAGATGCTGCGAGCGTAAATAAAGCACTTGCTGAACTTGGAGTTACAAATTGGAACGGAAGCACTTCAACTGATTACGTAAATTATTTTTTTACAATTCCGTCAGACAAACTTACCGAAGGTCTTGAATTCTGGAATGCCGCAATCCGAAGTCCGTCAATGAAAGAAAGTGAATTTGAAAGTGAAAAAAAAGTTGTGCTTTCTGAAATTGAAGGAAATTTAAGTTCGCCTTCTTCGATTTATTCACATTTTATAAATCATAAAATTTTTCCGGATGCACCGTACAAAACTGATTCCGGAGGAGCTCTTGAAGTTATAAAAAATGCAAGCATAAATCAGCTGAAAGCAATTCAAAACGAATATTACGTTCCGTCAAACGCTGCTCTTTTTGTTGGAGGCGACATAAATCCGGAACAGACTTTTGAACTTGTAAAAAAAATTTACGGTTCGTGGAGCAACAATTCACTTTTTGAGAAAAAGACGCAAAGTCAGCAAAAAACAAATCCTTTTGAAAAAAATGAATTTAATTTTATGCCTTACGACACGCTTCCTCAAAATCTGGCCTTAATTCAAATTTTCTTTCGTGGTCCAGACGTAGAATTTGACAAAAAAGACACTTATACCGCAGATTTCCTTTTAATGCTTTTGGATCAACCGCAAAATTATTTTTCTGAATATTTTAAAAAAGACAAAAAACTTTCTCTTTCGCAGGAAAACATTTGGGCTTCTTACGGAACTTCGCGCGCTTCAGGAATTTTTGAATTTGGCGCGACTGTATCTTCGCCGCAAGAAAATCTTGTAGAGCGCGCGAAAAAAATGCTTTCAGACTTGCAGCAAAAAGTCCTGCCAAAAATTGCAAATCAAAAATCACTTTATAGTCAAAAAAACAAGCAGGAAATTATCCGCCGCATTTTCGACAATCTGCTTGAAAACAGCGAAACTGCACAATCATTACTTTCTACGCTGCGCTTCTGGTGGTGCGCATCTTCAACTGAATATTATTACGATTACATAAAAAATATTTCAAATGTAAGCCAAAAAGACGTTCAGGATTTTATACAAAAATATTTTTCAAAACCAGCAATGGTAAACATTCTTGCAAGCCCCGCAAACCAGCAGATTATTTTTGAACAAAGCGAAAATTCAGAAAAATTAAATTTAATAAATTCTGAAAATGCATTTTGGTGGAAAAACGAAAAATTTAAACCAAATCAAAAAATAATTTCTTCACTTCCAGAAAATTTCCCGGAATCAAAAATTGAAATTTTTTCAGCAAAAAATTCTGAAGTAAAAACCGCAGAATATTCTGCGCCAGAAATAAAAACTTTTTACTTAAAAAACGGAATTCCGCTCTACGTTCAAAAAACTTCGTCTCACAATACAGAAATTGCAATTGCAGTTCGCGGAGGAGTTGAAAACTTAACAAAGGAAACTTCTGGTCTTGAATCAAGCCTTTTTAATCTGATGCAAATGTCATCAAAAAAATTCTCTTCAGCAAAACTCCAAGAACTCTCCTACAAAACCGGAATGTCTTTTAACAAAACCACCAAAATGACGGGCAGTGCATTCGGCATTTCAGTTTTAGACAAGTACGCAAAAACCGCTTTAGAAGTTCTTACTGACTGTTTTTTAAATCCAGAGTTCACAAATAAAAATTTTAAAGACATTGAAACTCAAGTTCAAAGCCAGGTTGCATCTTTACAGAATAACGTACAGTCAATGCTTTCAAACGCAGTAACAACTGAACTTTACAAAAACCACCCTTACGAAGTTCAGCCGAATATAACTTTGGAATCAGCACAAAATATCACTTTGAAAAATTTAAAAGAGCATCACAAAACTCTGCTTAATCCGAAAAAACTTTTCGTACTTGCAACCGGCAATCTCGATTTTGAACTTTTGCTTTCTGAACTCAATAAATCGCTTGGAAACTTAAAACCGCTTCTAGAAGAAAATAAAAAATCAGAAGCTCAAAAAGCCGCTTGTAAAGAACACGAAGAACTTTATAAGAATCCGCCGGCACTGCAAATTCAAAAAACAGACGATTTTGTTCTTACGCATCCAAGTGCAAACGGAACTGCATTTGTTGCCCGAGTTTTTGCAAGCCCCTCAAATACAAGCGAAGACTATATTCCGGCAGTAATTGCATCAAATATTTATGCAGACATTTTATTCAACGTTGTGCGAGAACATTACGGCGCGTGCTATTCGCCAACAAGTTATGTTATAGGTTCAAAAGCGCCTTACGGAACAGAATATATTTACAGACTTTCGGACTTTGAAAATTACAGAAAATATATGGCCGAAGCAAGAAATTATATGGCGCAGGGAAAATTAATCGAAGAAATTGACTCACGCGGCAATTACGTTTTTACAAGCATAGAAAAACGTCTTGAAGGCTACAAAAATGCCTGGATAAATTCCACTTACGAAGGTGTCAGTTCAAGCGAAGGTCTTGCACTAAATCTCATTTACAATATTCTGCAATTTGATAATATTTATTATGATTCAATTCAGCTTGAGCAGGTTCATTCTGTTTCGGCAGATGATATAAAATCTGTCTTTAAAAAATATTGGCTTTCTGAAAACACAAGATGGTTCATAGTAAAAGGAGAGCAGTAAAAAAAATAAAATTTATGGGGCTTACCTGCCTTGCGGCAGGCCGGGCTTTTGCGTTATAAAAAATGCCAGCGTTCGCTGTCATTTTTTTCCGTTCAGAGCCGTCGGATTTTCCGCCGTCTCCGAACCGCTTCGCGGCTACAATCCCTAAGCCAAAGGCTTAGGCATGCGCGTGAGCAAACAAAGCATTGTCATTCTGAATTTGCCAGCCTGTCACCCTGAATTCATTTCAGGGTCTCTTTGCCTGAATGTAGAAAAATACAAACGTTAAATTTCAAAAATTTATTACGGAGGAAATTATGAAATTTTTACTTATAAGCGATTTGCATGGAGAAATCAAAATTCTTGACAAACTTGATGAAGAATTTAAAAAAGCAGATGCAGTTCTTTTTGCGGGCGATTTTGCCAAATTTAATCATCCAGAAACAGGACTTCCAGCTCTTGAAAAACTCTGCAGAAAACACGATACAATTTTTTCTGTAATCGGAAACTGCGATGAAGCAGATTTTATAGAAGAACTTGAAAAACGCGACATAAGCGTACATAAAAGTCTTGCCCGTTTTGAAGGACTTTTAATCTGCGGTTCAAGCGGCGGAAGCGAATTTACACACACAACGCCTTTTGAAAGAAGCGATGAAGAGTTAGTTTCTGATTTTAAGTTAATTCAGGAACAAGGCGGCACAGACTGGAATAATTTAATTGCAATCATGCACAATCCGCCAAAAGACACTGACTGCGATAAAATTTCTGCTGGTGCTCACGTGGGAAGTCCTTTACTAAGAAAATTCATTGACGAGTATCAGCCGCTTGCTGTTCTTACAGGACACATTCACGAAAGTGCTGGAATCTGCAAGTGCGGAAACACAACTGTAATAAATCCAGGAGCACTTTGCGACGGGAAATACGCCTGGCTTGAAGTAGAAAAATCTGACGGAAAATTCTTTGTAAAAGACGCAAAACTCTGTTCAATTTAAAATTATTTCCTAAAACTTAGCGGACTTGAGCCAAAATATTTTTTAAATGCATTGTTAAAATACGATGCCGACTCAAATCCGCACAAAGAAGAAATTTTTACGGCACTCAAATCAGTTTTTTCAATCATATTTTTTGCCTTGTTCAATCTGAAAATATTTAAATATTCCCAAAGACCTACTCCAAGTTCATTTTTAAAAATCCGCGTAAGATAGTCTTCATTTACACCAAGTTGATTTGAAATACTTTTACGCGTTATTTTCAAAGAAAGATTTTTGTTCATATAAAGGACAGCATATTTTACAACGCTGCCAGTTTTTGACGGAAGAATATTGCTCTTTTTTTCAAGGATTTTTTTTAGATGAATCAAAAATTCCTGAGTACAGGCAACACATTCATTACACATAAGAACGCGCGGATAAATCACAATAGAATTTAAATTGTTCAGTTCCTCAAAATTTTCACTTGCAATCAAAATTGGAACTTTTAAAAGTTTTTCAATTTCGCGTACAGATTTTATATCTGCATTTTTTATGCTGTCAAAAACAATTAAATCTGGAACAAAGCGAACTATTAAATTCTGCAAAAAACTTACGGAAGAAACAACTTCAGTTTCATTTTCCTTTGCAAGACAAAGTAAAAGCTCCTGATTTGATCCAATAAAAATAATTTTTGAAGGCTTTGAATAAGGCATTATTTTTCGCTCCAGAATTTTACGCAGCCAAATTTTGTATCATTCCAGGAAAGAAAATTTTTTATGCAAAGGGAAGCTTCTTCATTTACAAGCAAAATCCTTTTTGCTTCACAAGAATTTATTTTTACAAGCGGATTTACGTAACGCTTTTTTACATTAAGACTTACGCAGTAAGAATCTGCCATCATCTCATTTGTATGAATGACATCTGTCATATTTGTAAAAGTAAAAAACAATTTTGAAAATTCGCAGTTTTTGTGTTCAAAAGCAAATTCATTGAATTGAGAAATAAGTTCTGTTTCAGTTTTGGAATAAAGGTCTTTTTCGCAAATAATTTTATTTTTTTGTGCGCAGGAAAGAATGTCTGCCATAAGCTGCATTGCAATTTTATCTTCGTTTCTTTGCAAAATCAGCGAACATTCACAAAATTTTTTTGTATACAAAAGAGCTTCTTCTTCGCTGTCAAATCCAAGTTCATCAATTCCGCGTTCATTTTTTAAAACTATAATATGCGAATAATTTTTCTTTACGTCTTCAAGATTCCAAATTCCTGCAAGAGAAGCAGCGCTCGGATACATATATTCAAGACGATCTGCACTTAAACCAGGACATTCATTGTCGCAGATTGGATAAATATGATAATTATCAACTTCGCAAGCTTGAATTTTGTCGCGTTCTAAAAGCCCTGCAAGTTCAAGATTTTCATCTATCATTTTTTGATTCAAATCTTCTGTGCTTCTTTGAGTGAGCGCATCTCCATTTTTAAAATCAATTGCATGAGAAAACGCAGGAGATGAAACATCGTGCAAAAGAGAAGCCAAAGTCTGCTTTTTATCATGAGTAAAATTCCAGGTAATCAGCGCAGTTCCAATCGAATGATCAAGCCGCGAATAATAAAATTGATTTTTAAAAAGCGGAGTAAAATCTGTACCGCACAAAAGTCCAATTCCACAAAGACGAGAAAGCAGCGGCAGATTCAAATATTCGTCTAAAAACTGCGGATATTCTTCTGACAAAATCGAATGGTAATCTTCTGCGGTAAATTTTATCATTTTTGTGCCTGGACAAGTTTTTACTATTCCATTCCTATTTTGTAATTAAATTGTAGATTCTGTCTAAATCTTCGCTGCTAAAATATTTTATTTCGATTGACCCCTTGTTAAATCCGCCTTTTAAACTGACCTTTGTTCCAAGCGTTTCAATCAGTTTGTTTTCTAAAGCAACATAATTTGGATCTCTTTTGTCAGATTTTACTTCCTGAGAAGAAACAGGACTTTTTGATTTTTTATCGTTCATTTCGCGGGCGTAAGATTCTGACTGCCGCACAGAAAGTCCCTGCCCTAAAATTCTACCAAACAAAATTCTTTGATCAGTCTGATTTTCAACACTAAGAAGAGACCTTGCATGTCCGCTAGTTAAAGTTCCTTCAATAAGTGCTCTTTGCATATCTTCCGGCAGTTTTAAAAGACGCAGACAGTTTGCAACAGTCGAACGATTTTTTCCAACCCTCTTTGCAACTTCTTCCTGCGTAATGCCGGAAATTTCCATAAGCTTGTAGTAAGCCTGAGCTTCTTCAACCGGATTCAAATCAGTTCGCTGAATATTTTCAATCAATGCAACTTCAAGTTTTCTTGCATCAGAAAATTTTCTAAGCTGAACAGGAATTTTTTCAAGCCCGGCAGCCTTTGCCGCTCTTGTACGTCGCTCACCTGCAATTATATAAAAAGTTCCATCACCAGCATCTTCAATCGTAACCGGCTGCAGAATTCCTTCTGCCTTTACAGAATCTGTAAGTTCAGCAAGCTCTTCTTCATTAAAATACTGGCGTGGCTGACGAGGATTTGGTTTTAGCAAGGCAGGATCAACCCACAAAGTTCCGTTTTCGTCAGCACTAATTCCTTTTGGAAGATTTGTTTTTAAAATAACGCCTGTTGAAGAGGACGCATCTGATTTTTCTTCGTCAGAATTTTCGCTAGCAGAAGAAGAACTTGAGTTAACATTTGAATAAACATCAAAATCGTCCTCATCATCGTTCATTAAGGAATCAATTCCTCTTCCTAAAACAGCATTTCTAGCCACGAGCAATCACCTCTTCAGAAAGTTTCTGATAACTTCTTGCACCAACACAGTTTGGATCATAAAGACAAATTGGTTTTCCATGAGAAGGAGCTTCAGAAAGTCTTACATTGCGCGGAATAATTGTATTGAAAACAAGTTCCTTAAAATAACTTTTTACCTGCATAACAACATCCTGCGCAAGCCGGGTTCTTGAGTCGTACATTGTAAAGAAAATTCCGCCGATTACTAAATCAGGATTTATTCTTTTTTGAACCTGCTTAACGGTTTTTAACAAAAGTGTAATTCCTTCCAAAGCAAAATATTCGCACTGCATTGGAACTAAAACCGCATCAGCTGCCGCAAGTCCATTTAAAGTTAAAAGTCCCAAAGAAGGCGGACAGTCAATCAGAATAGAATCGTACTTTTCTTTTACAGGCGCAAGGGAATTTTTTAAAAAATACTCTCGCTTTTCCTGATCAACAAGTTCAATGGCTGCACCGGACAAATCAATTGAAGCACTTATAACATCAAGATTTTCAAGTTCAGAATGTTTAATTGCTTCTTCCGCAGTACATTCACCAGCCATAAGCTCATAAATTGTGGGCTTTTTTCGGCTAACTCCAACGCCGCTCGACATATTTCCCTGCGAGTCAAAATCCACAAGCAAAACTTTTTTTCCAGCTAACGCAAGATATGCGCCAATATTTATTGCAGAAGTTGTTTTGCCAACACCGCCTTTTTGATTTACAAATACATAAGTTTTACCCATGTGAAACATTATAACAAAAAAAATGTTTCACGTATAGGCAAGATAAGGATTTTGGAAATTTAATAAAATTTCTGCTGATAAAAAATGCAACCCTGATTTTTTACTGTTCCATATTTTGCAAAGATTTTTTAAACTCATTGAAGATGATTTTTAAGGATGCCCTTTTTTTAAATTTTCTGCTAGAATGCTCTGATGATTTTAAATATCACTTTTTCAAAACCAGCAAAAAACATTGAAGAAATTTTTGACCGGCCTTACATAAAAATCAGAATAAGAAAAAATCCTCTTCCGTCGCAAAATTTTTATGACGCAGAATTTTTTACAGAAAAACAAGCCTTTCAAAAAAAAATGAGCGAAACTGAAGTTCAGGAATTTTATAAAACTCACGCGGGAAAAAGCTTTAAAAATGTTATTTGCACTACGCAAAACCAGCAGATTACAACACTTTCAAACAAACACGGAAAAATTTCTACGTTTACAAAAAATTTAACTTCTGAACAAAAAGAATTTTCAAATCTAAAAACTGCGAATCAAAATCAAAATACAAAAAATTATGTTATACGGGAAGGAATTCCTGTTCCGTTTTTAGAAAAACTTGGAGTTATGAACAAAGACGGAAAAGTTCTTGCAGCAAAATTCAGCAAATTCCGCCAGATAAACCGCTTTCTTGAATTTTTAGACGATATTTTAGACGAGGTAAAAATCCTGTGCGTTGGAAAAAACAAAAACTTTACAAATGAACGTCCTCTTTTTATTGCGGACTTTGGCTGCGGAAAGTCGTATTTAAGTTTTGCAGTTTATTATTTCTTAACTGAAATAAAACATATTCCTGTAAAAATAAAAGGTTTAGATTTAAAGCAGGATGTAATTCAAAAGTGCAATGAACTTGCAATGGAACTTGGATACAAAAATCTTAGTTTTGAAACCGGTGACGTTTGTGATGCAAAAAGCAAATATAAAAATCCGCCAGACATTATGATTACACTTCACGCCTGCGACACTGCCACAGACTTTGCACTTGATTATGCTGTAAAAAATAAAGCTGCCGCAATTTTAAGCGTTCCATGCTGCCAGCACGAAATAAATCTTCAGCTTGAAAAAAAATCTTTTGATGAAAAAAATCCTTTTGCGTCCCTCACGCGCTACGGAATTATTAAAGAAAGATTAAGCGCACTTGCAACAGATGCTCTTCGTGCGGAACTTTTAGAACAAAGCGGATATTCTGTTCAAATGCTTGAATTTATTGATTTTGAAGGAACTCCAAAAAATCTTTTAATCCGTGCTGTAAAAAAACAAAGCGAAAATTTGGAATCTATTCAACTTTCAAAAGCAAGAATGAACTCTCTTTTAAATGCATTAAACGTTTCGCAAACATTAAAAAATCTTTTGGAAAAAAACTAATTTTTTTTTGCGTGTTAACAAAAGAATTTTTTGTTAAGAAAATGAATTTTGTGCAAGCAAAAAATTTTATTTGTAACAGACTAGTGAACACGTTAACTACAAGACTCTTTATTAACTGAAAAAATTTTTAGTGACACAGGATTTTTTTAAGTTAACAGCAAAATGCGCGTTAAAAGAACAAAATTCTTTCTTAACAAAAAAAACCTTTATTAAAAAAATTCTATCAGTGTCGCATGCAATATTATTTTTTAAAAGAATCTTTTTTTTCGCGTTTTAATGCTAAAAATAAAAATCCAACAGCAATAAGACCGGCTAAAATTCCTGCAAGAAGTAAAATCAAACTTACTAAAGAATGTCCGTTATCAAAATTTGTAAATCCGTACGGATAATAAAAATCCCACAAATCTTCAGGAAGAAAACCGCCAAGTGAATTTCTTTTTATGCAAATGCGCAGAATAATCACAAACCAGTAAATAAGCGGAATTACAACGCCGGCAAAAGGATAAAAAATTTTGTAGGAAGCCCTTTTGTCAAAAAAAACTGAATCTAGAACTGTCATTACGGGAACTAAAAAATGCTTGAACGCACCGCCAAAAGTCCAATATTCACTTGTCCAGATTTTTTCAGGAAGAACAAATCCTGCAACAATAAAAGTTGCAATAATCATTATATCTGCACAGAATTTTAGAAGCACAAGATTCTGACTGTCATCTTTTTCTTTCATCGCAAAAACAAAACAGAAAATACTTGAAATAAAACAAAGCCAGACTGACCAGCTTGTAAAAAACAAAGTTACAGGCCGCCCGTTTCCTCCAAAAGCAGCAATGTGATCCATAAAAGTACAGATTGTTGCAACAAGACAAACTGCAAAGTAAAAAATCCTAAAAATTTTCTTAAAGAGATAAAATTTTGTCATAATTCACCTTTTTCTATAAAGAAGCATTTTTACTATAAGACATATTTATAAAGAAAATCACCAACTCCGCCACCGTTGTTGTCAACTTCAGTTACGTAATCTGCAATTTCTTTTATATAATCCAAGCCGTTTTTCATTGCTACGCCAAAACCACATTTTCTAATCATACTTTCGTCATTCATACTGTCGCCAAAACACATACATTCTTGAATTCCAATTCCAATATGATTTGCAAGCCATTCGATTGCTTCTCCTTTTCCACAGTCTGGAGGAAGAATTTCAAGAAAAAATGGTTTGCTTGTAAAAATTACAGCCTTATTTCCAAAATCATTTTTAAGTTTTTCCTGAAGAACAGCAACTCTTTCAGGTTCGCCCGGAATCAGCATTTTAGGAAAGCCTTTTTTTAAGAAATTTTTATAATCTGGAACAACAACGCCTTTTAAATGACACAAATCCACATCAAGTTTAGTCCACTTATCTTCAACAGCGTAAAAGGCAGTGTCGGGAGCGTAAACTTCGGAATGAAGGCCTGCTTTTTCAGCCTCGTCATCTGCGTGAATTAAAATGTCGCCGCTTACATTTTGCCTGTAAATTTGAGTGCGTGAATGTAAGTCAAAAATTGAGCAGCCGTTAATTGCAATTAAAAATTTTCCGTACTCGCTGCCGGCAATATTAAGTTTACGCACAAAGGGCAAAATTCCTTCTTCGGCGCGCCCTGAGCACAAAACTACATAAATTTTATTTTCTACACATTTTCTAAGAGCCTCAACAGTATTTTCTGCAATGTCGCGGCTGTCGGTTAAAAGAGTATCGTCTAAATCAAGTGCTACAAGCTTTACATTCAATTTTTTGTTTTCCATAAAATTGATTATACAAATAAAGGAAAATTTCAAAAAGTCTTCTGCAAAAACTTTTTATAATAAAGGGTGAACTTGTAAAAAAGCTTTTCTACTTCACAATTTTTTTTGAAAACTCGCGGATTAGTATCACTACAAATTTCTTTGCACTATCACTAGTATTTTCGACACGCATAAGCAGCGCTAGCGAGAGCGTCCTAAATCTTAAAGAAAATTTGGGCGGTAAAAAAAACTTAGCCCTGCGTGTAGCGGCTTGGTTTTGAAAAAACTGGAGCGAAGCGGAACCGCGCAAGGCAGGCCGCAAGAAGAAGAATTCGCTCCAAAAAACAAAAATCAGCAAATCTTAGAGCCACCTTAAAACTTAAAATTACAATTTCGTTGATTGAAGAATAAAAAAATAAGCATTATTATATTCGGCAGTTAAATTTCAAGAAAACAGATTCTTTGGTTTTTAAAGAGGTAAAAAAATGCTTTTAGCTCAAATTCTGGCGGTTGTTATCTTTTTGATAATGTTTGTTGCCGTTATTACAGAAGTTATTGAAAGACAGTGGGCTACACTAATCTGTGCCGGTCTTACAATGATTCTTGTATTTGGTCTTGGAATGCACAGTTGGGATGTACTTTGGAAAACGCTGAATTTGCGTAATATTTTTACGTTGGGTTTCTGGTACTCTGCAGGCGAAAGTTCAGAAAGTTCAAGCGGAATTAACTGGGCCACAATTATTTTTATTGCCGGTATGATGATTATGGTTGAGGGAATGGCTCGCGTTGGATTTTTCAGATGGCTTTGCATGCGTCTTGCAAAAATGGTTCACTACAAAGTTATTCCAATTTTTATAACTTTTATGCTGATGTCAACTTTCCTTGCAATGTTTATTGACTCAATCACGGTAATTCTTTTTCTTGCAGCAGTTACAGTTGAATTGAGCCAGCTTTTGAAGTTCAATCCGGTTTCAATGATTCTTGCTGAAATTTTCTGCGCAAACTTAGGCGGTTCTGCAACAATGTGCGGTGATCCGCCAAACATAATTATTGGAACTTCTTTTGGATATTCTTTTGCTGACTTTATTACAAACACAGGTTTAATTGCGTTAATTGCGCTCGTATTCACAATTTTGTATTTTTATCTTATCTGCCGAAAAGAGTATTCTAAATGCGGAAAAGATGTTGATGTTTCAAAATTTCCTTCACCAGAAAGTGCAATTACAGACAAACGCGGATTTGTAATAAGCTGCATTATTTTTGCATGCGCAATTGTTCTTCTTGTAACTCACGCGGTTACAGGACTTACAGTTGCCACAATCGGACTTTTTATTGCAGTTATAACCGTTCTTACAGCACCGCGCCACATCCCGGAAATCATAAAAAAGCTTGACTGGAAAACTCTAGTCTTCTTTATAGGTCTTTTTGTTGTTGTGGGCGGACTTGAACAAACAGGAATTCTTGCACTCATTGCACAGTTTATAAGCAAAATCAGCGGCGGAAATGTTTACCTTATGATTGGAATTATTATTTGGATTTCTGCGATTGCATCTGCCTTTATTGACAATATTCCTTTTGCAGCCACAATGATTCCAATTCTAGAATCTCTTACGGTAACAACAGGCGTTGCACTGCCTCCAATGGCCTGGGCACTTTCTATAGGAACAGATATTGGAGGAAGCGCAACACCAATCGGAGCAAGTGCAAATGTTGTTGGAACTTCAGTTGCGGCAAAAGCAGGACATCCAGTTGGTTGGGGCGAATACTGCAAAAAATGTGCGCCAGCAACACTGATTGTAGTTATTATTTCAACTGTAGTTATTTTTATAAGATATTTGTAATCTTTTATAAAAATTTTTAAATTCAGCAAAAAAAATGATTTTATTTTCATTTGTAAAAGCGGAATTTATGAAATAAAATAAAAGAAAAGCAAATTTATAAAAAAAATTCAGTAAAAATGTATTTTTGCATCAGGAGAGTAAGATAAAATGGACAAACAAATAATAATAGCAATTGGTCGCGAGTACGGAAGCGGCGGTCATTTGATTGGACAAAAAATTGCCGAACATTACGACATTCCTTTTTACGACAGAAATCTTTTAGACGAAGTTGCAAATGTAAAAAATTCTGATTCAGAAATTCTTGCAAAATACGACGAAAAACCGCGCAAACTTGTTTTTTCAAGAACAGTCCGCGGCTATTCAAATTCTCCGGCAGAAAATGTTGCAGAACTTCAGTTTGCACTTTTAAAGCAAAAAGCAGCCGACGATGATTCCTTTGTAATTTGCGGACGTTGTGCAGACACAGTTCTAAAAGGCAATCCGGGACTTCTAAGAATTTTTATTCGCGGAAATGAGCAAAATAAAATCGAGAGAATTATGCAGGTTCGCGGAAAAAGCGAAAAAGACGCTAAAAAAGCAATGGAGCGTCACGATAAAACCCGCCGCCTGTATCATAATCATTTTTGCCCGCAAAATCGTTGGGGCGAAACTTCCTCATACGACATCTGCGTAAATTCCAGCGTGCTTGGCATTGATGCCACCGTAGAAGTTCTTTGTTCCTATATCGACAAGTTCAAAGCATCACTATAAAAAATTGTGCCGAATTTGCATTTCGCAGATTCGGCTTTTTTTTATTTTGGAGCAAAATTTGTTTCAAAAGGAAAATTCGCTTATCGCGCAAAGCACTCTGCAAAAAATTCAGTCAGGAATCCCGCCTTGCACGCTTTCGTTCAAAACCTGCGGTTTTGAACGCTGCGCGCCGTTACAGTCGGGGCTAGGCTTGGGTAAGAGGTTAGTTAAGAAATAAATTCTTATCAAGAAAGACTTGCGAGGTTGTCGCAGGTTGCGAGTCACCATGAATTTATTTCAGGGGCTGTCTCAAAAAGAAATTGCTTTCTTAACAAAAAAAGGGCCGGTAAAACCGACCCTTAAATTTGAGTGAAGTTTATGGATTACTCAGCAGTTACAAATTTCCACATATGGTTATACCAGATGGCATTCCATGTACTAGTATCATTACAAACATCAGTTGTATTTGCTTCTGCAAGAACATGATAAGTTCTGCCGGCAAGATACAATGTAGAATCACTTGCAAGAGTCATTTCAAAGAATCCGTCTGAATCAGCAGTACCAATGATAAAGGTAGCTGTTTTTTTACCGTCGTCAGTATCAGGTGTATCCACTAAAACTAAAGGATTTTTTACAGCAAGAGTAGAATCACTCTGATTTATACCCCAATCAAAAGGGCTTCCTTTTATATCAATCGTAGTATCTGTTATACTTCCTGCAGAACTTGAACTTACTAAAGTTCTTACAGTATCAATCTGAAGATATTTATCATCTGTTACAGAACTTGCAAAAGAAACTGCATTTACATTATCAGGATCTGATAATCCAGGATAAACAATCCATGCTTTTTCTTTAGCATTAGTAGTCCATACAGAATCTGTAGAACCTGTAATGACTGTATCAATTCCGGAACCAGTTCCAGAATAGTTATAACTGTTTGCCATATAATAAGTACTTCCACCACAGGCAGTTCCTGGTTTTCCGTTACGCAAATAAACTTTATAAGTTGCTGCTGTTGCAGAAGCTGAAGCTGTTTTATCAGTAAACTCTGTTTCATCCTTTATGCCCGTAACTTTGAATGTATAAGTTGTTCCCACTGTAAGTCCTGTAAAATGGGCACTTCCTGTTCCTTCTGCAATATCAGTTTTAGAATCAACCGAATTGTTATCAGAATCTGAACAAGAAACAGTATAGGTATATCCAGTTTCTGCAATATCAGTCCATGTAACAAGAACAGAACCTGTATATTTTACCGAAGCTGTTACGTTCTGCGGATATTTTATAAGTTCTTTTGTAGTTGCAATCAAACTTGCCGGACTTTCACACTCATTACCATAACAATCATAACTTGTTACCGTAAATGTATAACTTGTATTCTGAGTTAATCCGTCAATACTTATAGATTCAGAACCATCACTTACCAATTTAGAATAATTTACAGAATCAACAGTATAAGATATCTTCAGATAAGAGAAATCTTCATCAGTAGGATTTGTCCATGTAAGAGTTATTGAAGTATCCGTAGAAGAGTCACTGTCTTGTGCTAAATTTGTTACAGCAGCAGGAGCATCTGCAGAGTAATCTTTTTCTGATGTTGCTGTGCTTGAAACAATGAATGCTGCACATCCGGCACTATCTTCTGTTGAAGAATTTGTTATACCGAATGTAAGGCTTGCAT
>CAVCIJ010000246.1:0-5360 GCA_963601995.1 bacterium | reverse complement strand
CCTTTGGCACAACTTGAATTTCAGAAATCAAGTCAAAATATCTGTTCTGAAGATTTTTTATATCAGAAATTTCAGTCATAAGAGTTCTGTAGTTTACAGGAAGTCTCATTCCTTCTGCCATATTTGAAACAGGAAGTCCAGAAACAAGAGGAACTGAACTGTCTTCAAAACTGCCATTTTTTGAAAGAAATAAAACTCCATTTTTATCAATCTGAAATGGCACTGAAAAACCGTCAACTTCAACAAGAGTTTTAGCAACTGCCTTTCTCTCAAAAATTTCAACTTTTACAATTTTTGGAAAAACTTTAGTTACACTGACATTTTCTACCGAACTTATTCTGCGGATTCTGCTGATAGCCTCAGATGTGCTGAATTTTATCCAGGAAACATTTTTCATTTCAGCAAGATTTTCATCAACTTCAGACTGACTTAAATTTTCTAATCCAGAATATGAAATTTCAGGCTTTGAAAAACACGGAACCAGAAAAAGATACATAAGTCCTTCCATAACAAGAAGAACAGCAATAATTGCGGCAATAATCTTGAGCGCAGAAAGCCTTTTGTCCTTACCATGATTTTTTTTGCCAAAATCAAATCCGCCTATATTAAAACTGTCGGCTCCAGTGTAAATTACGTCACTCATATTCAACACTTACTCCATTAAAACTTTCAGAATTTCCAAAATTTTCAATTATCTCATCATTATTAAATTCATTTTCATTTTGAACAAAACTTTCTTCTTCATTATCGGCTTTACACTGCGACGCATTTAACACAAAACCGCAGCTCATCATTACAGAAACAAGAGATGAACCGCCGGCAGAAAAAAATGGAAGAGGAATTCCTGTAGTTGGAACCGATCCGCTTACAACAGCAATATTTAAAAGCGACTGAATTAAAATCGCAAAAACAAGACCAAAACTTGAATATGAAGCAAATTTATTCGGGCAGTTAAACGCAATTCTAAATCCTCTGAATGAAAAAAGAATCAGAATAAAAATATAAATTGTAACGCCAAGAAGTCCCATAGAATTTGCAAATCCTGCAAAAATATAGTCTGACTGAATTTCCGGAATATGAGGAACTAAATTCATTCCAGAACCTGTACCTGTTCCCCAAAAACCGCCAGCCCTAATTGCATTCTGAGAACTTATAAGCTGAAAAGCCTCGTTTGCTGCATAAAGTTCAGGGCGCATAAAAGACATCAATCGTCTGATTCTATATTCTTCACTTAAAATCATAAAAACGCCGGCAGGAATCAAAAAAAGCAAAAATGGAACTAAAAAAAGCACCTTAACTCCGCAGGCAACAAACATTGCAATTCCAATTACAAGAACCAGAATGCTTGTTGAAAAATCCTTCTGCAAAAAAATCACCAGAACGAAGGCAAAAAGCACAAAAAGAGGAGCAGCAAATTCCCTGTTATTTTCTTCATATTCTTTGTGATGTTTTACAAAAAGATGTGAAAGGTAAAGAACCAGAAAGAATTTTACAAATTCAGAAGCCTGAATGCTTACACCGCCTACCTGCAGCCATCTTGCAGCACCATTTTGAGTACTTGGATCAGCAAAAATAATTGTTACAACGCAAAGTGCAAAAATCGCCAAGATACAAAGAGGAACTGTTTTTCTAATCAATTTCATTGGAGTTAAAAAAACTGCACCCATCGCCAAAAATCCCACAGCAGAAAAAATCAACTGGCGGTTAAAAAAATAATATTTTGAAGACATAAAAGACATAGCTTTTTCTTGAGTGCAAATAAACTGAGTGTAAAGTCCAAGTCCCCACAGCAGAAAAAAAAGAATCAAAAAAACTATATCAATTTTGCCGCTTTCAGAAACAGGTCTATCGGCCCAAAAAATAAGTTCTCCCACAGCCTTATTCCTCTTCCAAAATAATTTTAGAAACACGCTCAAGTTTCATTCCTCTCGAAGCCTTTATCAAAACTGAACTTCCTGAGGGAGCGTTGTTTTTTATACATGCAGCAATATTTTTTACAGTTTCATCATCATTTCCCGGAAAGAAAAATAATTTTCCCTCAAATGAAGCAGATTTTGCGGCTTCGAAAGAAAACTCACAGTCTTTTCCGGCAAAAATCAGAACATCAGCACCACTTTTTGCACAAAGATTTCCAAGTTTTTTATGCTCATTTTCAGAATCACTTCCAAGTTCAAGCATATCGCCCAAAACAAAAACTTTTTTTTCACCTTTTTTCAAAGAAACGCTGCTCATAAAATCAACAGCCTTTTCCATTGAATCAGGATTTGCATTGTAACAGTCCTGAACAACAGTATATTTTCCTTCAAGAACCTCGCTTCTGCCAAACATAGGCTTTAAAGATTCAATTCCCAAAGCAATTTGTGAAGAAGAAAGTCCAAGAGAATGTGCAACGCTAATTGCACCAAGAAGATTTTTAAAGTTGTATTCACCAGGAAGTGCAAGACGCACTTTCATTCCGTCAATCAAAAATTCAGTTCCCTTAAGCCCCAGATTTTTTACGTCAGAAATTGACTTATCACAGTCTTTTCCGTAATAAACAATTTTTCCGCCAGCAGACAGTGCCTTTTTACTTAAAAAATCGCAAAAATCATCATCTTTTGGAATAAAGGCAGTTCCTTCATCTTTTTTATTTTCGCCGATGTAATTAAAAACATTCGATTTTTCTTCAGCAATATTTTCGCGGCTTCCAAGAATTCCAATGTGAGCTGTGCCAATATTTGTAACAAGGGCGTATTTTGCCTTCAAAACCTTTGAAATTTCCTTAATTTCATTTTTACGGTTCATTCCCATTTCAAAAAGTCCGATTTCATCATCTTCCCGGATATTAAAAACGCTTAAAGGAAGACCAGTTTCGCTGTTAAAATTTCCCTTATTGCAAACAACCTTATATTTTTGAGAAAGCAAAGAACAAATCATTTCCTTGCTTGTAGTTTTTCCGCTTGAACCTGTAACGGCAATTTTTATTAGATTAGGAAATTTTGATACATACTTTTCAGCAATATTCTGAAGGGCTAAAAGAGTGTTTTCAACAACAATATATTTTACTTCCGGATTTTTTCGATGACATTCAACAAAGAATTCAGAATTTTTTTCATAAGCTTCCCTTGCAACAAAAACACAGGCAGCTCCGTTTTCCACTGCCTGAGGAATATATTTATGTCCGTCCTGAAATTCGCCAATCAAGGGAACAAAAAAAGTGCCTTTTCTTACATTCCGACTGTCAGTTTCAACACTTGAAAAAGAAAAAGAGCCAAGCCCCAAAACTAAAATTCCTCCGCTTGCTTCAAGAGTTTCTTCTTCAGAAAGTAATGTAAATTCACTCATAAAAACACTTCCCCAAAATCACACAACTTTTTTTGCTAACTTTTTATAATCTTCTTCAAAACCAAAGTTTATTCCGGTAACTTAACTCTCACAATTTCCTCACTTTCAGCTTCCTTCATATCAAGTTCGCTGTCCGCAAGGGATTCTATTCTAGCAGAACTCGAAAGCAAACTTATGTCAGTTATAAGTTTTTTATTCTGCTCCACAAGTTTTGTCTGCTTTTCTTCAAGTTCCAGAACTGTATCTTCAAGTTCCTTATATTTTCTAGACTGAAACGCATTAAGAATCAAAAGTCCGGGAATTGAAACAGCAACAAGACAAATTAAAATTCCCTTAAAAAAAACTTTTACGCTATGCCTGTCAATCTTTTTCATTTATATTCTGCCCCGCATTCTGTGCTTTTTTTATAAAGCTTCAACTCCGTAAAGCCGCAGACTGTCTGCATTTCGAATTTTTCTTACAACCCGAAGCTTTGCACTTCTTGAAGGAGAATTTTCTTTTATTTCAGCTTCTGAAGGCTCCACAGGTTTTTTAGTAAGAATTTCAGCGCACGGACTTCCGCCACAAGTACACTCAAACTGTTCTGGAGGACAAACGCAGGTCTTCCCCAAATTCCTAAAATAATTTTTTACGATTCTGTCTTCAAGGGAATGAAATGTAATCACTCCCATTTTTCCGCCTTCTTCAAGAACATTGAATGCGTCATGAATCGCTTTAGGAAGTCTTTTTAGTTCGCTGTTGACATAAATCCGCAAAGCCTGAAATGTTCTTGTAGCCGGATGAATATTTCCATAGCGATACTTTGCAGGAACTGCATTAAAAATAATTTCAGCAAGTTCCTTAGTTGACTTTATTTTCGAAACAGAACGTTCCCTGCAAACAGCAGCCGCAATTCTTCGCGAATATTTTTCATCTGAATACAAATAAATCATATTCGCAAGTTTTTCTTCGTCCATTAAATTCACCACGTCTTCAGCACTCTCGCCGGCATTCGGATTTAAGCGCATATCAAGTTCTTCATCATGCCTGAACGAAAATCCCCTTCCACTTCTTTCATAATGAAAAACGCTGATTCCCAAATCAAACAAAATCAAATTTGGCCGCGGCAAATTTTCTGGATAAGATGCATAAAAATTGTTAAACCAGTCATTTACAAATTTCATGCGTCCCTGTTCAGAAAATGGAGCAAGACGTTCGCGTGCACGTTCCTGTATAACAGCATCCGCGTCAACGCCAAGCACAGTCAGGGAAGGATATTTTTTAAGAAAGTTATAAGAATGTCCGCCTTCACCCAAAGTAGAGTCAATCATAAATGCATTTTTTTCGTATTTTTCACCAAACGGCGACAAGTACGAAAGGCATTCATCAAGCAAAACCGGTGTATGGATAATCTCCATTTTCTCATCTCCTGCCCTGTTTCCATAAAAATATGTAAACAGACAAATTCATTTAATCCGCGAAAATTTCATAAAAAAAATCCGCAAAAAAATCTGTCTGAAAACAGCAAAATAAGGTCATCTTCCAAAAAAAGAATCAGAAAATTTCCGTAATAAAAAAAATTATAAAAGAATATCGCCCATAGTTTCAGCAGCCTGCTGAAATGAGCTTTCAGTTTTATCAAGATATTCACGGTAAGAAGCAGAATCCCACAATTCCATATACTTACTTATTCCAAGAATTGTGCATTCACCCTTTAACCCTGCATACTCGCGTAAACTTTGAGGAATAGAAAGGCGACCAGAACGGTCAAATTCGATATTCTGCGCCGGAGCAATAAATCTGCGCAAAACAAGACGTTTTTGATCATTAAAAAGCGACGACGAACTCATAATTTTTTCATTAAGAGCCGCCCACTCTTCAACCGTAAAAAGCATCAGACAACGGTCAAGTCCCTGCGTAACCATAAGAGAATCCTGCTGCAAAACAGAACGCAACTTTGCCGGAAACAAAATTCTTCCCTTTTCGTCCAGCGTATTGCGATATTCTCCGATCAGCATTTCCATGCCACTATCCACCACTTTTCCCCACTATTTCCC
>CAVCIJ010000245.1:0-3441 GCA_963601995.1 bacterium | reverse complement strand
TTTTTAAGTCAACAAAAGGTTCAATAAGTTTTTCTTTGATTAAAGCCCAAAGAACCCTGGTCATTTCATCGCCGTCAAGCTCAGCAATCGCGTTTTTCATTTGAATTTTAGACATTTTCTTTCTCCGCTTTTGAGATATTTTTTTCCAAAAATAATAAAATTTGCAACGCAAACTTCAATAAAAAAGACCTTTGTTTTAAGCAGTTTTTTTAGTCTTTTCTAATTTTTTTTCATCACTTTTTACAGCAAACGAAAGTTTTTTTTAGCAGATGCCTGCGATTTTCAATTCGTTAAAGTGCAGCTGCAGTAAATCAAAAAATCGCGTTTTCTTTTGCTATTCCTAAACTTCCACTGCATTTCCGTTGTAGTTAAGGTCAGTTAAAATTTCCGTATGATCTGGAAAAACAGCAACTGTGTGTTCTTCGTGGCAGCTCCACTTTCCGTCGCAGGTCAAAACCGTCCAGCCGGACTTGTCTGTTTCAACATCAGCAGTTCCTTCGTTAATCATAGGTTCTATTGCAAGCACCATTCCGGCTTGAATACGTGGATTTGGTCCGTGACTAGGGCAGTTTGGAATGCTTGGATCTTCGTGAACTTCAAGTCCAACGCCGTGTCCGCAGTAATCGTAAACAACACCGTAGCCATACTTATCGTTGCAGACAGAATAAACAGCCTTTGAAATATCAGAAATTCTGTTGCCAGCCTTGCACGCCGCAATTCCTGCCGCAAGTCCTTCTCGGGTTGATTGAACAAGTTTTCTGTGTTCAGGTTTTACATTTCCAACCATAACTGTATGTGTGCTGTCAGAAATGTATCCGTCAAGATTAAGGCCAATATCCAGCGAAACTAAGTCTCCGTCTTCTACAAAACGCTTTTTGCCGGGAAGTCCGTGAATAACCTGATCATTTATGCTGATGCAGGCGCAGCCCGGAAAATCTTCAGCGTACCATGCAGGTGTTGCTCCGTGTTTTTTAGCAAAATCAACGCACCAGTCGTCAATTTCCTTAGTACTTACTCCAGGTTTAACTTTTGGAATAATTTCATTGAACAAGTCTGCAAGAAGATGGCAGCTTTTTCTGATCATTTTAATTTGATCATCATTTTTAAGATATATCATTTTACACCTCTACCGTACAGTTTTAAGACGGCACTTTTTTTGTTAAGTACCGATTTTTACAGGAAATTTCTAAAACTAAAATTTTTAAAAATTTCCCACACTCTGTTCCCTGCAAATTCTTGCAGTTCTAAAATCGCCAAGTCTTTCATAAGTTTCAGCCATTTTTAAAAGAAAAAACGAATCATCAGCCTTGCCAAGATTCAAATCCAAAGCTCTTTCCCACGCATCAAGCGCAAGTTCTTCGCTCATACAACCGTCAATATTATTTCTAAAAATATGCCGTGCAAGATTCAGCACTTCCGGGAAAAAAAATTTAAAGTAATTGTATGAATATTCCATTTTTATAATCTGCTCAAGAATAATCACCGCGTCATAATATTCCTTTCGCAAAACAAGTTCTTCGGCAAGAATAAAGCCATAGTCCATAAAATCTTCGCGCGTAAACCACTTTGAAAGATTAAAATTTACGCGTTCCATATTCATCTTCTTAAAAACCGCAACTGCATTATCTTCCCGCTTGTGCATCAAATCAAAAAAAATCAGCTTGGCCATGCTTTCATCGTCATTGCGTTCCATAAGCCAGGTTCTGTAGTCAAAAGAATTTTCCTGCCGGCGTGAATAAAAATTGAATTTATCAAAAGAAAAAGACTCATCAAAAAGCTGTCGTGATTTCAAATCCGTCAAAGTTTCGTAAGCGTCTTTAAGCTCCTGAAAAGCCCTCGAATCGCCCTTTGTAACGTCCGGATGAATAAGTTTAGCTTTTTTTCTGTAAGCGTGCTTAATTTCCGCCACACTGGCATCGTGCCGCACGCCAAGAATTTCATAAAAGTCTTTCATAAACGCATAAATATTAGTGATTTTCGGTCATTTATTCAAATCAATTTTAGGAAGATAAAACTTCAGATTCTTCTGGAGCATATTTTCTTTCTTGCGACCGTTGTTTCAGCCTTCCGCTATCGCTCCATTCCTGCGCCAGTTCTTAGCGCAGGAACTTCGGGCTTCCATAACGGGCTAGGCTTTTTTGCAAATTCAAAAATTTTATTTCTATCGGAAATTTTCACGATGCTTACTGATAAAATTTTTATCTCTTTCCCGCACTGAACGTGCTCGAATTAAATTTTTTTTTCATCAACAAAATCTTTTTCCAGCACATTGTACATTAAGAAAATAAATTATTATCAAAAAAAAACGCGAGTTTGCCGCCACTTACTGAGAAAATTTCCTGTAAAAAAAACTTTTTCTTCTTAACAAAAGAACTTACAAAAAAAGTTCAAGTTCCTTTAAATTAGAGCAAAGTTTGTAAAGCATAGCCCGAATTTTTTCATCAGGCTCAATCTGATCAGGAACCATAATGCACTTCATTCCAGCATTGTATGCAGAAATTATTCCATTCGGGCTGTCTTCTACGGCAGCGCAGTTTTCCGGCTCAAAACCAATTGATTTGCACGCACAAAGATAAATTTCAGGATCAGGCTTTGAGTGACTTACCATATCTCCGCAAGTTACAGTTTTAAAATACGAATACATTCCGGCTTCCTTAAGTTCTTTTTCAACAACAGTTTTTCTTGTTGAAGAAGCAAGTGCAAGAACATAACCACGCTCTTTAAGACTTTCAAGAATTTCTTTTGCGTAGGGCATCAAAGGAAGTCCGTTTTTATCAGCATAAGAATGAAAGAGTTCAGAACATCTCATTCTAAACTCAAGTGCCGGAAAATTTTCTCCATAGCGATTTTTTAAGTAAGCACAAGTATCATCAATATTTCTTCCCGTACATTCGCGCACAGCAGTTTCCACATCGCTGATTTTATATTCATCGCCGGTCTTCTTCCACATTGCATAAGTAATTTTTTCACTATCAAAAAGAACGCCGTCCATGTCAAACACAACAGCCTTTATTTTCTGGTTCATACAAAATCCTTTTAGGCAAATTTTTTAATCATATTAAAAAACCAAATCCATAACTTCTTCGGCACGGCTTACTGGAATAAATTTCAGTCCGGCCTTTACGTGCTCAGGAATTTCGTCAAGATCACGTACATTTGCCTGCGGAATTATAATCGTTTTGATTTTATTTCTTTTTGCTGCCACAGTTTTTTCACGCAAACCGCCAATCGGAAGCACTTGCCCCGTAAGACTGAGTTCTCCAGTCATTGCAAGATTCGGCTTTATTTTTTTATTTTTCAAAAGAGAAATAAATGTTGTTGCCATCGTAATTCCTGCAGAAGGTCCATCTTTTGGAGTTGCGCCCTCAGGAATATGAAGATGAATAGAATGTTTTTCAAACCATTCAGGCTTTACAATCTTATTTTTTATTGAATATGTTC
>CAVCIJ010000244.1:0-10320 GCA_963601995.1 bacterium | reverse complement strand
CACCGTGACTGGTTCCGCTTCCCATTATTATCATTTTCATAAAAACATTTTATTTAACTTGCCGGCTTTGGTAAAGTAAAGTTTTTTTTCTGTTTTTTGCGCGAAAAGTTCTCTAAGTAAACCGGTCTTCCACAGCTCACCTGCCGGTTCGGGCAAAATGTCTTCGCCATTTTGTCTGGCTTACGCCACTGTTCCACGCCGGCGCGGGCTTTATTTTTCTACAAAAAGTCAATTTATAATTTATGAACATCTTATAAAAATCAAATTTTATTAAGAATTCTTTTTAAGGCAATTAAAATTTTTTCCAAAAAAGATTAGTATTTTCGAATGAAAAAAAAATTCTTCCTTTTTTTTAAAATAATTTCAGCCTTAGCTTTTTTGCTAAGTTCCTGCCAAAGTTTAAAAATCGACCAAAAAAAAATAAATTTTCAAAAAGAAGATTTTATTCCGCAGGAATATGAATGGAATTTTCTTCAGAACGAAGCTTCAGGAATTGAAACTGCTTTTTTTGAAAATAAAAATATTCCGCTAAAATACTGCCTTGTAAAAATCAATTTAAAAAATCCAGATTTAGGGCTTTGCCTCTTTCCTGAACAAGAATATTTAATGTCAAAAAATTTTTCTAAATCAGGATATTTTTCTTCAATGCGCACAAAGGACTTTGCTAAAAAAAATAATCTCCTTGTTGCAGTAAACGCAGGTCCTTTTAAAACAAAATCAAAAATTTCTTCGTTAATTTCAAAAAAAAGAAAAATTCTTGGAATCTACAAAAATCAAAATAAAATTTTAAGCGATTCCGTACAAAAATACAGCGCACTTTCATTTTCAAAAGTCAAATCCGAAGAAGGCATTTTTTATGTTCCACAAATTTTTCAAAATCAAAATAACAGCGATTTTTCAAATGAAGAAATTGTACTTGGCGCGTTTTTTACAATTTTAAAAAATTCACAAATTATACAGGGGTTCAGCACGGAAATTCACGATGCAAGAACTGCGGCAGGCTTTGACAGTGAAAAAAATTTTTTTTACATTCTTGTATGCGAAAAATCAGCACAAAGCAAAGGTCTAAGTTACCCCGAATGTGCTGAAATTTTCAAAAATCTTAACTGCAGCGATGCCCTTGAATTTGACGGCGGTTCTTCAAGCGAACTTGCAATTATGCAAAACGGAATCTTAAAAACTTTTCCGCAAAATAAAATCATTGTAACTCAGGCTGCAAGTTTCGGATTCTACTTAGATAACAAAAATCTAACAAAGTAACTAAAAAAGGGATTTGTTGTTTCTAGAAATAAATGTTAAACTCACGGAATATGAAAACAAAAATGACTAAAAAAACAATTTTATTTTGTGTACTGAGTTCACTCAGCATTGCATTTATGGCGTGCCAGTCGTCAAAGTTTGAAGTTTCAAATGAAGCTACAAGTCGCGAAATTATACAAAAGGCACAAAGTGCCTACGATTCAGGTCATCCAAATCAGGCAATCAGTTACTATCAAATTCTTTTGCAACGCTACGGCATGGATACAGCCACATACATTGAAGGCCGCTACGAAATTGCGCATATTTATGTAAAGCAGAAAAAATATCTGCAGGCAAAGCCAATTCTTGAAGAAATCATTGAAATTTACAACGGTGTACAACCCGGAGTTCTGCCGGGAAGCTTTAAAAAACTTGCCGTAAGAGACTACGAAAAAATCACGGCAAAAAAAGATTCTTCTTTAGCAAACTAGAATTTCTTTTTGTCAGGAACAATTATGCAGTCGAGAATAATATTTTTTTCGGTTGCAATTTTTACAACAGTTTCTTGAGTAATTTTTCTAGGTCCGCGGGCTGCAGGATGTGGTTCTGCGTCACCTAAGAGAATTATTTTTTTCTTTGCGTCTTCTCTCCAGTTGTAAAACACAAGAGCCGAATAAAGAGCCTCGTAAACGGCTTCAGGAACATCTCCTCCCTCATTTCCTTTAATGCGTGCAGTTTCAAGGCATTTTTTAAATTCCGAAATTTTATCTGTAAACGCAAAATATTTTACGGGCATTCCCTTGTAATTATAATTATCATTAAAATCACGGTAAAAAAGAAGCGCAATTCTAAAATCCTTAAAATTTTTAAGCTGCTCAGAAAAACGAGGAATCCAATCAGTTTTTAAAATTTCAAGATCATCTTTCATGCTGCCTGTAGTATCGATTGCAAAAACAACATCAATTTTTTTTTCACCTTCTACATCAGCAAAAGAATCAAGCAAATCCTTACTTAAAGAATTTTTTCCATCAGAATAACGCAAAATTCCGCCACCATTTTTTGCAATTTCACTGAATTTTTTTGCCGCCTCAGGATTATAAGAACTTGTAAGACTAAAATTTTCACTTTTACCAGGCTTTTCATTTTTTTCAGAAAAATCAAACATAAAGGGATTATCAAAAAATTCCCCAGAATAATCGCAGTATTTTTTAGAAAAAGTCCTTATGTTAACAAAGGTTCCCTTTCCAATCTGCACAGTTCCATTTCTTGACCAGGGATAGCCATAAATCAAAGTATGCGGAATATAAATGTGAAAGGCTTCTCCAAGTTTTTTGTGATTCACGGGACTGGAACTTATAAGAGAATATTTTGCATACTCAGACTTAAGTTCCTCGCCGTTAAGAATGCGCTTTTCATCGCCGTTTATACTGTTCCACTCAGAAGCACGGTAGGCATAATTGTTTTCTTTTCCATCAGGATCCTTTGTAGTTTCGGTAAGCATAACGCTTTCTATTCCAGACTTTTTGCAAATATAAAGATGCAGGGCAGTTCTGTCAGTTTTATCGCGTTCAATAAATAAATCCTGTGCCTCAATTAAAAGAGGATTTTTTGAATCAATTTTAGAAACCTGCGTCTGCTGGCAGAAAATTTGCGCAGCTGCGAGAAAAAAAATTAAAACTAAACTAAAAAATTTACGCATACTCAGAATATCGGCAGATTTTTTATATTTGGAGCAGATTATTTTAAGACGACTTTAAGGAAAAATTTTCTAAATCACCTTCAATAAAAATCATCAGATTTTTAAGCAAATTCTTTTTATGCCTTAGTATACTTGTTTCATTGTTACGTTTTTCGTGATAAAATGTTCTTAGTTTTGTTTGGGTATTTTTATGAAAAAAGAAGAATTTGAGAATAAAGAAATATTATCTTCAGAAGATATAAATGAATACGTTTCGCCAGATCCAAAAAATGTTGAAGAAACTGACAAAAACGGCAAGAAATTTGAATTTACAACAGTAAGCCTTGATGAATTTCTAGACAAAGGTTCTGCCAGCAACGAAGATGCAGTTGACACAGGAATTATCGTTCTTACTCCGCACCAGCAGGATCTTGTAGACAAACTAAAAGCAGCTCTAAAAGAAAAGGCTCCTGCAAATTATGAGAGAGTTTCAAAAAGACTTTCAAACATAGAAAAACTTGCGCAGGCAATTGCAAGATTTCCGTCACTTCTTGAAAAAATTGATACAACTTCTTCAGTGCGGACACCAGAAGCACTTATTGACAATATTATTTCCTATCAGCACGACGGAGACACAACTCTGCATATGCCTTCAAAGGCTATTCTTGGCAAGGGATTTTTGGTTTCTAAAATTCACACTTTTTATTCAATGTCAAAACTTGCAAGAACAAAGGCAGAAATGTCAGAAAAAGAAGTAAAAGAATACACAAACGAAACTATTTCAATGATGTTTACTCTTATGGCAGAAGATGTTTATTTAAATCTTATCAAAGACGACACTCTTTCTATGGAACTGCGACATCAGCTTGCCTACTCACTCATAATTCTTTGGGAACACAGAAGCGACCAGACAATCAGCGACATTGCGCCGGTTTTGCAAAATGTCTGGAATGCAAGAAGAACTTTAGCGCCGGCATTTGGCACAATGATGGGAACAAGCGAACTTCTTTTAGTCAGCATTCAAATGGATCAGGATTGGCGCGATTTTATAAAAACACGGCTTGGTGACAGTGAAGTTTCGCAGGCAATGGAAGAATTTTTGTTTGGTCTTTCCTACGAGCAGATTTTAAAATTAAGGCAGATTTTAAGGGAAAAGGGCGTTAAGGCGATTGGACGTGACGAAGTAAGTTCTTATTTGGGCGAACGCGTAAAAACCGACGTAAGCCTTGATTACAGGGACTTTTATCTTTTGTACACAGTCCGCAGAGACAACGCAAGAGCAAGAAGACGCCTTCATGTACAGGGTCCGCAGCATACTCTCGAAGATTTTTTTATCCGATTCGTACTTGAGCGCGACGAAAAAAAGCAAAAAAGAGACTCTTCAATACAAGAAGAATCCTAAAGCAAAATTATAATTCGGGGCTAAAAGTTTTTGAAACACGGCAAAGTTTTTCTGCAGCCTGCTGAATTGAAGCAAATTTTTTTAGCCCTGTAAATGCAAAAACTGCATCACCTACAAGTTCAGCGTCTTTGCAAAAAGATGTTTTTATGTCAATTTCGCACGCATTTGCCTTAAACTGATTCCATTCATCATTTCGCGACTGTCCGCCGGTAACTGACATTTCACCAGGAAAATCATTTTCACAGCCAGGATTAGAAAAAAGAAAATTTTCCCTTAAAAGAGAAATTCCATCAGAAACACTTTGTGCTGTTTTTTGAATAAGAAGTTTTCCAGGTCCAAAAATTCTATTTTGCGAATTGCAGTGAATACAATTGTGAACAAGAGTGTCAAAATCAATTTTATGTGCAGTTTTCCGTTCAACCTGAAGCTTAAAATCAAAAAATTTTGCACCGCTGTCAGCAAGGAGAACGCTTTCATTCCAAAGCCCCGGAACTACAGAAGGAAGTGTTCTTATTCCTGGAGCAAAAAACGGCTCTTTTGTGCAAAGATTAATTCCTTCAGAAGATCCTGCCCTGTCGCACATTTTTCCAGGAAGCAAAGTATTTGTTCCCACAAGAGCACTTATAAAATCAGGTGCTCCGCAAAAAACCTTTGTTTCCTCATTTATTCCAATATTTGCCGCACACAAATACGAAGCACATTCAGGACTTATGTTTCCTGCAAAAGATGAAGGAGAAACAAATTCTGGAAGTTTTGAAATTTCAGCCTCATCAAGACCAGCTTTTTTTAGTTCATCACAAGTCCAGTAAGACGGCAGGTAGCGTTTTTCCGGCAGAATTGAAAGAGGATTTTTTGTAAACTTCCAGATTAAATATTCAGATCCGCTAAAAACAAAGGTAGTTTTTTCCCACGCTTCAGGATATTTTTTTTTGAATGCGAGAATTTGCGGAATAAAAAGAGATTCTCCCCTGTAATCAATTTGAAGTGAAGAAATATTTGCATTCCAAAGCAGAGTTTCGCCGCTTTCTCCTACGATTGTAGGTCCGTTTCCACTCACACAAACTGCACTTATATTTAAATTCAATCTCGAAAATTCAAAAAGTGCTTTCTTTACACATTTCATCCATTCCAGTGCTGAATGTTCTGTAGATTTTAAAAGAAAAATCTGGCGGCTAAAGGCAAGAATTTCTCCTTCTTCGTCAATTACCGCAACCTTTAATGAGGACGTCCCAATATCAATACATAAAACCTGAATTTTTTTTAATATAGCCATATTTTTTAGATAAATCTTTTTTTTACCAAATGCACTTTATAATAAATCACAATATTTTATTTTTAAAACACTTCTTAAATCAACTTTTTTTTACAAAATTCAAAATAAAATTTAGTTAGTCAAAAAAAATTTAACTTTACCTGCAAAAAAAATGTCGAATCATAAAAATCCAATGTAAATTCTGCAGGTAAAGAAATCAGCCTTGAAAAAAATCTAAGTGCAAAACTTTTTACTTAGAAGAGTTCTGCTCGTTTTTAGAATCACTTTCTGGAGTGCTGACTTTTATAAGTTTGTCGATTATTGAACGGTTGTCCAAAAGTTCACCAAGAGACTGCTCGTGATGAAGTCTTGTAATTACATTTGCAAACAGTCCGCTTACATTTGTGCTTATGTACCATTCACGACTCAGAAGTTCCTTATGATAAACAGCGTTTGTGCCAATTATTCTGTAAAAAAGACCCTGTTTATAAGCTTCATCAAACTGCTCAATCGCATTACCAGTAAAGAACGGAAGTGAAATTGCAGCAATAACCTTTGTAGCACCCTGCTCATGCAAAAATCCCATTGCCTTAAGCAAAGTTCCGCCTGTACCAAGCATATCGTCCGCCAAAAAAGCAACTTTTCCCTTAACATCTCCAAGAAGTTTAATGCTTTTTATATTTGTGTTTTTGGCGTCCTGAGTAACAACAGAATAGTCCCTTTCCTTGTAAATCATGGCAAGCGGTTTTTTAAGCCCCGTAGCATAGAATTTATTGCGGTCAATAGCGCCGGTGTCTGGACTAACAACAACTAAATCTTCTTTGGAAAGATCCACAACCTTTGCAAGTTCGCGGATAATTTGGTAGGAAGCGTGCAAATTTTCGCAATGAGTGTGACTAAAAGCATTTACAATTTCGCGGCTGTGCAAATCCAAAGTAATAATGCGGCGCACTTCCATGCTTTCGTAAATGTGACCAAGCAAAGCGGCAGTCAAACCTTCTCTGCCCTTCTTTTTGTGCTGACGGCTATATGGATAAACCGGAAGAACCAAAGTAATCTGTTTTGCTCCAGCCTGCCTTACAGCATCAATTGCAACCAAAAGTCCCATAACATGATCATTAACGCTCAGCTTCATAATATTTTTGCCGCCGTTCATTGCTATAGGCTCGTGATTTTCAACATCCTGAAAAATAAAAACATCTTTTCCGCGAATGCATTCCCCAAGTTCACACTTATATTCGCCATTTGCAAAATAAGTAAAGCGTGCATCAACCTTAAAAACCGGCGGTCTGTATTTGTCTGTAGAACCGCGCACAACAAGATCAGAAGTCTTGATATCGTTCAAAAGATTCATCTGCTGAACAATTTTGTCTTTTTCAAGATTATAGCGTTTAGAAATAGCATCAGTTTTTAAAGAAAAGCGATGTTTATACATGTGGCGCAAATGAGTAATAACTTCGTCAGCAAAGGCTTCTCCACCCGGACAAGCAACCACAGCAAGATCAGTTGGTTCAGAATACGGCATTATTCTTACTCTCCATAAAAAATTTGCAGAAAAACTGCTTTCGTCATTTTAGTATTTTCACATATTACCGTCAACGTTTTGAAATTTCGCTTTTAGTGTCCTTTTTTATGAGCGTACTTTTTTACTTGCGTCCGCTGTTCCAGCCTTCCGCTATCGCTCCATTCCTGCGCCAATTCTTAGCGCAGGAACTTCGGGCTTCCATAGCGGGCTAAGTTTTTTTTCAAGAATGAAAAATCTTTTATCCTGCGGCAAAAAATTTGCCTTGAGCTTACCTTACCAAGAAAATATAATCTTAAACTGTGAAAATTTTTAAAATTCCCCAGGACTTAAAGGCAATCATATTCGATATTGACGGAACTCTGTACACCTGCCCGGCCTATGTTTTTGAACAAGTTGATGTGCAAATAAGATACTGGTCTAAACTCAACGGCTGGACAAGCGATGAGGGAAGAAAAAAAATGAATGATTTCAGAAAAAAATGGTCTAGGGAACATAATGGAAAAAAAATCAGTCTTGGAAACGCCTTTACTCATTTTGGAGTAAGCATAGAACAGAGCATCGAATGGAGAAATTCTCTTCTTCACCCGGAAAATTTTCTAAAAAAGAACAAAGAACTTACAATCGCACTGGAATACTTAAAATCAAAATATAAACTTCTTGCACTCACAAACAATCCTGTCAGTGCCGCAAAAAAAAATTTAGCTGCAATCGGAATTGAAAATCAAATTACAGACATAATAGGACTTGATACCTGCTGCAAATCTAAGCCGGCAAAAGAAATGCTTGAAAAAGCCGGCAAAATGGAAAATTGCACTTACGACCAAATGCTTAGCGTTGGCGACCGCTACGATATAGATCTTGCACTTCCACTGGAAATGGGAATGGGAGGAGTCTTAGTTAACGGAGCAGAAGACGTAATAAACTTAAGCAAAATGCTTTAAAAAACAAAGTCTTAGTATAAAAAAATATTTTAAATTATCTTTATCTGCTGTCCTTAACTGATAAAATTTCTTGTTAAGGGCAGCTCTAAAAATTACAATTTTTAAAGGCCTGCTTAATCAAAAAATTTTATCAGTAATGCACAATCAATTTTTTTTATTAAAAATTGTAAATTTATTTAGCAGGAAATTCTTTTTGAACGCTTTCAATATCAGACTGGGTTGCAGGAATCCAATACTGGAAAACCTGAATTGGTCCTACAGTTCCTGCCATTGCCAAAGTTGGCTCTTTTGCAACGTATTTTTTATTTTTTTCGCCAGTCTTTAAATACTTAATAACGCAGCCATATCTTTTTCCGTCACCAGGATTTACAATATTTCCCTTTGCCCAGTTTCCTTCAGACTGCTTTACCATATTGTGAATCCACGGAGTTCCAACTGTGTGCATTTTATTTACAGCTCCGCTAACAGGAAATCCCGGATAAGATTCCTTACATGCGCTTGCAATTACGTTCTGCGGATTATCTACAACAGCCGCAATTGTGCCAAAAAGAAGCCCATCTTTTTCATAAATTTCCCAAACCGCAGTAACTTTTCCTGTTTGATCGTCAATACTTTTCCAAAGTCCAACAGCAGGATCAGCTGCAAAAGCAGTTCCTATAAAAACAGACAAAGCTGCCGCAAGAGCAAAAATTTTTTTCATAACAATTTCTCCTGTAAAAAAAAGTTTTTTATAGATTTCTAAAAATTTTATTTTTAGAAATAACTCTTATTATTTTAACTGATAAATTCAAAATTGCAAGAAAAATATGATAGAAGTACTATCAAAATCATACTAAAACTATCACTACGAAAAAAGCAAAAATAAAAAAAATACAACAAAAAATAATAATTTTTTCGCTTTTTTATATTGCATTTTATGTTTAAATACGATTTTATCAAACTACAAAAAAAAATCGCATAGCGGTTTACATCTTTATTTTTGAAGAGGGTTTTTTCAATGAAAAAAATCATCACAAAAATTTCAGTAGCAATTGCGGCTACATCCTTAGGTTTATCTTTTGCGTCTTGCTCAAAGGATAATGGCAAAACATTGTATCTTTACAACTGGACTTACTACACGCCGGACGAGGTACTTCGGGATTTTGAAAAAGAATTTGACTGCACTGTAAAAGTTGACAGTTACGCCTCAAACGAAGAAATGTATGCAAAGTTGCGCGCGGGTGCAAAAGGCTACGACATTGTAGTTCCTTCTCAGGATTATGCTTCCATTATGATTGCACAGGGAATGCTTAGAGAACTTGATCAGTCAAAAATGACAAACAAAGTTCATATAAATCCAGCAATTTTTGAAAAAGCAACTTTCGATCCTGAAATGAAATACTGTGTTCCTTATTACTTTGGAGCGGCAGGAATTGCTGTTAACAAGACAAAGGTTTCTGGAAATTACGAGCGCACATGGAATATTTTTGCAGACAAACAGTTTGCAGGACATGCCACAATGATGGACGACATGAGGGAAGTTACAGGCGATGCCCTTGCTTATCTTGGATACGATGTAAATTCTTTGGACGATAATGAACTTAATGAGGCAAAAAAACTTATAATTGAAAACTGGAAACCTAATCTTGTAAAATTTGACGCTGAAGGCTTTGGAAAGTCTTTTGCAAGCGGAGATTTTTGGCTTTGTCAGGGATATGCAGAAGTTATTTATGGCGAAGTTCCACAGGAAAAATGGGATTCTACAATCGATTTCTTTATTCCACAGGAAGGCGGTCCTTCTTACCTCGACAGTATGTGCATCTTAAAAGATTCCCAGCATTATGAACTTGCAAATGAATTTATAAATTACATTCATCGTCCTGAAGTTTATGCAAAATTTCTTGATGCATTCTGTTTTCCGTGCTTTATAAATCCGGAAGCACAGCAGTATATGACTTCAACTCCAATGTATTCTGCTGATCAAATGAAAAACTGTTCTCTCAAAAATGATTTAGGCGAAGGATTAGACAAATACAACGAAATTTGGCAGGAAATTCGTTTTAGCGAATAAGACTGCAATTATTAAAAAAAATTTTAAACTACAAAACTTGCATTACCGAATTTGTTTTAAACATTTTTTGCTTATGCAAGTTTTTTTTGTTCGCAAATTATTACGACTGGCAACTTTGTCCCGCTAGAAATAAAATTTTTGAATTTGAACTAAAGTCTAGCCGGGATTGTAGCCGCGTGCAGCGTAGTTACCAGTGAAATTAACTGTCCAACAAAAATCTATTGCTTAACAAA
>CAVCIJ010000243.1:0-6530 GCA_963601995.1 bacterium | reverse complement strand
GCACAGATAATCTCTAAAAATTGCAATTTTTAAAGCCAATCAAAGAAAATGTGATGTTTTAATTCGCCTATATTAACGAATAAAAAATCGCAGGCATCTGATAAAAAAAATCAAAACCGATTCTTTACCAGATGCCTTATAATAAACCTAAGGGCACGATTGTTCAATGAGAGGATTTGCCGCAACCTTACGGTTGCTTCCCGAGTTTTCTTGCGAAAACTCGTAGAATTGCTTTGTTAAGAAATTGATTTTTTTCGTACAGATTCCGAATCAAGTTCGGAATGACAGATTTTATTCGCAACCACCGGGTTTTATCCGATTCCTTAAAAATTATCTCTGACCTGAAAGTTCTATGTAAATTTGATCGGCGATTCCAAATCCGGCACTTTTTGTAATATTTTCAGCAACATTATCGTACATCATATCTTCGTACATTTTTCGTGCATAAGAATTTTCATCGCCAGAAAGACTTGTGTGTTCAATAGTTGAGCGCATTGAAGAAAGCATCATTTTTACCATGTAGTTTTCCATTTCCATCGACTGCGCATAAAGATCAGATGTTTTGTCAATTATAACCTTTTTGCCGGAAGAGGACTTTTGAGAAGAAGAGGCAAAACCTTTTGGCGAAGAATTTTTATCGGTCTCACTTGTAAAAAGTCCGTAAAAACCCTGAGTATAATCTCCGTTTAAGCGATGATTTTTTGAAATTTGACTTGAAGAGATTCCAGAAGTTTCCAGACTTTTAGAATCTGCTTTTTGGGTCATTTCATTAAGCAGATTTTCAAACTTTTTTGATTCAGCATTGATTTTTGTTTGCTGAATAATTCCACTTGAATTACCTAAAGTTCCTGTTATTCCAAGTCCGCCAATTCCGTTTACCGCCATTTTTTTCCCTCAAAAAGTCAAATTAAAATCTGTAGTTTTTTTAGTTTAAATTCAAAATTTTAACGTTTATCGCTTTAAATTTGTTGCAGTCTGAAGCATTGTATCGCTTGTTTGGATCGCCTTTGAATTGAATTCGTACGCTCTCTGTGCAACAATCATCTGAACCATTTCGTTTACAACAGAAACATTGCTCATTTCAAGGAATTTATGTTTTGTAATTCCCATTCCCTCAAATCCAGGACGTCCTGCAATTGGCTCACCACTCGCATTGGTAACCTTGTAAAGATTGTCGCCAGTATTTTCAAGTCCTACCGCGTTAGGAAAACGATAAAGTTCAATCTGACCAATTTCAACAGGCTCGTTCTGTCCGTTTACTTTTACATTTACGCGCCCACTGTCAGAAATGCTCAAAGTTTCAATCTGGAACCCCTCCGGCATAATTATTTCAGGAACAAGGCGAAGTCCATTTGCTGTAACCAGCTGACCCGTAGAATCAACTTTAAACGAACCATCACGTGTATAAGCCCAGGAACCGTCATACTGCTGAACTCTAAAAAATCCTTCTCCAACAATCGCAAGATCTGTTTCAACTCCAGTTGACTGCAAAGAGCCCTGACTCATAATTCTTTGTGTTGATGCAAGCTTTACTCCAGAACCCATTTGAAGCCCTACTGGATTTACAGTATCTTCTGTAGCTGGCGTTCCGCTAAGTTTTACAGTCTGATATAAAAGATCTTCAAATTCAACACGATGCTGCTTAAAACCAGTTGTATTCACATTAGAAAGATTGTTTGAAATTGTATCAATATTTGCCTGCTGACCGTTCATTCCAGTTGCGGCGTTCCATAAACTTCTTACCATTTTTTCTCTCCGTCTTCTTGATTTTTAAGAAAATGTCCAGAATCTAAGCCTTAAAAAACCATTTTACAAGGCAAAATTTTATCTGCTTACATTTACAACGCGCGACCAAAGCGTATCCTGCATGCTGTCTTCTGTTTGAACTGACTTTTGATTTGCTTCGTAAGCTCTGTTCACTTCAATCATCTGAACCATTTCATTTACAACATTTACATTGCTTGTTTCTGTGTATGACTGCAAAACTTTAGGTCGTTCGTCTCCTTCAGCAATGTAAGCGTTTCCTGCAATTTCATTTGTATTCCACAAAGAAGAGCCTATTTTCTTCAAATAGCGTTCATTGTCAAAGCGAACAATTTTAATTCTATCAACGAGAAAAGAATCCTCGCGGTTGTAAATCATTCCGTCCTGATTTACAAAAAATTTATCATCATCAACGTGAATCGGACCGTTTTCGCCTAAAACAGGATAACCTTCTTTTGTTAAAAGAATACCTTCCTTGCCCAAAATAAAATTTCCGTTTCTTGTATATCTTTCACCCATTGGAGTTTGAACTGCAAAAAATCCTTCTCCGCTAAGTGCCATATCTGTATTTGTATCTGTTGACTTAAAAGAACCTTGAGAAAAACTTGTATAAAGTTCATTTGTTTCAACGCCAAGCCCGATTTTTCCAACGACAGGAGCGACATCATAACTTCCGCTTGCATTTGAATAAATGCCGTCAGCCTTTGTTCTTCTAAGCAAAAGTTCACTAAACGACTTGCTGACAGGAATATCCTTTTTATAAGCAGTTGTATCCACATTCGCAAGATTATTTGAAATAGCGTCGAGCCTGTTTTGCTGAGCATTCATTCCGCTTGCGCCAATATACCATCCTCTAATCATTTTTGTACCCTCATTCAAATTATCGGAAAGGAAAAAAAATAGTTAAGTCATATTTTTTTTCAAAAAAGCGATAAAAATCTGCAGAAATTAAAATGTTTAAATTTATCTTAAATCTTACAATTCTATAAGGAAGTTTTATTGCGTTATCGCATTTCTTAATTTATAATTTACTCAGGGTAACTTTTGGAACTTTCAATTTTTTAAGACTACCAGGATTTCTGATTTTTCAGTCACAATTTAGAGAGGAAGCATAATCAATCGGTAAAATATGGCAACAGCGCAGAATCAGTCTTTTATTAAATTTTCTTTTACATTTATTCTGTTGATTTTTTTAACTGCAAATTTTTCTTTAAACGCACAAATCAATCTAAGTTCAGAAGATACTTCTCCAGAGACAATTTTAAAAACTCAGGATAAATTTTTTCTTACTCCATCAGAACTTGACTTCGTAGCAAACCATCAAAAACTGATTATTGCAATAGATCCAAACAGTGAACCATACGAATATTATGATAAAAAGAAAAATTCTTTTTACGGAGCAAATATAAGCATTTTAAATGAGCTTTTTAAGAAAATCGGAATAACGCCTTCGTATTTAATAACAGATTCCTATAAAGCAAGCAAATTTTTAATTTCAAGAGGACTTGCCGACATTATTTTAGGTGATACAGACTCAATTTCTCAAAGCAATGTTGTTGAATTTTCAAAGAAAATTTATTCAACTCCGTGCATAATAGTTTCCCTTACAAAGCACAAGCCATTTGAAGGAGAAAGAATTACAATCGGGTCTTACAGCGAAAATGTAAAATCACAAATCTTAAAAATATATCCAAAAGACAAATACTTTATAGAAGAATTTGATACCATAACAAAAAGTTTAGAATGTTTAAAAAACGGGCATGCTGACTATGCGATTGTAAGTTCAATAAGTTTACTGAATTATCATGATTTGCTGGAATTTTCTCTTTTTCCAATGAACATTGAATACGAGCAGAAGATTGGCGTCAGTAAAAGCATTTCAAAAGAATTTATTCCGATTTTAAACCGTGCAATAGACTGCTTAACAAATGAAGAACTCAACCTTCTTTTATACAGAGGAAGTCAGTACGAAAATAATTACAAAACAAGCAGAGAGACAGTACAGAAATCAGTTTCGAATACTGAAAAAATTTTATTTTCAGTGATGATTCTGACAGCAATTCTTCTCTTGGCAGCGCTTTTAATTTATTTAATTTTGAACCGCAAGCTGATTTTTTCAAATTCTGCCTCAAAAACAAAACTTCTTCCATACAACGACTTTGAGAAAAAAGCACATAAAATTCTCTTAAAATCAAAACCATACGAATACATAATTCTTTCAATGAATATAAACAATTTTAGTTTTATAAAAGAAAGCAAAGGCATTGCAAAGGGAAATCAAATTCTTGCTGAACTTGCAAATTCCTTAAAAAAAGAATGTGTAAAGGGCGAACTTATCTGCCATTGTTATGCTGATAACTTTGTTTTTCTATTCAAAAATCCAGGTTTTATATGGCTGATAGAAGACAGAGTTTACAAAATGATTCAAATCAGTCCAAAAATAAAAGCAATGCTTCCTGAACAGTTTGAACTTTCTTTTACAACAAGCGTCTTTTATATAGGCAATACTTCTATGCCAATAGAAAATATGATTAACAAGGCAAATCTTGCCCAGAAAATGAAAAAAAATGAATATACAACTCACCGCGTAATTGAATACACAAAAGATATGGAAAACGAAAATGAATGGAACAGATCAATTACACTTTCAATGAATAAGGCAATTGAAAATAATGAATTTGAAGTCTACTATCAGCCGAAATTCCGCTTCAGTGATGAAAAAATTATTGGAGCAGAAGCACTTGTACGCTGGAATAATCCGGAAAAAGGATTTTTACTTCCCGGAAAATTTATTCCGCTTTTTGAGCACAATAAATTTATTGAAAAACTCGACAAATATGTATTTACAAAAGTCTGTGAATTTTTAGACGACTGGAATACATCTGGAAAAGATAAAACTTGTCCTATGCCAATCACAATTTCATTCAATCTTTCGCGATGTCATCTTTACAATTCAAATCTTATCAGCGAACTAAAAACTCTTTATCAAAAACATAACATTGGCAAAAATCACATTGAAGTTGAACTTACAGAAAGCATAATGTTCGATGATCAGAAAAAACTTGTAAAAGTTATGAATGAGTTAAAAAATGCAGGATTTACAGTTTCCGTTGATGACTTTGGCTCCGGCTATTCCTCACTCAATCTGCTGAAAGATATGCCTGCCGACGTAATCAAACTTGACAAGGAATTTCTTTCGAACGTTCCAGTTAACAATAAGGGCAGCATTATTATAAGTTCAGTAATTGAACTGGCAAAAAAAATGAAAATTACCACAGTTGCGGAAGGCGTTGAAACAAAAGTTCAGTCGGATCTTCTTAAGGAAAGTGGCTGCGATATTGCACAGGGATTTTACTACGCAAAACCAATGCCGCGTTCTGATTTTAAAACTCTTCTCCTAAAAAATTATGCAGAAGAAAGGTATTCTGATTCAAAAGACTAAGCATAAAAAATGTTTTTTATAAAAGTTGCAAATTGAAAAAAGTGGCTTTATAATTATATCATCATTTTTTTGGAGGACTTCAAGATGTCATACAACAACACAGAGCCAAGAGTTCTTGCTATTATTTTAGGCGGAGGAAAGGGAACTCGTCTTTATCCGCTTACAAAGGAAAGAAGCAAACCTGCAGTTCCTTTCGGCGGAAAATATAGAATTGTAGATATTCCTATTTCAAATTGTATCAACAACGGATTTAAAAAAATTTATTTGCTTACGCAGTTTAATTCTGCGTCTCTCCATCTTCACATTATCAATTCATATAATTTTGACCGTTTCAGTCACGGATTTGTTGAAATTCTTGCTGCAGAGCAAACTCTGGAACATTCCGGCTGGTACGAAGGAACTGCTGACGCTGTCCGCAAAAATTTTGGTCATTTTAGAAGACAAAATCCAACTCACTACATTATTCTTTCAGGCGACCAACTTTACAGAATGAACCTGCGCGATTTCTTTAATCAGCATGTTGCCAGTGGCGCAGATATTTCTATTGCGGCTAAAGCAGTAAATCGTCAGGACGCGTCTGGATTTGGAATTATGCAGGTTGATGACGGCAATAATATTACTGCGTTTATGGAAAAGCCAGCTCCAGAGCTTGACATTTCAGACTGGAAAATTCCTGAAAAATATAGAGGAAATCTTCCGGCAGCTCTTGAATATATGGCTTCAATGGGAATTTATATTTTCAATGCTGATACAATGGACGAAATGCTCGACAATGATTTTAATGACTTCGGCAAAGAAATCATTCCAATGGCAATAAAAACTAAAAAAGTTACAAGTTATATCTTTAACGGATACTGGGAAGATATTGGAACAATCCGCTCATTCTATGATGCAACAATAGATCTTACAAATCCTGTGCCAAATTTCAATTTTTATGATGAAGACAATCCAATTTACACTCACATGAGAAATCTTCCACCAAGCAAAATCAATAATGCTGATATGACGGCAACTCTTGCAAGTGAAGGCTGCGTTATTACAAATTCGCGCTTGCAGCATTCGGTAATCGGTGTACGCTCAATCATCAATGAAGGAAGCGATTTAAACGGAGTTGTTATGATGGGTTCTGATTACTACGAAAATGAAGATGTAAAAGCCGACAACGCAAAGCGAGGAATTCCTAACATAGGAATCGCAAAAAACTGTAAAATTAACCGTGCAATTATTGATAAAAATGCCCGCATCGGAGCAAACTGCTGCATTAACATAAGCGGAAAGCAATACGAAAACGGCGATCACGGACTTTTCTATAGCGCAGATGGAA
>CAVCIJ010000242.1:0-20974 GCA_963601995.1 bacterium | reverse complement strand
TTTTCCTCCAAAAATATTTTCTTTTATTTTATTCTGTATAATTTTGTGCAATGCGAAGACCTTTATAACTAGAGGAATCAGTTTGATATCCATATGATCTGTCAAAAATTTCACAAGTAGGAGCATAATAACTAGATAAACATCCATCTCTTACAATTCTATAAGTTCCACTTTCATGCACAGGATTTGTCAATTCTCCTGTTCCCCAGTCTGCATAATAGTCATAACACCATTCTGCAGCGTTTCCGCTCATGTCATAAATGCCAAGCTTATTTGCCGCTTTTGTACCAACCGGGTGCATTTCTTCTCCGGAATTAACGAACGAGGCTGCCCGAAAAACACAAAAGAAACTTTTGAAAAAATCTACAGCACAAAATTAAGCGAAGAATTAAAAAAGCGAATCATAAAAGACATTGATGAAGTTTGTAAAATGATTTAAGTCTGAAAATTTTAGAATTTTATTGTTGAGGAAAAACGGTCTCTCTCAAAATGTCATTTATCCTTATTTGATAGCCTTTACCCTGAACCTTCAGTGCTTCTAGAACATCAAGATCTATTTTGATGGAAATAGCCTTTTTTACAGGAGTAACTTTTAAATATTTGGGATGCGCTGGCACAAATTTTTTTTAACTCAGAGTCCGAAAATTCAGGAATGTCATCATCGTAAGTTACCGAAAGTTCTGCGATTTCTTTAAGTCCTCCATCTGATAATTTGTTTTATGTAGCCATTGTAAACCTCATGTAATTTTGATTCTGCCTTTCTTGCCAATATAATTCTAGTTCTTCCGTCACATTCCGTGTAACTTGCCGCTATTATTACAATTCTACGAATGCTACCAACGCTGAAATATCTTTCTTCATCAATACTTAAATGGTTCGCATCGAATTTTGTAAGAAGATATGGAGCATCAAAGACTTCAGATTTCTGAAAAAGAAAAAGCGTGGTTTTGGCTATTCAGTTTGTCTTTTTCAGAGTCCCATTCAAATCTTCCGTCCTGGCTGATAATAGACATTGATACACAAATCTTTTTTGTTACCGGCGGAACTCAAACAAATCAACTAAGTTCTGTTTTGCAAAATTATCAGGGCGTGATTGCCGCGACAATTGGACATGTAAGCGTGCATGAAGCTGGGGCAATTGAATACACCGACCACAAAGTTTTGACACTTTCTGAAAAAGACGGCAAACTTTCCACAGAAGTCATAAAATCTTACCTTGAAAATTTTTATGCTGACGAAAAATTGTGAACACATGGTTCAGCCTGGAATGGTTTACATTTCTTTTCCGAATGAATATGGTGGGCTTTATTCAAAAAAAGAACTGACCGACCTTTATGAAGTTTGTAAAGAATAAAAAATTTCTCTTCACATAGATGGGGCTCGGCTTGGCTATGGTCTTTCGAGTGATGAATGTGACATAAAACTTTGCGATTTGAAAGATTTATGCGACATTTTTTACATTGGCAAAACAAAAGTGGGTGAATTTTGCGGCGAGGCTGTCGTTTTTATCCACAAAAATGCTCCCCTCAATTTTACAACTCAAATAAAACAGCACAGCGTCCTGCTTATAAAAGACTGATTTATCGGTACTCAATTTGACGCTCTTTTTACAGATAGTAAATTCTAAAATCAAATAAATATTTTTGTTCTTTTGGAGCGATTTTTTTTTCAAAACAAAAAATTCTCTTCTTAACAAAAAAATCCGCGAGTTTGTCGCAAGCGTAAGCTTGCGGCAAACTCGACAACTAAAAGTCTGAAAGCTCAGACTTTTAGTCTCAATCAAGAACAAGTCTCTTTTCCGCCCAAAATCTTATTTTTTTACGGATTTTTTTACATTCTTCCCAGATTTTTCAGAATCATTTTTTGCAGAAGAGTTTTTTTTGGGAAGAATTTTCTTTGGTGGTTCCAAAAGCTTTAAAAATTCATCGCATTTATATTCGCTACATTCCTTTGCCGCATTCAGTGTACGATAAAGTCTGTAAATTTGTTCACGCAAAGTCCGCGAATTGTACATTGCCACAGTTTTTAAAACAAACCACAAAGTTTCCTCAATGCCTTCTTTGTTAAACCATTTGATTCCGTTAAATTCATTTGCCCCGGAAAGCAAAGGTGCATCTTTTGAGCAAACAAGAAGTTTTGCAGTTTCGTAAGTTGACTTTATAAATGAAGCCGGTCCAAAATTAAAATCCTTTATTTTAAGACAAATAAAAATTCTTTGGAAAATATTCTGCATATTAAACAGTTTTTCGCCTGCCGCCGTAAGAAGTTCAGTAAGTTTTCTACAGTAGCCCCACTTTAAAGCATTTTCAGTTGATGAATTTGCAACTACTGCAAACGCTGCAAAAATCACATCGTAAGAAAGAGACTTTTGTTTTACAGCTTCAAGTTTCTGTTTTTTTGCATTTTCGTCCACTCTAGAATCAAGATCAAATTCTTCCTGCTCAACTGTAATAGGAACAAATTCACTTCCCGCAGTCGCAATATAATCAATCGCCTTGCTAAACGAAGCAAATCTCTGCTCCGCACTAAGTGCCTCTTTTTTTGCTGACTTTGTTTTTGCAGTTTTTACCTTTGATTTTTTAAGTTTGCCGTCTTCAGACACACTCTTTTCAGCAAGTTCTTCTTCCTGCTTTTCAAAAAGAATTTCCTGCTCATAATAAGCAATCGCATTGTCTTTAAATGACTTTGTAAATTCTTCAGGCTTTAATTTTGGCTCAGCATGAAAAAGTTTAATTCCTGCAACAAAATCTGGTGTAATAAATTTTGAAAGTGATTCGTAAAGTTCCTTGTATCTGTATTCTTCCCACGCAACTTCAAGATCAAAAACTCCAGAACCATTCAAAATACTGTTCAAATAAAAATATTTTTTATCTTCGCCGTCTATAACCTGCCGCACATCTGTGTAAACCTGACTTTCAAATCCGTTCAAAGAAACAAACATTCCATTATCCAAAAGTTCATTGCTTGTTCTTACAAACCAAAGCCCACTACGAACATCATGCAAAATACAATAATTATTTTCGCCGTAAGTTAAGCCAAGCGCATCACCAAGCGATTTTGAAAGCATTTCAGTTTTGTCAGTCTGACCATTTGTTTTATGAATTTTTGCATATTCGCAGGATTGCTTTATCCAGCCACAGGCTCTCTCATACTTGTTGTTGTAAAATACAATCGTATTTTCGTTTCCCGCAGAATTTGAATAGGCAAACACATTTTCGTTTACGCTGCCATTGTTCCACACATCGTAGAAAAGAAAATTTTCAACTCCTGAAAATAAATAACGTTTGTGCAAAAGAGGAAAAATGTCGTGACAGTGACGATTATAAAGCTCCTGGTCAACCTTTTCGTCCTTATAGGCACGCGTATATTCCATACCATATTTTTCTTCAAATCCTTCAAGTTGCCCATGACCAAACATTGGAAGACCCGGCATTGTAATCATCAAAGTACAAACGCCAAAGTACTTATCACCCTTTCCAAACTGAGCAACCGCAGTTTCTTCGTCTGGATTGTTCATAAAATTTACAAAGCGCTTTAAAACTTCAGGATCAAATTTAATTGTATTTTTTACAGTGTCGCGGTACTTTTGATTTTCTTCTTTTTTGAGCATATTCATAAAAGCACTGTTATAAACACGATGCATTCCGAGCGTTCTTGTAAAATATCCTTCCATCATCCAAAACGCTTCTGCAAGAAGCAAAGTGTCAGGCATTTCCTGTGCACATCTGTCCACAACTTCGCGCCAAAATTCATTTGGAATGCGCTTTTCAAATTCTTCTGTACTAAGTGCATAACGGCTTCGGCTCGCAATATCTCCTCCGTGTCCTGGCTGTGGATACCAAAGCCGGCGTATATGTTTTTTTGCAAGAACCATTGCTGCATCAAAGCGGATTATTGGAAAATTTCGTGCAACATTTAAAATCTGCTGAATAACGGCTTCACGTGCTGTTGGATTTAAAAAATCAATCTGAGCAGTATCATTCCACGGCATTCCAGTTCCGTCGTTTCCATGGTAAATGTAGGTTACATCTCCAGTCTGATTATCAACTCTTTTAAAGCAAACAGCACAGTCAGTTTTAGAATAATAATGATCTTCAAGAAAAATACTTACCCTTCCATCTTGACTCAAATTTTCGCCGGTAAAACTATACTGTGGAAAAGGACATTCCTTTGATGAAACAAAATAATCAGGATGTTCAACAACCCATTTTCCGTCCATTCCAGTGTGATTTGGAACCATATCGCTTGCAAGACGAATTCCTCTCTGCCAGCAGCGGCGCCGCAAATTATCTAAAGCAGCCCAACCACCAAGATTTCCGGCAATTTCATAATCAAGCAAAGAATACGCTGAGGCAGCGGCTTCAGGATTTCCGTTTATCTGCTTGATTCTTTTGCTTGCGTAAGAACGTTCCCAAAGTCCTATAAGCCACAACCCCGTAAATCCTTCATTACGCAGTAAATCAAGTTCTTCGTCTGGAATTTGGTCAAGACGAGAAATATCGCGATCATATTTTTTGCTGAGCTGATAAAGCCATACAAGAACGGTTTTTGCCATTAAAACAACTTTAGGCATCCAGTCGCGATCAGGAGAAAATCTCTCATATTCCTGACTTAAATTTTCGTAAGAATACGCATCCATACTAAAGCCATCACTTGGTGCAGGATGCCAGGCAGCCTTTTCTTCCTCAGAAATAATATCAATTCCCTCAAGAAGCTTTAAAATCCATTCTCCAAGCAAATCTTTCCAATAAGTGCGAATGTAATCAAGCTGACCTTTAAGCGAAGTTGGAGAAGCAGTAACCGGCTCTTTAAGCATTGTAATCAAATCATTACTTTTAGGTCCAAAAACTGGCTGGGTTTTAAAATACGCCTTGATTGTATTCCAGGTTTTTGTGTAATCAGGATTTTTTAAAAGATTTTTTTCATCAAAAAGAATTTGAAAAGAATGAAAAGCCGGATTTTCGTTAGCAAGATGAAGCATTATAATTTCTTCAAGAACCTGCTCGCGGTTTGATCTTTCCTTTCCAGTCGCCTTGTCAACAGGAGATTTTTCTAAAAATTCAGCACAAGTCAGTTTATCTTTATAAACATCAACTGGCGGAAACTCGTCCACAAATTCAGTAAGCAGCAAATCAATTTTTTCCCGCCCAAAACTTTTATCAAGGTCGCTAAGAAGATTTTTAAAACTGTTCGGAGACTTGTCGCGTCGGAACAAAAATGAAACGTAATGAAAAACTTCGTCAATCAATCCCATCGCATTTAACGAACCTGCAGAAATCCTTTTTTCTTTCTGATTGTTTTTGTCAAAATAATCATTCAGCTTTGTCTGGAATTTCTGAACCGACTTAAAATCTGCAAATAAAACATTTCCGCTTGAGGCAAAAAGCCTTTCATCAAACTTGCATAAGTCGCGGATTTTTCTGCTCACGTGAAATTCGTTATAAGAATACTTCATTTTTTTCCTCCAGATTTTTTGCTGATTTTGCTGTCTTTCTGATTTTTATCATGAATAAATGCAATATTTTTAATTTTTTGAATCAAATTTTTATTTGCCTTAAGTTCTTGAATTTTCACAGGAATTCTATAAGTCCAGTTAAATTCGTTTACACTTCCTGGAACATTGATTCTTTCATCCTGCGGATTTGGAAGATAATATTTTTGTTCCAAAAACAAATAGTCCTGAAGTGGATTTATAAACCAGGCTGAAGAACTTTCTGCACAATTTTGCAAAACAAAATCTGCAATATCTGCATTAAAGTTCTGTTCCTCCAAAGAATTTCCTTTTTCACAAACTTCAATTTCAATTTCTTCATCAAAAAGTTCGCCCTGCAGCTTTTGACTATTTTTTTGAAATGAATTTTCTGATTTTTTAAAAGGATGCAGATTTTCTTCTTCGCAAATTTTTATAAAGTGCTCCACACTCTGTTTTTCTTCGTTCCACCACTGACGCAAAGTGCAACTATCATGCACGGAAGTTGTACAAACGCTTCTTTCAGGATAATCCTTAAACGAAATAAAAGGCTGATTCTGATTCTGCCATTCCCTGCACCAGCGAACAACTTTTAGCGAAAGAATTTGTAGTTTTTCAAGAACTTCGCTCATACACTCAATATTAGCACCCAAATCTTCTGCACAAGCGGTCATTCCTGTAGAATTTACAATTGGAACAAGACTTTCAAGTGCATTTTGCTTCCAAAGCACGTTTTCTTTCTGAGATAAATTTTCAAACAAAGAAAGAAGTTTTTCTTTTTCTTCCTCGCTTAAACTTTTCCACGCAGTTGAATTTCTAAAAGCATAAACCGGAACAAATTTATCTTTTTCAATTTCAAGAAGTGCTCTATCGCGCCACTTTTGAACAAGTGCATTTTTTACGCGCAAATCCTTTGCTTCGTCATCAAAAAATTTTTTAGAATAAATGTCCCTGTCGCCTTTTATAGCATCGCTAAAATTCCAAAGCTCTTCTGATTTTACTCTTGTACAAACAGTTTCAAGAACTTTTTCAGCTTCCTCATGATTCCACGTAATATCTTCAATCAAACTTGTTGGAATATGCGGTTTACAAAGCCAGGCAAGTCTTCCGTCATCAAAACCAAGTTTTTCTAAATCTGCGCGGCTGAATGTTTCGTACGGAATTGTATGTCCTAAATAAGCTGTGCTTTCCTTTTCGTTTACAGCCCAAACTCTAAAAAATCCCAAAATATGATCAATTCTAAAAGCACTGTAATAATTTGAAGCAATCCGAACTCTTTCTTTCCACCATTTATATTCGTCAAAAGCAATCCGCTCCCAATTGTATGTTGGAAATCCCCAGTTTTGACCAAGCGGATTTTCACCGTCCGGCGGAGAACCAGCCCTTTCTTCCTGATTAAAAAATTCTGGTTTTGACCAGCAGTCAACAGAATCTTCGTTCATCAGAATCGGAATATCGCCTTTTAAAATAATATTTTTTGACCGTAAATAATCAGCGCTTTCTTTAAACTGCTCGCTCGCCCTCATCTGACACCAGACAAAGAAATTGTGTGAAGAACGCAAAGCCTTGTTGTTCCACCGCAGCGTTATTTCAGAACTTTTCATAAGCGAAAAATTCTTTTCCCATTGTTTCCAGCTAGACTGCATAAAAGTATCTTTTAGATTTTTAAAAACTGCGTAAGGAATTATCCATTTATTTTGTGCAGTAAATTTATTCAGTTCATCTTTAAATTTTATTGAATATGAATTTTCTTCATTTTTATTCAAATCAATATTATTTAAAGCCGATTCAAGTTTTTTTTCATCAGCCTCAAGTATTTTTTCAATGTGATTATAAATTAAATGTAAAAGTGTGATTTTTTCATTTAAAACTTCAGTATAATTAAAGCGCTTTGAATATTTATTTTTTTTTACAAAATTCTTGTACTGGCAGGCAAAATTTTTATTATGCTCAAAAGCATCTTTAAATTCTGGAAGTGCTTCAATTCTTATGTAAAGAGGATGCAAGGCAAATGCAGAAAGCCCCGAATAAGGCGAAGAATGTGTTCCGGAATCATTTACAGGCAAAATCTGAATCACAGAAAGCCCGGCTTCGCTACAAAAATCAGCGAAATCCTTAAGTGCCAAAAAGTCACCCACCGCCACGCAATCTTTTGTGTACAAAGCCGAAATCGGCACAACAACGCCAGTTCGTTTTTCCATATCAAAAATTATTGTATCATATAAATTTTCAGAAATAAATGAATTTTATAAAATTTTATAATTTAAGTTTATTTTAAGAAATGAATATTGTGCCTAAAAAAAATTATGTTCAAAAGAGATTTCTAAAATCAGCAAATAAATCCGCTTTTCCAGTGCCAGACAGTTTTAGAAAGTGCATTTGTAAACGGCTGCTCTCTTTCAAAATCAGGAAGCCAGCTTGTATCATCACTAAGTTCCTGATAAAAAAGATAGTCAAAATCATAAGCTTCAATAATATCTTTTATGTCGCCTTCTTCCTGACTGTTAACAAGACGGTTTTCAAAGCTTTGCAAAGATTTTTTACGCCACTTCATTTCATTTTCGCCACATTTAAAAGGAACCGGCGTATACTGAGACATCAGAGAAATACAAGCCTTTTTATCAGCATGCTTTTTTAACCAATCAAGCGCAATCACAGTATCGTCAAATCTTCCTGGTAAAAACAAATGTCTTATAATAACACCAGAAATCATTTTTTCCTTTTTTTTGCCATTTTTTTTACAGTCAAGAATTTTCAACGGAGAATTTTCAATCATCCACAAAACAGATTTTTTTGCTACTTCAGGGTAATCTTCAGCATCAAAAAGTCTTTTTCCCATTTCAGAATTCAGAGTTTTAAAATCAGGCAGCCAGATATCCACAAGACCGCGCAAAAATTCAAGATTTTCCACACTTTCATAAGCGCTGCTGTTCCAGGCAACAGGAATTTTCAGTCCGGAATTTTTTGCACTCTTCAAATACTGTGCAATCAGCGGAATATGATGGCTTCCAGTAACAAGATTTATATTTTCTGCACCAAGTTCTTCTAGTTTAAGGCACATTTTTACAAATTCTTCTTCGCAAAGAATTTTTCCCATTCCCTGCTGGCTAATCTGATAATTCTGGCAAAACGAACAGTGCAAAGTACAGCCTGTAAAAAAAATAGTTCCGCTTCCACCAAAAACCGTAACTAAAGGTTCTTCACCAAAATGAAGACATGCAAGTGCCGCCCGCAAAGACTCATCTTCGCCACAAAAACCCTTTTTTCCATCTGCACGGTTAACCTTGCATTTTCTAGCACACTGAGAACATTCCGAATACAAAGAAAAAATCTGCTCTTCATTCATTTTGCAAACTGCCAAAAATCAAAATGCCTGATGATCCACAAAAACAACCATCAAATCATTTAAAAGATTAAGATCCAGTTCATCAGCCTCAAGATTTGTAAGCGAACAAAGTTCCTTCCAATCAGCATCAGAAAGAGCCGTTGCAGAATCAGGATCATTTTCAAGCAAAAACTGCATCGCACCTAAAACATCAAGAGCCTTTTTGTCAGGCATAGAATTTTTGTCAGCAGCCGGAGCAATGTAAGCATCAAACCAATAATCCGCATAAGACAAAGCCAAAGAAGAGCAGTTTGTATTGTTGCGCGCAAAAAGATCCTTTATCTTAATACAAATTTTCTCGCCGTCATATAAATTGCCGTTTGCAGCGCGTTCGTGTTTCTTAAGTTTTTCAATATCAGAAAATAATTTTTGAACATTATCCATAAAGCGCATTTTAGTCAGTTTTTAACGCGTTGTGAAGATTGTTTTTGGAGCAAATTTTTCTTCGTGATGATTGAGTGCGTTAATAGAATTTCTGGTTAAAAAAAAATCTATTTCTTAACAAAATAATTTAGCAGGAATAGTTTGAGACTGGCTCTGCTTCTGCTCCGTTCCAACTGAAAACCTGTTATAAGGAAAATTTAAAAATCAACAATAAAAATTTCATAAAAAATATTTCTAGCGGCAAAAATTTTATTTAAAATTTGTAAAATCGCATTTTCAAAAGAAACAAAAAAATTTATACAAAATGCAAAAATTCAATCATTTTTAATCTCTTTTTTAATCATTCAGTTATCCTTAAAAACTTGACAATTTTTCACTCTAAACATAAGATTATTATATGGACTTAAGAACAGTATTAACACCTGAAACAGTAGACCTTCATTTGAAAGGCACTACAAAAGAAGAAATCATTGATGAACTCCTTGAGGTTCTCGTAAAAGCAGGAAAAGTTACAGATAAGGCTGCTGCAAAAGAATGTGTTCTCGACAGAGAGCGCAAAATGTCTACAGGAATGAAGCACGGAATCGCAATTCCTCACGGAAAAACAGATACAGTTTCTGACCTTGTAGCTTGCATCGGTATTTCAGACAATGCTGTTGATTTTGACAGCCTTGATCAGGAACCTTGTCGTATCTTTATTATGACTTTGTCACCTGTAAACAAGACCGGACCTCATCTTCAGTTTCTTGCTGAAGTAAGCCTTTTGTTCAAATCAGCAGACAAACGTGCTCAAATCCTTAATGCTCAGGACAAAGCTGAAGTTATTAAGATTTTAACTGAATAGTTATTTTAGGAAATTTTGGGAATAAAAAAAATTCTCAAATGTTTCCTAAGGTTCTGTTTTTATTAAAGTGCTCTGTTGCTTTAACAAATCAAAGTTTTTATTCAATGAATCACAATTTGTAAAATTCGCATTTTGTTGCGATTTTTTTCATTTTGCAGAAGTCTTGACACTAAGGATTGTCAGGGCTTTTTTTTTGTATTGTGCATAAAGACAAAAAAAATTTATAATCACCTTATGAAACTTGATCCTCAATTTAAATCACAAAACAATAAATTGTATTTTTTAGACGGAACTGAATTTGATGCAAAATCAAATGTAAATACAGATTCAGCAAATTTAGGTGTGCAGAATTTTGAACCTTCAAAAATTCTTTGTGTAAACATTCTCTGGACTCAAATCGGGTTTGACGAAGAAAATTACAATGAAAATTTTCTTGCGACCTTGCGCGACAATTTAAAATCTTTTGAAGAAAAAAAAATCTATGCATTTATTCTTCCCGTAACAGACAAAATTCCTGAAACAAACGATGAAAAAGAACGCTTTACGGCAAGTTTTAAGCATTGCGCCCGCAGAATAAAAGACTGCACAAGCGTTGTTGGATTTGCAATTCCGGAATGTGTAAATCAGCAGAATTTTATTGAAGAACTTTCAGCAAAACACAAACACTATATCTTTTTCAGCAAAAATCCAGAAATTCTAAAAAACGAATCAATCGTTGAATTTTAAAAAAACTCGTTTGAAATAAGAAATTTCTTGTTAGGAAAAAAATCCGTCAGCAATCAAATGCAAAATCATTTTTTAATGTCGAATTTTTTTTTGCTTATCAGGAATTTTCTATAAATCAGAAAAAAATAAAAAAAATTTTTTAAGTAAACTATATAAGTTAAAAATCGTCAAAAAACTGCACTAAATGCGAATAATTTCATAATTTTCTTAAAAATATCATAAAATTTACTTGCCTTTAAATATTTTTTATGACAAACTTTTTGCCGCTAAACGTGGAATCTATGGGCTTTAAATTTAGAACCACAAGATAAACGGAGCATTTTATTATGAATTACGAACAAAACAATTTAAAAGCAAAATTTATTGCAACTTGTTTGTTCAGCGTTTTTTTTATTGCCACAAGCCTTTGCATTATGATTTTTTTACCAACAGAAGGCGAGCACACCTTATCTCAAAAAACAGAAAGTACAACCGAGAAAACTGCAGATTTTACAGATTATTTTTATTCTGATGAAGAAGAACTTCCAAAAGTCAAAATTGACGTTTCTAAAAAAGAAGATTCTGGACTTGCACTTTACCGCCAGCCACAAAGCAGAGCTGCAGTTGAATGGTTTTATTCACGAGTTACAAACAGTCGTGAAGTTGCTCAGGCAATTTTAGATAACGCTGAAAGAAACAACATTCCGCTTTCACTTGCATTTGCACTTGCCTACACAGAAAGCAATTTTAAAACAACAGCAATGCATAAAAACACAAACGGCAGTGTTGACAGAGGACTCTTTCAGTTAAACAACAACAGTTTTCCAGATTTGACTGAAAGCGATTTTTACGATCCTAAGGTTTCGGCTTATTACGGACTTTCGCACTTGAATTTCTGCTTAAATAGTGCTGGTAACGAAATTGCAGCTTTAGCAATGTACAATGCAGGCACAAATAAAGTTAGAAAAAATAATACACCACAAATAACGCTAAATTACATTTCAAAAATAGAAAATTACAAGGCCGCTCTTGAAGAAAATTTTGCAGTTGAAGTTTTAGCACTCTACAATTCAGAAAATGCAGAAAAACTTCTTGCAAGATATCAATGATTTTTGCGAACTGTTAAAAAATAAAATTCCAAAAAATAAGAATCTTTAAAAATCACTAAAACTGATTTTTAAAGATTCTCAAAACTAAAAAATTCTAAGCAGATTCAAAGAGTTTAAAATTGTTACAAGCGACTCTACATCATCTGCAGAAATTGGATTTCTTTTTGTACTTGAAGGAACAAAGGCACTTTTTACATTCTCTGGCATTTCTGGAGCTTCACCAATATTATGGCGGATAAAGTCTGAATCCAAGCAAGGCTCATCGCGAGCAAGCAAAACCAAAGCCCCGTAATCTTCAAACAAATTTTTACGTTTCATTGCAGCCGCATAAGATGCAGAAAGATCACTGCCAGCATAAATTTTGTACTTTACAAAAAGTTCTTTGCACGCAAGATTCTTTTCTTCATCACTTACATTTGCAGGAAAAACAAAATCCTTTAACATCAGGCTGTTTGCCTTAAAAATATGCTCAAGCCGTTCAATATTTGAAGGATCACTTGGATCTACACTTTCACGATTTTCCAGCGGAACAAACGAATCTACAATCATACATTTTCCAGCAACATCAAGCGTAAGATTTTTACCTGCAGGAACAATAAATCCGTTTACAGGCAGACACATTTTCCAACTGTAAAGTCCGCTCACAAGATTTCCATAATTGCCGGTTTGAAAAGCATAAAAAATATCGCCATCAATCAACTTTTTAATGCGCGAAAACGCAAATGTATAAAAAAATGCCTGAGGCAAAAGTCGTCCAATATTCGCTGTGTTTGCAACCGTAAGATGATATTTTTCAACCAAATTTCTGTCGGCAAAAATTTTTCTTACTAAATTGTGGCAATCTTCTGCAGTTCCATCAACTTCAACAGGATAAATATTTCCGCCGTTCCAGACAAAATCACTTTCTTCAAGTCCGCGAAGCTTTCCTTTAGGATAAAGCAAAACTGATTTTATGAGTTTTTTTCCGCGAAGAGCCTTTGCCATGCAGGCACCAAGTTCGCCCGTTGTAGCATCAAGCAAAATTGATTTTTCGCCATCAAGTTTAAGAATTGTTTCAATTGCATTTGTCAAAAAAGAAACGCCGTAATCCTTAAAAGTTCCCGTACTTCCGTGGTAAAGTTCAAGAACAAAAATATTTTTATCGATCTGACGCAAAACTGGATCCTGCAAAAAAGCACGGCTTGCAATAGTTTCGCAAATAATCGGACTAAACTCATCATTTATCATTGCCGAAGTAAGAGAACCCGCAAGGCTTGCAAAACTTGTGTGCTCATTTGAATATAAAATCCAGCGGCGCAAATCAGCAGAATCATCAAAAACATACAAACCGCCATCTTTTGGCATACAATCCAAAACGGCTTTTTTAAAACCAACTTTGTTTGAACTGTCTCTCGTGCTAATAAACTGCATATTTAAAGATTACCGCAGATTCAATTCGGTTTCAACAGCACATTTTTTTTATTTTGGAGCGAATTTCTTTTGTATACAAAAATTTTTTTCTTTGCGCTTCGCGCGCGGCCAAAAACTTTCCTATAAAACCCGTTTTTCACGGTTCCGGCATTACGCCTCCATTCTTCCGCTTCGCTCCAGAACGTGCTAACGCACGCCGTTACAAGCGGGGCTAGGCTTCCTTAAAATTAAATCAGTTTAGGGCATCTGGTAAAAATTGTAATTTTTAGAGGTTTCGTTTATAAAAAAAAATTAACACAAATTTAAAATTCCTATGCTAAAATAAAACTATGAATATTAAATTTTTAAAAAAAACAACAGGCTTATTTTTAGCCTTAGCTTTGTGCTTTCAGGCATTCAGCCAGGAAAAAAATGTTGATGTAATTTTTATGCACGACGTTCATTCATTTCTTGACGCAACGCCAAAAGTAAAAACCCTTATCGACGAACAAAAAAAGAAAAGTCCAGACACTTTAATTTTGGATGCGGGCGATTTTTCAATGGGAACTTTGTACCAGACAATTTTTTCAAGTCAGGCAGCAGAACTTCGCATTCTGGGAAAAATCGGTGTTGAAGTCACAACTTTTGGAAATCACGAATTTGATTTTGGTGCAGACGGACTTGCAAATATGTTCCTTGCAGCAAAAAAAAGCGGTGATAAACTTCCGCAGTTTTTAATTGCAAATGCACGCTGGCAAACAGACAATGACTACACACGTACTGTAAAAAGCGGCATAGATTCTTACGGCTGGAAAGATTACACAGTACTCGAAAAAAATGGTGTAAAAATCGCAATTCTTGGTCTTTTTGGAAAAGATGCACTTCGCTGCGCTCCAACCTGCGAAATCGGCTTTGATGAAATTACAGACGCTGCCCGTCGCACAGTTGATTTAATCAAAAAAAATGAAAATCCTGATTTAATCGTAGCAATTTCTCACAGCGGAACAAATAAAATTCCTTCGCGCTCAGAAGATCAGCTTCTTGCAAAAGCAGTTCCAGAAATCGACCTGATTATAAGCGGACACACTCACACTGTTCTGCCAGAACCAATTATTGAAGGCGAAACAATTATTGCTTCCTGCGGTGCATACAACGCTAATCTTGGAACTTTGAATTTAAGTCAAAAAGAAAATAAAAGATGGAAGGTTTCTTCATACAAACTTATCGACCTTGAAAATGCTTCAATTCCAGAAGATAAAGAAATAAAAAATCAACTCGCAGAATTTGCACCTTTAATCGACAAAGAATATCTTTCACGCTTTAATTTAAAAAGCCGTCAGATTATTGCGCATACTTCAAAAGATTTAGACAGAGATCACGAAGTCGGCTATCTTATGGCACAGGCAATGTATAAAACTGTAAAAGAAAACGGTGTTCCTGTTGACTTTGCTACAGTTCCAAGCGGTTTGCTGCGCGACACTTACAAGGCAGGCGATATTACAGTTTCTGATGTTTTTGATTCATATTCACTTGGAATTGGACCAGACAAAATCAGTGGATATCCGCTTATTGCAGTTTATCTTACAGGAAAAGCAATTAAAAATGTTTGCGAAATCGATGCATCACTTTCGCCGGTTGAAGACACAGTTCGCCTTTTTATGTGCGGGGTTTCCTACGATTACAACCCAAATCGAATGCTTTTGAATAAAGTTACTGACGTTTACAAAGTAAATGAAGACGGTACAAAAGAAAAACTCAATAAAAATCAACTTTACTGTGCTGTAACTGACATTTACACAGGAATGATGCTTGCTTCAGTTCTTGATATGACAAAAGGTTTAGTTTCTATTGTTCCTCTGAATCAAGACGGAACTCCAGTTTCTGACTTTAACGATAAAATTATTTATCGTAAAAACGGTTCTGAGTTAAAAGGTTGGATTGCAATTGCCGAAGGTCTTTCAGAAATAAAAGAAGTAGGCGACTATTCTAAAACTGAAGCATTTTATGTTACAGAAAAGAAAAGTGCAAACCCATTTAAACTCTTAAAATCTCCTTCAAAACTGGCAGCAATTGTTCATACAGCTGTGCTTGTTCTGATTCTTATTATTGCAGGAATTATAGTTTTGTGTGTGTGCTTAAAGAAGCATAAAAAAGCAAAGCTTGAAAAAATTCAAAAACAAAATTCTTGAAAATAAAACTTCTTCTAAAGAGAGTTTTGTTTTTTCCGAAATTTAAAGAACAAAAGAAATTTTTGCAATCAAATCAGGAAATCATTTTTACCTTGCATCTTAGTCCTGATTCACAATCTTAACTTACTTTTAAGGACATCTCTAAAAATTACAATTTTTAGAGGTTTCCTTAGCAGTTATTTATTTGATAAAAAAGCACTTTGTAAATAAATCACTGTTGATTAGAATTTTAAGGAATTTTACAAAAATGGAAATTGCTCTTTATATTGGTGATGAAATTTTTTGCACAGAATTTTATGAAAATGAAGTTTCTGACTGCATAAAAAAAATGTTTCCACTTACTTTTCGAACAGAAAAAACAAGTCTTAACGCAAAAGACTTTTTTGCACCACTTCCCTGCAAAATTACCGCATCTTCAAAACCAGCGCAAAGCATAATCAACGGTGACATTTTAATTTGTAACTCAGTTTCAATTTCAGTTTGCGTAAAAAATTATCTTGCAGTTAATTCTGAATACACAAAAATTGCACATGTAAAAGAACCGCACGGTCTTGAAGATGCAATTACAAAAAACAAAGGAATTATAAAATTCGACTTTTACAAATAAAAATCAGCTAAAAAAAATGCGGCTCTCAAAGTAAAACTCCAAAAACCGCATCTTTTTTTTCTAAATTTTTGATTTTTTATCTAGTCAATTTCCGATACACAATTTTGTGCGGATGCTCCTCGTCAATGCCAAGTTCTTTTTTGCGCCACTCAGCATATTCGCTCCAGTTTCCTTCAAACCACTTTACTTCAGAATTATTTTCAAATGCAAGAATATGAGTGCAAATTCGGTCTAAGAAATAACGGTCATGGCTAATCACCATAACAACACCGGCAAAAGAATTTACTGCTTCTTCCAAAGAACGCGAAGTTGAAATATCCAAATCATTTGTAGGCTCGTCCAAAAGCAAAACATTTCCGCTTTCCTTAAACATAAGTCCCATATTCAGTCTGTTTTTTTCTCCACCGGAAAGCACACTGATTTTTTTGTTCTGCTCCGCACTGCTAAAATTGAACCAGGAACAATAAGCATGTGCATTTACTTCACGAATGCCACCGTTAAGCGGATGTCCTTTTTCATCAACAGCACCAAGTTTTACTAAATCACAGCCACCGCTTAAAGTTTCATAAATTGTTTTATTCGGATCAAGTTTGCTTCTCATCTGATCAACATAAACAAGTTTTACAGTTTCACCAATTTTTATTGTACCAGAATCAGGTTTTTCTTCGCCCAAAGTTCCATCAGGAAGTTCAACTTTTTGTCCAGCTGCAGTCGCAATCAATTTAAATAAAGTTGTTTTTCCAGCACCATTTGGTCCTACAATTCCAACAACTGCACCTGCTGGAATATGAAAATCAAGATTTTCAAAAAGCACTTTGTCATCAAAAGATTTTGTAAGTTTTTCAGCATCAATTACAACATTACCAAGTCGTGGACCTGCTGGAATACTAATTTGACTGTCACGTAACTTTACACGCTTCGATTCTTCGGCAAGAAGCTGTTCATATTTTGTAATATGTTCCTTGTGTTTAGCCTGTCTGCCTTTTGCACCTGCGTGAATCCATTCAAGTTCTTCTTTCATTTCACGCTGACGAACACTCGCCTGCTTTTCTTCAAGTTCGAGCCGCTTTTCTTTTGCTTCAAGCCAAGCTGAATAATTTCCCTTAAAAGGATATCCTTCGCCTCTATCCATTTCCAAAATCCAACCGGCAACATTATCCAGAAAATAACGGTCGTGAGTAATTGCAATAATTGTTCCCTTGTAATCGCGCAAATGACGCTCAAGCCATGCAACAGTTTCTGCATCAAGATGATTTGTAGGCTCGTCCAAAAGCAAAATATCCGGCTGCTGCAAAAGCAAACGGCATAAAGCCACTCGTCTTCTTTCTCCGCCCGACAAAACATCAACAACCTGATCTCCCGGCGGACAGCGCAGTGCATCCATTGCAAGCTCAAGATTTGAATCCAAATTCCACGCATCCGCAGCATCAAGTTTTTCCTGAAGCTCCGCCTGACGCGCACAAAGTTTATCAAAATCAGCGTCTGGATCACCAAAAGCCTCATTCACCTTATCAAATTCTTCAAGCAAATCAGTAATTGGTTTTACGCCCTCTTTTACAATTTCAAGAACAGTTTTACCCTTTTCAAGCTGCGGTTCCTGCTCCAAATAACCCATCGAATAGCCTGGCTGAAGCATTGTTTCGCCAGTGTAATCCTTATCAATTCCTGCAAAAATCTTAAAAAGCGAAGATTTACCTGCACCATTTTCTCCAATCACACCGATTTTTGCACCGTAATAATACGAAATACTAATGTCTTTTAAAACAACTTTAGTTCCATACGTGCGACTAACACGATCCATCGAATAAATAATTTTCTTGTCGTCAACAGTCTTTGCCATATCGCAAATTATATTAAAGAAAAAATTTTTAGTAAACGCATAAAAAAATCACACTAGCTGACCAGTATTTTCTTTTTATTCTGAAGCGAATTTTACTTCTACAGCCCACTTTTCCCCGTTTCATGCTTGCGCTCATCGCTCCAGAACGCGCTTTTGTGTTTTCTTAGTCACATATTAGATATTAAAAAAGTAAATTCGTATCAGGAAGACTGCGAGTTTGCCGCCAGTTACTGACAAAATTCCCTGTTAACAAAAAAAATCCAAGAGTTTTCGCAAAAAAAGCCGGGAAGCAAGCGTAGGTTGCGACAAACTCGACAACTCAAAGTATGAAAGCTCAGATTTTGAGTCTCAATCGGAGCTAAGTTTTTTTTCAAAAGAAAAATTTTTTTTCTAGCGACATTTTTTTTCAAATCAAATAATATTTTTTTGTGAACGTAAAAAAAATTTCTGCAATTTTAATTTACCTTTTTACAATTCCTGTATTTTCTCAAGCACAAAATTCTCAAAATAAGGAAAATCCAGAAAATCAGCAAAAATGGACTCAGCGCGAAGTAATAATTTACCGTCCTCAAAATAAAGATTCTCTTAATGAAGTCCGCTGTTTTTTAAAAGTCACTGATATGTATGAAAATGACGTTACAAATTCAAATACAAGTGCAAATTATGCCTGGTTTTACAGCAAAAAAATTCTTTTACCTTATGAAAAATCATTTTATTTAAAAGGCGGAATGGCAATGCATTTATGGCTTAAAGAAGGAGAATATTTTTTAGAATTTTACACGCCGCAATCTGAACAAAAAATTTTTGCATACTCAGGCAATGCAAATCTTCCGCAAGAAAAAAGCGACTGGAAAAGTAACAAATATTATTTAAATACAAAAAATATGCCGAATGTAATTTTCATAAATCCTACAGCAAACGAAAACGGATTTTTTAACGGCGGCTGGCATATTGATTACAAAGCACCAAAATTTTATAAATACACGAAGCCTTATCGCAACTAATCAAAATAATCTGGAGAAAATATGACTTTAGAAGAAAAAGAAAAATTTGACTACGAAACAGACACTCTTTTAGAAATTTTTAATAAACATTCACCGATTGAAGGAGCAAAAAAATTCAATTTGGAAAAAGTAAAAGCGTGCATTGAAGAAATGGCAGATTTTATTATAACAAACAAACAGGAATGTGCTGACTGGAAAAAATGGATGGAAGAACACGAATTTTATAAATCGCCGGCAAGTACAAAATTTCACGGCGACTGGGAAAGCGGACTTTGCGTTCATTCACTTATGGTTTGCGTTCAGGCTCTACGACTTGCAAAAAGTTTCCTTGAAAATTTTTTAATATCGCCAATGGCAGGCAAATTTGAATACAACACAGAAGATATTTTTATTGCCTGCATAAGCCACGATTTTTGCAAGGCTGGAACTTACAAAATTGAATATCACAACACAAAAGATTTTATGGGTAACTGGGTAAAAAAGCCTGTTTTTCGCACAAAAACAGAACTGCGAACTCTTGGTCACGGAAACGAAAGCGTTCTTTTACTTCTTGAATCCATGCCGTCGCTTATAAAAAGGCGAAATTTACTTGAAGCCGTAAGCCGTCACATGGGATTTAGCGATCTTAGCGATTTAGAAATGCTCAACTATTCAAATTTTCTACAAAATCCGCTGGTTCTTCTTATTCAATTTGCTGATCAAAGCGCAGCTGCCTGGTGGGACTGCTAAAATTTTTTACTTGTTAAGAACAAATTTTATTCTTACATTTGATATTAGGTCATCTATTAAAAATTGCAATCTTTAGAAGTTCCAGATGATTCTTAACTGATTTTTTTTGGAGGAAATTATGGCAGAAGTTATTTTAAATTCAAAAAATTTTGAACAGGAAGTTTTGCACTCAAAAATTCCTGTTCTTGTAAATTTTTGGGCAACCTGGTGCGGTCCTTGCAAAATGATGGCACCACAAATCAGCAAACTTTCTGAAGAACACCCGGAAATAAAAGTTTGCAAACTTGATGTAGATCAAGCACAGGACATTGCTGCAAAATATGGAATTCAGGCAATTCCAACCTTAATTCTTTTTAAGGACGGAGAAGCAAAGCAAACTTCTGTCGGATTTAAGCCAAAAGAAGAAATTATTTCAGAATTTAATCTGTAAATTTTTTAATAATGAGGCGGCTTTCGGTTTGGAATGTCGCCTTCAAGTTGCTCTGACATCTGCTGAATTTTCTGGCTCATAAGGCGGTTTTCTTCCCGCAAACGAAGAACTGTTTCAGTATTTTCCACGCACACAGTCTGAAGCTGATTCAAAAAATCTTCCAGGTAAGCAATTTTTGTTTCAAGCACAATTATCTTTTCTTCAGTTTCTTTATCCAAAATTTCATCTCCGTTGCTAACAAAAATTTCGCTTCCTGCAGGAAATTTCTTTATTCAAGTGATTAAAAATTCCTGCAAGTTCGTGCAAAATCATTCTTAAGTAAGTTCGTAAGTTTCGCCGTATTTTACAATTTCTACATTTTTATATCCATTTTGAGCAAGATAATTTACAAAAAATGATTGAGCATCTTTTTCTCCGTGAACTAAGAAAATCTTTTTTAAACGACTTGTATCAATTGAATCAAGCCAATCAACGCTTTCCTTATAATCAGCATGTGCACTGAATGCGCCAATTGTTTCCACAGAAGCATTTACATTATACCAATCGCCTAAAATTTTTACTTCCTTTGCACCGTCACGAATTTTTCGTCCCAAAGTATTTTCAGACATATAACCAACAATCAAAATAGTATTATTCGGATTAGTAATATTGTTTGCAAGATGATAAAGAACACGTCCGGCTTCGCACATTCCATCTGCGCTTATAATAATCATTGGTCCTTGTTTTTTATTCAGTTCCTTAGATTCGTCAACGCTTGTAATAAACTGAAGCGAATTAAATCCAAAAGGATTTTTATGATGCTTAATAAAAGCCTGATTTGTATCTTCGTCATAACATTCCGGATGAAGCTGATAAATTCCAGTTGCATTTACAGCCATCGGACTATCAA
>CAVCIJ010000241.1:0-8241 GCA_963601995.1 bacterium | reverse complement strand
TCTTACTGCTCCTTAAATTTTGGATCGAGGGCTTCGCGAAGTCCGTCGGCAAGAATATTAAAACTCAGCATTAAAATTGAAAGAACCAAAATCGGCGGAATAATCTGATACGGATGAGTTGTAAAACTGTTGAAAGCGTCGCTGATTAGCGAGCCGAGCGAGCACTGCGGAACAGGAATTCCCAGTCCTACAAAACTCAAGAAGGCTTCAGTAAAAATTGCTGTTGGAATTGAAAACATTGTCTGCGTAATAACCTGTCCGTTGATGTTAGGAAGAATTTCTTTCATTATGATTGAAATATTTTTTGCTCCTAAAGTTTTTGAGGCTAAAACAAATTCTCTTTCTTTTAAGTTAAGCATTTCAGCACGAGCAATTCTTGACATTCCAATCCACTCTGAAATCATCAGTGCAAAAATAATTGTTGCAATTCCAGGCTTTAAAACCAGCATTAAAAGAGTAACGATTACAAGACGGGGAATTCCGTTTATAATTTCAGAAAATCTTTGCATCACAGAATCTACAATTCCGCCAAAATATCCTGAAATCAAACCGAAACTAAGTCCAATAATCATATCAATTAAAACTGCAACAATCGAAATGTAAAGTGAAACACGTGTTCCCATCCAGGTTCTTGTCCAAATGTCGCGGCCAAGAGTATCTGAACCAAACCAGTAATAAACGTTTGTGTCGCCGTTCTGTGCATACAGATTTATTTTTCGTGAGCCGGAAGTTGTGCGCATATGCTCGTCGCCATTAAAAATTCCAATTTTTTCAAGACCCGGAATTCTTGGCGCGTAGTTTTTTTGTTCAAGATTCTGCTCTGAATATGAATATTTATTGAAGTGAGGTCCTGCAAATGCCAGAAACATAATTACAAGAATTGCAATTGACGCAATAACAGCACTTTTGTTTGAAAAAAATCTGATTCGAACTTCTTTCCAATATGAAACGCTCGCAAAATTCTGGTCAATTTTTGTATCAGAACTGTCAGATTTCAGTTTAAAATCATCAGGAAGAAAGTTAAGCGAATTTTCAGATTGCGTTATTGTTGAATCGATAAGATTGCCGTCATTATTTTTTGCTTCGAAAGAGGCTGCCGCATCTATTTTATTTTTAATCATTTACTGCTCCTGAAAGACGGATTCTTGGATCAATTACGCCATAAAGAATATCAACTACAAGCATAATAAAAATGTACATTGCACTGTAAATAAAACTTAGTGAAATAACAACGTTGTAATCATTTGATTGAATTGCTGTAACCAAAAGAGAGCCTACACCAGGAATTGCAAAAATTTTTTCTACAACAAGAGAACCTGTCATCAAATCTACAATAAGCGGTGCTAAAACTGTAATAATAGGAATTAACGTGTTGCGCAGTGCGTGACGGCAAATCAATTTCCAGCCATAAAGTCCCTTACTTTCTGCAAGCTGAATGTATTCAGAATTTAAGGCTTCCAGCATTTCAGTGCGTGTAAATCTAGCGATTGATGCCATCGTAAACATACTTAAAGAAATGCTTGGAAGTACAGAAGAGTAAATTGGTGAAGACTGCGTAAAAAGCATAGGAAAAAGTTTCCATTTGAATCCAAACTGATAACTTAGCGCAAGTGCAAAGACGTAGCTTGGCACAGAAACGCCAATTACTGAAATGATTGTTGCTATTGTGTCCCATGCAGTTCTGTGTTTTAGAGCAGCTAAAATTCCCAAAAGCATTCCTACAACTGCGCCTAAAAGAACTGCCTGAATTCCAATTCTGCAGGAAACAGGAAGTCTTTGTGCAATTAAAATTGAAATAGGTGTGTTTTTTGAAATTTTATAGCTTACACCAAAATCCCCGTGAAACATATTTCCCACATATTTAAAAAACTGAACTAAAATAGGTTTGTCCAGTCCATATTTTGCATATAAAGCTACTTTTTGATCAGCACTCAGCTTTTCATCATTAAAAGGAGATCCTGGCATAAACTGAAGAAGAATAAAAAGAATCAGTGTAATTGCTAAAAGAGTAAAAATTGAAATTAAAATTCGTTTTAATATGTATTTTCTCAAAATGATTAACCAAAAAAAATCTAGAAAGTAAGTAAAAAAAATCTTTCAGAACTTGTAAAAAGATTGAGAGAATCTGAATTTTCATATTTTTAATGAAGATCCAGATTCTCTGCTAAAAAATTTAATCTCTAAAAACTGCAAATTCTAGAGTTAAGCCTGTTTTTAAAATTATTTAGTTGTGTTTTTATAAACACGGTTTAATGCAACAGGATGAAAGTCAATTCCCTTTACATTTGCTTTTACCATACAAGCATCTGCCTGCTGATAGAGAGGGAATATTACAGCATCTTCAAGAACAATTTTTTCTGCTTCTTTCATTGTTGACCAGCGCTGTGCAGGTTTTTGTGCATATTCGCCTGTAACGCATTTCTGAATAAGAGAATCATACTCTTTGTTTGTCCACAAACCGTAGTTATTAGAGTTTCCAGTAATCCACATTCCAAGATATGTCATTGGATCAGCGTAGTCTGGTCCCCAGCGTGTAAGTGCAAGTTCAAAAACGCCGTCCTGCATATCAATTACTCTCTGTTTTTTTGGTTCAACGCGGAGATCGATTGTAACGCCAGGAAGTGTTTTTTCAATCTGTTCCTTGAGTACAGCTGCAACATTCTGCTGAACTGTTGTGTCATCAACAATCATTTCAAATTCAAAAGTATTCTGACCGAGTTCTTTTTTTGCTGCATTAAAGAATTCAACTGCTTTTGCTGCGTTAGAATCGCAAAGTTCAGGAAATTCTTTTTGATTTGTAATGAAGTCTTCGCCTTTTTCGTTGTATGCAAATTCAGCAGGAACTGGAGTGTAAGAAGCCATTGAACCATCTTTTACAACATTCTTTACGATTGATTCTCTGTCAACTGCATAAGAAAGAGCCTTTCTCAAGTTTAAATTCTTAAGTGCAGGAACTTTTTCCATCATTGGAGAAATGTACCAAAGATAGCCGGCACCAACTGTTTTAAACTCAGGATCGTCTTTTACCTGATCAACTTGATCACCGGAAAGTTTTATAATGTCCAAAGTTCCGTTCTGGTAAGCCATAAGAGCCTGCTGAGAATCTTTTAAAACCTGATAGTTAAGTCCGTCAAGTTTTACATTTGCTGCATTGTAATAGTTTTCATTCTTTTTAAGAGTAAAACTCAATGCTGCCGGCTGATAGCTTGTAAGAATAAATGCACCGTTTGAAAGAACAGTTTCTGGACTTGTTCCAAATGCATCGCCTACAGATTCATAGAATTTTCTGTTTATAGGATAGAATGTAGGGAAGTAGAGAATTGAGTCAAAATAAGAAACCGGTACGTTCAGTTCAACCTGAAGTGTTTTTTCATCAAGAGCTTTTACTCCAAGTTCTTCAAGTGGAAGTTTTCCTGCAATTACTTCAAATGAATTTTTAACTTGTCCAATGTCAGAAAGCATATATGAATATTCTGATGCAAATGCCGGATCAGCAGCCCTCTGCCAGCCAAAAACAAAGTCATCTGCGGTAACAGGATCACCGTTTGACCAGAAAGCATCATCGCGGATTTTAAAAGTATAGGTAAGTCCGTCTTCAGAAACTTTTTCTTCTGCACAAAGAGCATCGATTGTTGAACCGTCGCCTGCCATCTGCTTAAGTCCGTCAGTAAAGTTTGCAATAACTTCAAAAGAAGTTCCGTCCGTTGCTTCCTGCGGATCAAGAGATTCAACTTCAACTTCGATCATAACATTTAAATAGTTTGAATTTGAAGATTTTTTTCCGCCGCATGATGCAAAACTGAAAAGAGCTGCAGCACCCAAAACAACTGCCGCTGACCTGTGTAAGAATTTCATAAAATTCCTCCAGAATTTAATGACCTAAAAAGGTCAAATTTAAAAATTGCACCTTTAAGAATAAAAAAAATATGTTTTTTATGCAACAAAATCATTTTAAAATTCAAATTCTCAGATATTTTTTTGCGGAAAATTACAAAAAAAACTGAAAAATGCAAATTTTTTATAAAATTTCTACTTTGTTAGCAAAAAGTCATTTTTGCTTTTTATGTTTTAAAGATGTTTTTAATGCGAAACATAAAGAAATTTCTTTCGTTGCACAGATAGAAATTTAAAACTTTTTCAAAATTATAAAATCTGTTATTATATGGATATGTTCAATATTCTTGTTGTTGACGATGACAAAAATATCAGAAAGCTGATTCAAACCGTCCTTGAAAATGCAAACTACACAGTTTTTACTGCTGAAAATGGAATTGATGCACTTAATGAAATTGGTGAAAATCATATTGATTTAATTGTGCTTGACATTATGATGCCAAAAATGAATGGCTACGAATTTACAGAATATCTCCGCAAAGAAAAAAATGAACTTCCAATTCTTATGGTTTCTGCAAAACAGCTTCCGAGCGACAAACACAAGGGCTTTATAGCAGGAACCGACGATTATATAACAAAGCCGATTGATGCAGAAGAAATGATTTTAAGAATAAAAGCACTTTTACGTCGGGCAAAAATTACGAACGAAAGAAAAATAAAGGTTGGAAGCATTGTTCTTGATTATGATTCTTTTTCCGTTTCCATAAATAACGTTTATCAAGAACTTCCCCAAAAAGAATTTCTTCTCTTATATAAACTTCTTTCTTATCCGGGAAGAATTTTTACGCGCATTCAGCTTATGGAAGAAATTTGGGGTGCTGATTCTGAAACAGGCTGGGAAACAATTACCGTTCATATAAATCGTCTTAGAAAAAGATTTGAAGGTTGCGAAGAATTTGAAATTCAAAATGTAAGAGGCTTAGGCTACAGGGTGGTTAAAAAAAATGAAAGCGAGTAAATATGTTCCCTTAAAAATCCGCTACAAAAAGAATTCGTCGCATTATTCATCAATTCCAATGACTTTTTTGCTTGCGGTCGTTGTCTTTGTAAATTTTATATTGATTCTTGCTTCGATTTACACAATTTTAGATCTTTTTTTTGGAATAAAAATAAATTTTCAAGATTTTATTCCGTCAGAAAACAAATCACTAAATAAATTTTTAGCAATTATAATCATAATTTCCTGCATTATAATTGGTTATGCATTAAGCTGGGTTTTTAGCCGGCTTATAATGATTCCCGTAAAAAAACTAAAAAATGCGCTAAGTCAGCTTTCTGAAGGAAACTATAAAACCCGCCTTTACTTTGAATTAAAATTTCCTCTTTTAGAGCAGATTTCTCAAAGTTTCAATAATCTTGCTAATGAACTCGATCATACTGAAATGATGAGCAATGATTTTATAAATAATTTTTCGCATGAGTTTAAAAGTCCTATTTCTTCGATTCAAGGATTTGCAAAGCTTTTAAAAAATGAAAATTTAACTGAAAGTCAGAAAAAAGAATATCTTGATATTATAGATGATGAATCTGAGCGGCTTACAAAAATGTCTACAAGTATTTTGAATCTTACAAATGTTTCTAATCAGGAAATTTTAACTGATGCAGAAAAATTTAATCTTTCTGAGCAAATTAGAAACTGTCTGCTTCTTTTTGAAAACAGCTGGAGTAAAAAAAATCTTTTTCTTGACCTGGATTTTGATGAATACCTTATAGAAGCAAATAAATCTTTGCTGGAAGAAGTGTGGATAAATCTTTTTGATAACGCAGTAAAATACACGCCTCAGAACGGTTCTATCATTGTTTCAATTCAGAAAAAAGAAAAAAACATAATCATTTCCATTACAAATACGGGCGTTGAAATTTCTGCAGAAGATCAGCTTCATATCTTTAATCGTTTTTATCAGGTGGAAAAAACAAATTCTTATTATGGGCTTGGAGTTGGTCTTTCCGTTGTAAAAAAAATTGTTGAACTTCACAGCGGAAAAATTCACGTTGCCAGCGGAAATAACAAAACTGCCTTTATTGTAAGCCTTCCTTGTTAAAAAAATAGAATAAAAAAATCATAAAGTTTATTTTCAGTTTATATTTAAATTTTACAATCTTCATCGTAAGGAATTTTTGGGCGAAAAAAATTTGCTTTAAAAAATTCCCAAAACTCATTTTCTTAAAAATAAAAATTTCACAAAGGTATCGAATCTGAAATATTTTTATGAATTTTTTATTGGAGGTATGATGAAAGATTTTGATTTGCTCTGCCGCGAATTTGAGAATATGGATCCGCTTAGTTATGACATATTTCTTACTCAAAAATCTGCGGAACTTATTCCAGTTTTAAACGGAATTGCAGAAAACGGAATTGCCGGAACTGCAATCTTTTTTGCCTTTGTATTAGGTGCAATTTCTGCTGATGGTAAACTTTCAAAAGAAGAATATGAATTGATTCTTCCGTCCTTAAAAATATTTTTTGGAAATTCTGCTGATTACAATATGGCAAAAAATGTTTTTAAAGATTTTAAAGAAGAAGGAAAAGAACTTAAAAATGTAGTTGACCAGATGGTTGATATTTTAGGTCTTCTTTCTGATGAATTAAAGCAGGACATAATTATAATTTGCATGCTGATTTGTGCTGTTGATGGAAAAATCAATTCAAAAGAAAAAAAATGGATTATGCAGCTCATAAAATAAAGCGTGCTGCTGCTGATATTTGATTTTTTATAAATAGGAGAAAGTTATATGACTAAGGTAAAAATTTTAACAGATTCGTGTTCTGATTTGACTGGCACTTTAATGGACAGATATGGAATTGATTACTGCCAGATGAAAACTGTTTACAATGAAGTTCAGTCTCCTGCAAATTTAAGATGGAGCGATACAGAAGTTCACGATTTTTATGAAATTCTTCGCAGCGGAGAAAGAATTACAACAACTCAGGTTCCAGTGGAAGAATATAAGACTGTATTTACAAAATATCTTGAACTTGGATATGACATCGTTTATATCGGATGCGCTTTAAAGCAGTCAGGTTCAGTAAATACTGCGGGTGTTGTTGCAAAAAATCTTCTTGAAAAGTATCCGAAACATAAAATTTTCTGCATTGATTCTTTAAATGCAACAATTGGCGAAGGAATGCTTGCCATTGAAGCTGCAAAACTCTGTGCTGACGGAAGCAGGAGTGCTGATGAAATAAAAGAATGGGTTCTTGCTCATAGAAAAAACGTTCTTGAATATGCCACTGTTCATTCTCTTGATGCTCTTAAACGCGCTGGAAGAGTAAAGGCTTCTTCTGCATTCTTTGGAAATTTGATGGGCGTAAAGCCGATTCTTATTGCTGATGCTGATGGAAATCAAGCTGCATTCAAAAAGGTTAAGGGACGCCAGACTTCGTTTAAGGAAATTGTAAATTTGTTAAAGGTAAATATTGTTAACGCTGAAAAGCAGACTGTTTATATAGCGCATGCTGATTGTTCTGAAGAAGAACTTAATCAACTTACTTCACTTGTAAAAGAAGAAATTAAGCCTGCTGCAATAGAAACAGTTTACATTGGACCGATTATTGGCGCTTCTGTAGGTCCTGATACAATCGGCGTTTGGGGATTTGGAAATGAAGTTACGTGGAAGGCAGGAGAATAAAGATGGCAGCCAGCACAATTGACGGCATTTTGTATTCAAAGATGATTCGAATGGGAGCCGCAAATCTTGGAATTCATGCAGAAGAAATAAATAATCTTAATGTTTTTCCAATTCCGGACGGCGACACTGGCGATAATATGCTTATGACAATGAGCGGTGGAAAAAATGCTGTAAAAGAAGGTATAAAAAATCTTTCTGATGCGGCAAGTGAAATTTCTTCCGGAATGCTTTTGAGTGCAAGAGGAAATTCCGGCGTAATTCTTTCCCAGTTTTTTGACGGAATTTCAGCCGGGCTTAAAATGATTGAAGAAGCTACAGTTGAACAGTTTGGTCTGGCTTTTAGAGAAGGCGTAAAACATGCTTACGAAGCAGTTATGACTCCAGTTGAGGGAACTATTCTTACCGTTGCAAAAGACGCTACTGAATATGCCTGTTCAAATGGAATGAATGATTTGCTTGAATTTATAGAAAATTTTATTTATGAAGCAAAACTATCTCTCGATCGTACTCCGAATCTTCTTCCTGTCTTAAAAAAAGCGGGCGTTGTAGATTCCGGCGGAGCAGGTCTTATTTACATTATGGAAGGAATGAGACAGTGCTTAAAAGAAGGCTCTTATGACGAAGCAATTGCTAAGCTTGAGTCAGAAAGCGGAAAACAGAATGCATCAAAAACAATTTCTTCTCCACACGGAGAAATTGATCTTGATGCTTTTGGCC
>CAVCIJ010000240.1:0-5102 GCA_963601995.1 bacterium | reverse complement strand
ACTATACAAGAAAAACTTAGCGTTCTTGCAAGCGTAACGGATGAGGCTGAGTCAAATATTTCAACTCAAAATTCGGAAAGAAAAAATGTTGCTGTTGCTGATTTTAGAATGGTAACTTTTTCTTTGGCCGGCAAAGATTATGCAATTGATATTATGAAAGTAAAGGAAATTGCAAAGGCTGGTCATTTTACTTATGTTCCGAATATTCTTCCTTTTGTGCTCGGCGTTTATAATTTGCGCGGAGATATCGTTCCTGTCATTGATTTAAGATTATTTTTTAATATTGATGTTCCTGAACACGATGATGATGTGCTTGAAAATATGCTTATTGTAAGTATTGGAGAGCAGACTTTCGGTGTTGTAGTTGATGCAATCGATAGGGTCGTTGGAATTCAGAAGTCTTCTATTCAGCCTCCGCATCCTCTTTTTGGCGATATTAGCATTAAGTACATTTACGGTGTTGTTGAAGCAGAAAAGCATCTTTATATTCTTCTTGATCTCGATAAAATTTTTGGGGTAAAAACTCCTGAAGAAGAAAAAGAATTTCAGCAGACTGTAAAAAAGCAGATGGAAGAGCGGCAAAGGGCAGCTATTGAAATGGAAGCTCAAAAGTCCGCTACTGAAACTAAAAAGGAAGTTTCTTCATCAATAAAATCAAAAGAAGAAATTGCTGCCGAAGAACAAGAGCAAAAAGAAAAAAGTAAAACTGTAGATTTGAATTTTATTGCAGATTCATTGAGGACTTTTAAGAAATTCTATGCTACTGATATAACAGACGAATGGATAAAAAAGCGTTATTCTGAATGGGCTGAAGAGCGTGACGAAAAAAATACTCAACTTCAGAATGAAGATGATGCTGAAGAGTTTTTGGCACCGTTTTATTCAAAATATACAGGAACTTGGTGGCCAGAATCTTTTGCAAAGGAAATTGAAAATATTCTTCCAGATAATTCTGCGAAAAATATTGTCGTTTGGAATCCTGGTTGCGGAAAAGGTTTTGAGTCGTATTCTTTGGCCTGCATTATGCAAAAACGCTATCCAAATGCCCGCGTAAGAATTTATGGACACGACACAGATTTATTGAGTGTTTCAAATGCGCCTCTTATGAATCTTACAGATGAAGCTAGTAATGATTGGTATCAGCCTTTTACAACAAGGACTGTTACCGGTGATTATACATTCAAGAAGGAAATTAAGGATTCAATTATGTTTGAGTACCATGATTGCGTCAACAATAATAGCCTTCCTCCAATTGATATTGTTTTTGCTAGGGATTTGCTGGCATTCCTTCCAGAGTCTTCTCAGAAAACGGTTTTGACTGATTTTGAGGAAAGAGTGAAGGGGAACGGCATTATAATTGTTGGTGAAAACGAAAAACTTTCTATTCCTGGTTGGATAGAAAAATCTGTTGGAAATGTAAAATTTTATAAAAAACAGTAAGTGAATTTCTAAAAATTTCAGTTTTTGGAAATGATTGGAATCAAAAGAATCGAACTAGAATATTTGCCACAAAATTAAATTTTTGTGTTATAATTCACGCAGTTCGTGCTTGAACTAATCGGGGGAATTTTAATGAGAGTTGAGTACATTAATCCGTTTGTAGAAACTTCTTATAATGTTCTGAAAGAAGTTTTAGGTGGCGCAGAAGTAAAAAGAGGCGATTTATATTTAAAATCTACTGCTATGCCGGTTATGGGCGTTGCTGCTTTAGTTGGTCTTGCAGGAGATGTTGAAGGTCGTGTTGTTTTTGATATGACTTATGAAACCGCTCTTAATATTGCATCAGAAATGAATGGTGAAAAACTTACAGTATTTGATGATCTTGCAAAATCTACAATCAGTGAGCTTGCAAATTTGATTACAGGGCAGGCAGTTACGAAACTTCATGAACTTGGTTTTAGATTTGATCTTACGCCTCCAGCACTTTTTGCCGGTCAAAATATGGAAATTGCAGCATTAAGCGGTACAAATGAGAATGTTGAGGCTCTTATTGTTCCTCTTATTACTGAATATGGAAAAATTGAAGTTAATGTCGCTATCCGCGAGCGTGCATAAAATAAGGAGCATAAAAGTATGAAGACTAGAGAGGATTTTCAGACAACAAGCGAACACGCACCAGATGGTGTAAAACTTGACGGTTCCAAGTATCGTATTCTTATTGTAGATGATTCTATGTTCGTTGCAAAACAGCTTACACAGATTCTTACAAGTGCAGGATATGAAATTGTTGCAACTGCTCAGGATGGAAAAGAAGGTGTTGATAAGTATAAGGAACTTTGTCCAAATGTTGATTTGGTAACAATGGATATTACAATGCCTCGTATGGACGGAATTACAGCTCTTGAGCAGATTATGGCTTTTGATAAGAATGCTCGTGTTGTTATGGTAAGTGCGCTTGGTAAAGAGGAACTCGTAAAAAAATCTCTTCTTAGCGGTGCGAAAAATTATATTGTAAAACCTCTTGATCGCACAAAGGTTCTTGAGCGTATAAACGCTTCTGTAAAAAGAGATTCATAGTTTTTTTACGCAGATATTTGATTCTTAAATGATTGATTTTAGCAATCTGTATAAAATATTTGTGTAATAGTTTTAGCTTTTTTTGAAAAAACTTGTGTTTTTACGTTCTGTTAGGTTTTGTAAAAATTACGGAGTTTTTTTATTAATTTTTTTTGAAACAGGCATCTTTAGGAGTAGAAAAAATTTTTTTCCTGGAGATGTCTGTTTTTGTTTACATTTTTATTTAAGAAATTTTTATTGCCTCAAAATGACGCTCTAAAATTCTAAAAACAAATGGCTTGCTAAAAAAATCTCGTAAATCAAATTAAAATCATATAAAAATCAAAAAAAAATTGCTGAGTCCTTTACTTTGCAAAACTGATGACATATTTTTTAGTATCTTTTATACTATTTGTTATATGAAGCGAAATGAATTTTTTAAGAAAATTGTCCGAAATGAAAAGGCAAGAACTTTTTTTCAGCGCTTTATTTACGGCAGAACAATTTTAACTTTTCTAATGCTTTTGGCTCAGATTGTACTTATTATTTTTTTATGCGTAAGGCTTCAAGCTTACAAATTTTATTTCATTTCATCGATGGCACTTTCTCTTACTGTAATGATTGTTCTTTCAAACATAAAGGGAAAAAATGAATTTAAAATTGCGTGGATTGTTCCCGTAATAATTTTTCCGCTCTTTGGTGTTGTAGCATATATTCTTTACCACACAAATTTAGACGCCTTGCATATAAAAAAAGATATAAAAAAACTTAAAAATTATTCAAAAAAATATATAAAATCGCCTGAAAAAGTGCAGAGTGTCATTGAAAAAAATCCTAAAATAACTGATTTACAAACCTATTTTTATAAAACTTGCGATCTTGTTCCATATGAAAATAATAAAGTTTCCTACTATTCGTGTGGTGAGGAATTTTTTCCTGATTTATGCAAAGAAATTTCAAAGGCAAAAAAATTTATTTTTATTGAATTTTTTATTATTGCGCTTGATGAATCGTGGGCAACAATTCTTGATTTACTTGAAAAAAAAGTAAAGGAAGGCGTTGAAGTCAGGGTAATTTTTGACGGATTTGGGTCAATTGTAACTTCGTATTCTAATTATCAAAAATATCTTGCTGAGCAGGGAATAAAAACTCTTGTATTTTTGCCGATTGTTCCGATTCTGTCGACCAAGCAGAATAATCGTGATCACAGAAAGATTATTGTTGTTGACGGAAAAACGGCTTTTACTGGCGGGCTTAATATAAAAAATGAATATTTTAATCATGGGAAAAATCGATTTCCATATTGGAAGGACAATGCTGTTAAGATTGAGGGCGAAAGTGTAAATTCATTTACAAATATGTTCCTGCAAATTTGGAATATTGGCAAAAAAACTGTGGATGATTTTTCACTTTATTTTGTGAAACAGGCAAAAAAGCGGAATGTTGACAATATTGTAATTCCTTACGATGACAATGCCTTTAATGACCAGGACATTGCTGAATCAGTTTATATTTATCTTATTATGAATGCAAGAAAATATATTCATATAACTACGCCGTATTTGCTTTTGGATAATAATCTAAGGGAAGCATTGATTTTTGCAGCGAACCGCGGTGTTGAAGTGAGTATTATGCTGCCTTCAAAACCTGATCATCTTCTTACTTTTTGCGTTGGAAAAACTTTTTTACCGGAACTTTTGGAGCAGGGTATAAATATTTATATCTATGAAAGGGGATTTTTACACGCAAAGACTTTTATATGTGATGATGAAATGGCGACTGTGGGTTCTGTAAATTTGGATTATAGAAGTCTACAGCTGCATTTTGAATGCGGTGCCTTTATTTATGACAAGAATCTTGTTCCTCAAATTGAAAAAGACTTTATTGAATCGGAAAATTATTGTAAAAAAATGAATCTTTCTGATTATAAAAAAATTCCATTTCTTACAAGATTTTTTGGGCGTGTTTTTAGAATTTTTGCTCCTTTGCTTTGATTTTGGAATTATCATAAAAATTGATTCAAAAAATATAAAAGAGAAATATTATGAAGTGCAAAAAAATAATTATGTTGTTTAGTTTACCGATGTTTTTTTCATTATTCGCATTTGCTTCACTCGATATTGAAATTCCAGCAAAAATTATTTTTGCCTACTCTGATGTGGATTTGAAATCTGATTTTTCACAAACGGTTCCAGCTTCATTTCCTCTGCCTTTTGCCGGACCTGCTCGCGTTTCATATATTTTTGACAAGTCTGAAGAAAACCGCTGGATATTTGGTCTTGGGGGAAGTGCCTACGTTTTTCCATTCCAAACAATTGCCGCAAGTGCAAGTGCAGCATTTAATCTTTTAAATTTTAAAAACGAAAATTCCCTTGAAATTCTTAATGTTCTTGACGCAGGATATTTACATTACGCATACAAATATTTTGATTCATCACTTGGAAAACGCACTGCAAAGCATTTTAATTCATTTTGTGCTGAATATAATTTGAGCGTAGTTTACCGCTGGAATGGAAATTTTAAAGGCTTTATAGGATTAGGACCACAGGTTGGAATTACAAGTCTTGATAAAGAAATTTTTATATTTTACGGAATCAATATAAATC
>CAVCIJ010000239.1:0-2682 GCA_963601995.1 bacterium | reverse complement strand
CCCTTAAGTCAGGTCTTTGTTTTTAATGTTATTAGGGGCTGTAATGGGTTTTGTCAATGTTGAAATTGGGTTTTAATCCCTTAAGTCAGGTCTTTGTTTTTAATCAGCGACAATATGGTTTCAAGTATTTGTGATTTGCTTGTTGGTTTTAATCCCTTAAGTCAGGTCTTTGTTTTTAATAAAAAAGAATACATTGCAGAACTCTGGAAAGCAAAGAACTTTAAGTGGCGTTTTAATCCCTTAAGTCAGGTCTTTGTTTTTAATTTCGTGATTATGAAAGTTGTTATGGCAGCCTTGAATGTTCGCGTTTTAATCCCTTAAGTCAGGTCTTTGTTTTTAATATGTTGTTCCAGTAAAGATTTAATGGAATCTGGAATGGTTTTAATCCCTTAAGTCAGGTCTTTGTTTTTAATCCTACCACTTGTAAATCATTATATAATAAAAAGTTGGAAAGTGTAAATCGCATATCTTGCAAGTTTTTTTGCTGTTTTTTGTAAAAATTTGTAAAAAATCTTTTAATTTGTATGTTAAATTCATTTTAATTCCTTATATCGTAAAAAATTATAATTTTTTCGCATACCCAGGCGCTTTTTAGCCTTTTTTGGCAAAATTTATAGGTTTGCAAAATGTCAAAAAACTTTACGCCCTCTATTATATCACATTTTCAAGCAATCACAAAATCATAAAACCTTCATCAAAATTGCTGTTCTGCTTTTTTGCATTAATTCCAAAAGACATTTTTTTCTGAAAATCACGTTCGCAAAGTTCAAAAAATAAAACAAAATCTTCTTCCGCATCCATCAGTTTTTCAAGCCGCCATTTCAGCCTGCCAATCGTTTCGTCATCCGCAAAAGTTTCAAAAACGGATTTTTGAACACGGATAGCAAAACTTTCCACGCACTTTGAAATTTTCGCCAGGCGTTTTGTATCGTGAATATCATAAACTATCAGCCAGTGTTTTTCTTTCATCCAAGCCCTCATCAGCAATCTTTCAAATCACAAAATCTCAAAAGTTTTTGGAATAAAAATATTTCCATTGCCAAGTGTCGTAGTTTTTGCAGCACAATCCTGACAAAGAGGATAAATCAAAAGCGAATCTTCCTCCAAATCCAAAATCTCCAAAAGAGAATTTTTCAAATCTTCCAGCTGCTCTTTTTCCATTTCACATTCAAAAAACGAAAACTGTATCCTGATTCCAAAATTTTCAAGCGTTTTCGCAACTTTGACCAGGCGCTTAGGCTGAGCAACATCGTAACTCACAAAATAAATCATTTAAAATAATAACTCTTGTATTCAGTTTCTTCTTGGGCAATCACGCGTTTGTAATGCTGAGCCTGCCTGTAAATTATTCTTGCATACGAAAGCTTTTGATTTTCTGGAGGATACAAAACAAGAGTGTTCATCTTCGTTTCAAAGGCATTGATTACTTTTTTAAGTCCAGCCTTTGTCAAAAGAATTCCCTTTACATTTTCCCCGGCATCATTTTCTCCGTTTTCCTCGTTTTCCCCATCAGTTTGATTTTCAAACTCCCCTTCCGCAGCTTCGTTTTCCGTCATTTCTCCAAGTTTTTCCAGAGGAAAATCTTCGCTGTCAGATGAAAATTCCACTTTTTTAAAATCATCCTCCTTCAAAACTCCCAGATTAAAAAGAGAACAGCAAACCGTGTCACATACAGGCGAACGAAATTCCTCCATCAAATCAAAAACCAAAGCCGTTTTTCCGTAATTGATTGCGTGTAGATTTCCGCAGCAGGAATCAAGCCCGGTTGTTTCAATGGCACTTTCCACACGATACATCAAAAGCGTGTACAAAAAACTCAAAACTGCATTCACATTAGACTTTGGCGGATTTTTACTGCGAGTTTTAAATTCCGCCCAGTCCGCCTGCAGATTAAATTTAAAAACTTCAAAATATTTCCGCGCCGCAAGTCCCTCGTAACCACGAAGTTTTTCAATATCATCAGTTTTTTCAGCATCGCTAAGCGTATTCTTTACAGAATTCACTGACTTTTCAATTACCGCTTCTTCCGCCGGATTTTTTCGCTTAATCCTCTGCATAAAAGAAATTTCGTTTTTGATTTTGCCGCTCACAATGCTCCTTGCAATTTCCAGCGATTTTTGCGGATTATCCAGAATTCTAAACTGATTCTGCCTTAAAAAAATATTTTTCTTGTCCCCAAAAGTCAGCTTGCCATTAAAACGCCCGTTCGAAGCCAAAAATGTTGTAGAAATTTTATACTTTGTTAAAAGTCTGAGCGCGTCCGCACTAATCGACACCCGCCCCATCAGCACCAGAGATTCAGTTTTAAAAGGAAACAAAATCGTATTTGTTCCGTCCGCTTGCGTAAACACAATCGTCTCGTCCCTTTTTGAAAGTTTGCCGTAGTCCGACAAAATGTAAATTTCTGACATCTCAACCTCCGTAATTTTTATTTGAGCATGCGTCGTAACCTTCGGTTGCTTACCAAGTTTTCTTTGAGCAATATGGGCGTGTCCTTTCACTTCGTTCGCGCAAGTGCTCACTATGTTCCGGGTCGGGCTTTGCAAGGTTCCGCGCAAAAGCGCTTCATTTGTTGCGGGTGTTTCGACAAGCTCAACCACCGCAACAAACGCCTTCGGCGCCCTTCCAATCCCTCACGCGACAGTTTGCAAAGCAAAATCTCGCAGCGTGCATTGCACGCAA
>CAVCIJ010000238.1:0-5334 GCA_963601995.1 bacterium | reverse complement strand
TGATTCTTCTGCACATTCTTTGCTGATAAAAATTTCTGTACCGTAAGGCGGAACCGGCGGATTTGCATTTGCGTTCCAGTGTTCCGGGCTTGTTTCAACTGCAAGTTCGAGTGCATTTAAAAGCGACCTTGCGTCTCCGTTTGCGGTTTTTATAAGATGTTCAAGTGCGCCTTTTTCAAAAGTGACTTTATAGTTTCCGTAGCCTCTTTCTTTGCTTGAAAGAGCTGCATGTGCGATTTTTTCAAGATCTTCTTCGTTAAGCTGTTTTAACTGAAAAACTCTAGATCTGCTTACGAGAGCTTTGTTTACTTCAAAAAATGGATTTTCTGTTGTTGCACCGATTAAAATAATTGTTCCGTTTTCAACCCACGGAAGAAGTGCGTCCTGCTGGCTTTTGTTCCAGCGGTGAACTTCGTCAACAAAAAGAATTGTTTTTTGTCCGTATAATTTTTTTAGGTTTTCAGCCTGTTCTATTGCATTTCTTATGTCTGCAACACCTGTAAGAACTGCGTTGAGTGTAATAAAATTTGAACTTGTGTGATTTGCAATAACTCGTGCGAGGGTAGTTTTGCCGGTTCCTGGTGGACCATAAAAAATTACTGAAGTAAGCTGATCTGCGGCAATTGCCCGACGCAAAAGCCTTCCCTTGCCAACAATATGTTCCTGACCAATATACTCATCAAGGGTACGCGGTCTCATTCTTGCGGCAAGCGGCTCGTGTTCATTTGAAATTGAATCAAACAAATCTTTCATAAATGAATTTTAATCCAAAAAGCGGTTTTTTTTGCCAATAAAATTTCTGTAAAAATTCAGTTAAAAAATCACCTTGAAATTTAGTTTCCTTTACTTTCGTCGTCTGAAGTTCCGTCGCGGTTCCAGGTGCCTCTGTCTGGATAATATGAGTAAAGTCCGGTTTCGTCAAAAGAATCTGAAGAACTTGAAATTGAACCGTAAATTGCTGATGCACAGTACTCGTCAGTTCCGTTTGTGCTGTTTGTTGCGTCATCCTGCTTTGTTGGGTCAAGAATAAAAACTTTGAAAACATATTCTGAAATTACTGACTTTGCATTGTTTCCGCTGGAAAAATCAGAAAGAGAAGAAGATGGAATGTCACTGGTTAGGGCTGTGTGCCTTAGTCCTGCGCTTGTTCCCAAAAGAAGATAATTCGATGTAACTCCGATTGAAAGAATTCCAGCACTGCCAAGAGCAACTTCCTGTGCACTTTCACCATCGAGTGTAAAATTAGAGCCATCGTGTCCGTTTGCATAATAAAGTGAAGTTGCCAAACTTACGTTGCTTGATGAAGTTGTTGTTTTTGAAAAGTAAATGTAAGTGCTGTTTGCATTAAGTGCATAATATGAACTGAAGTAAGTTTTTCCGTCTTTTGGAAAGTAAATTGCACTGCAGGTTGAACTTCCAGCTCCGTTTTCTGAAATTTCGTCAGCTGAAGAAAGGGAGGTGCTTCCGTTGAGTTGGTAAACTTTATAAGAACTGCTGCTTGAGTCATAAATGCGTGCATAGGCAATTCTGTTTTCGTCAGCAACTGCCTGATTGTCAAAAAGCGAAATTGCTGCCTTTGTGTTGCTTCCTGAAATTGAACTTATGTCGATTTCGCTCCAGTCGCTTGAAGTAATAGAAGAGGCAGCTGTGGTCGAGTCGATTTTTGCTGTGTAAAGGTGACGCGATTCAATGTCATTTTCGCCGTCTGAATTTTCGTACCAGACATAAATCATTGTATAAAGATTGTTTTCATCTGCACTGATAAAATGTGCTGTTGATTTTACAATGTAATTTTCTGTGCTTGAAAGAACTGGAATTGACACCTTATTCCACTGTCCATTGTAAGAGCCTGTTTGCGCGTAGTATTCTGAAGCAGGAGCGTTTGTTTTATAATAAATATTTCCGTTTGAAACCCAAATGTAATTTCCGGCTCTTGTAAAGGAACTTATGTTTCCTGAAATTCCGTTTGTTTCGAGCGGAACTTCCTGATTTATCATTCCGTAAAGATCGTTGTAGCAGGAATAAAAACTAAATGAAGCAAAAAAAACTGCAAGAACTGCGGCAAATTTTATTGTTTTAGAAAAAATATTTTTTTTCATTATGAATTCTCCAGATTAAAAGTAGTAACGTGCGCTTATTGCCGTAATTGCAAAATGCCCAAAAATATTCTGATTGTTTGTAGAACCGTCTTCATCTGGATGCAAAGCCATAAACTGAGGCATAAACATATATGAAAAATCAATTCCAACTGACCACGATTCTGCAATGCGGTAATGTGCTCCAAATTCAGGTTTTACAACGAGACCAGGAAAGTAGTTGTAGTTGCTGTATGCTTCCCATGCAAATCCTAATCCTAAAGTTACAGGAAATTCAAATCGTTTGAATGAAGGTTGAAAAGTGACTGTTCCCAAAATAGGAACGTAGTTGAACACATGGCTTCCGATCGTAACATTAAATCCAAAACCAACATCCGTACCAACCGCCAGATATTTAGTTAAAAAATAATGATAGCCGATGCTTCCTATTCCGCCGGCGCTCAACTGATGTGCATCTTTTACAAAAAGACTTGGAAAATCAGGAAAGTTGAGCGGAAAAACCGGTGCAAGCGAAATCCGCAGAAACTGATCGCCTTTCATGGTTTTAAAATAATCAAAATTTTCAGTGAGTTCAGGCATTTCAACTGGATTTTCCTGTGCTGAAAGCGGCACTATAATCAGTAAGGCAAGACAAAGTGCGGTAAAAAAACGTTTCATAAATTCTCTCTCTTTTGCTAAAAATATGGCAATTTGTAAGTATTTTTATTATTATTCTTCTGTTAAAAAAATACGAAAATTTTTATTTTCAGATTATAAATTTTTTATATTCTTTATTCAACTTAAAGAAAATTATTGCTTTTAGGTTACAAAAATCTGAAGTGCTGAGAGGTAAAAAATGAGTGCTGTTGTTATTGATGGAAAGGCTGTTGCAAAGAAAGTTAAGGAAGACGTTGCTAAAAAGGTTTCAGCCTTAAAAGAAAAGGGAATTGTTCCCTGCCTGGCAGTCATTCTTGTGGGAAAAAATCCGGCGAGTGTAAGTTATGTTTCTGGAAAAAGAAAGGCTCTTGCTGAAGCTGGGATGGCAGACCGCAGTATTGAAATGGATGAAAATACAAGTGAAGAAGAAGTTCTCTTAAAAATTGCTGAATTGAACGCAGATCCAAAGGTTCATGGAATTCTTGTGCAGCTTCCGCTTCCTTCTCATATCAGCGAGGAAAAAGTTATAAATGCAATTTGTCCGCAAAAAGATGTTGACGGATTTACTCCTGTAAACGCAGGAAATTTGATGATAGGAAAAAAGTGCTTTCTTCCCTGCACGCCGCACGGAATTTTAGTTCTTCTTCAAAAAATGGGAATTGAAACAAGCGGAAAGCATGCTGTTATTATAGGACGCTCAAACATTGTAGGAAAACCGCTTGCCCTTTTGCTTTGCAGAAAAGACGTGAACTGTACCGTAACAATTTGTCATACTGGAACAAAAAATTTATCTGAAATTACAAGGCAGGCAGATATTTTGATTGCAGCAGTTGGCAGAGCACACACCGTTACTTCTGATATGGTAAAAGATGGTGCTGTTGTAATTGATGTGGGGGTAAATAGAATTCCTGACGCAAGCAAAAAAAGTGGATTTCATTTGGAAGGAGACGTTGATTTTACTGAAGTAAGTAAGAAAGCTTCTTTTATAACTCCTGTTCCTGGCGGAGTTGGACCGATGACAATTGCAATGCTTATTTACAACACTTTGGAAGCCGCAGAAAAATTATGATTGATATTCAGAATTCAGAAGATACACGGGAAATTCCTTTGCAAAAGGTTGGCATAAAAGATTTAAAATATCCTGTTACAGTTTTAGACAGAGTGAACGGAAATCAGCAGACTACGGCGACTGTGAATCTTTTTGTAAACCTTCCGCATAATTACAAGGGAACTCATATGTCGCGCTTTATTGAAATTTTTCACAGCCACAGGGAAAATCTGGGAATGAAAAATTTTCTTGAGATGCTTGAGGAAATCAGAAAATCACTTGATGCACAAAAAGCTTTTGGCAGTATGACATTTCCGTTTTTTATGGAAAAAAAAGCACCTGTTTCAAAATCAGCAGGGATTATGAGTTATGTTTGCACTTATGAAGGCGAAGTTTTTCTTGAAAAGGAAAATTCTTCTTCGTTTCAAAAATCAGAAAATTTTTTTATAAAAATTCAAATTCCTATAACAACAGTTTGCCCCTGTTCAAAGGCAATAAGTGATTATGGAGCTCATAATCAGAGGGGAATTGTTACAGTCCGGCTGCAAAACAAAAGTTTTTTTTGGATTGAAGACATAATAGAACTTGTGGAAGACTGTGCTTCAAACGGTTTGTATAGCGTTTTAAAGCGTCCTGACGAAAAATTTGTAACAGAACATGCATACAATAATCCGCGTTTTGTGGAAGATGTTGTGAGGGAAGTTTACACTGCACTAAAAAATTTCAGCAGGTGCGAAAAGCCGTTTTCAAGTTTCAGCGTAGAATGCGAGAATTTTGAATCAATTCATAATCATAATGCCTATGCTTTTGCAGAATATAATGCTGAAAAATCTTAAATTTAAGAAATTACTTTGTAAATTGACTTTTTAATGAGGAAAAAATGACTTATTTTTTTGAAACTTACGGTTGCGAAATGAACATTGCTGAATCTGCTGCCGTAGAACAAATTTTAATTTCGCGCGGATGGAAAAAAGCTGAAAATGCTGAAAGTTCAGATTTGGTTGTAATAAATACCTGCTCCGTGCGTGCAACTGCCGAAACTAGAATTTTTGGTCGGCTTGGATTTTACACCGGGCTAAAAAAAGTTCGTAATCTTGAAAAAGATGCAAAAATAAAAAGCGATGAAATGAAAAAAGCCGTTGAATTTGTGGAAAAAAATGGCAGAGTTCCCCTTACTTTGATTGTGATGGGCTGTATGGCAGAGCGCCTTTTAAACAGTTTAAAAAAAGACTGGTCTTGCGTAGATTATGTTGTGGGAACTTATGCAAAAAATAAATTCGGCAGCATTATAAGTGATATTGAAGAAAAAAAAGAACCTGTTCAAATTGACGAGGAACCTGTTTATACCTTTGCCGAATCTTCTTATGAAGAAGGCGCATTTTCTACATTTGTGCCGATTATGCACGGCTGCAATAATTTTTGTACTTACTGCATTGTGCCTTATGTGCGCGGAAGAGAAGTTTCTCGTCCAGAAAATGAAATTTTTCACGAACTTGAAATTTTGTCAAAGCGCGGAGTGAGGGAAATTACGCTTTTAGGTCAGAATGTAAATTC
>CAVCIJ010000237.1:0-3474 GCA_963601995.1 bacterium | reverse complement strand
GGAATACTATACACGGTTTTTAACAGAATTTCTATATTTCACAATTTTATCGCTATTCGGCTTCATTACTATGCTCTTGCTTGGCTTCCGCCAATGCTTCGCTTCGGAACGGCTTCGACACCACCACTATCCCTAACGTATATTTATGTCTATCTTAGAACTTTTAGGATTTTCATACTGACCGTGTCTTTTGGTTGCTCCGTTTCCATACTGGATTGCAAATTTCGGGCAACGGTGCAAACAGCCTAAGCACATTGCACATTTTTCTTTTTTCCAGACAGGTTTTTTACCGATAATTTCAATTGCATTGACCGGACATTTTTTTGCGCATAAGCCACATCCTGTGCAGGAGTCTTCAACATATAAATTTTTAGTTTTGCGCATGCTTTCATACCAGATTTTTGATACAAAGAAAGCAATCAATGGAAGCTGTCTTTGTATGCGGGTGCATTGTTTTTTTTCAATAATTTTGTGAATAACTTCTGCAATTTTCGCATCCGCCTTTTCATTAATTTTGCTAACTTTCTCTTTATCAGACAAATCAAAAATCGGAGTCCATGTGTCCGGCATTTTTACGCCAAAGACAGAATCAAGTTTAACGCCTTTCTTTTTAAGAAGCTTTCTGGCAATAACTGTTGAAACTCCAGGCGTTGTGCCATAAGTAGAAATAAAAAAAACGTAAGAGTCTGCATAAATCTTAAAGTTTACACTTTTTAGAAAATCACTGACCACAACAGGAAGTCCAAAGGCGTAAGTGGGAGAAACAAAGCCGACGTTCTTTTCTAAAGAAAGAGTTAATTCAGATTGTTTTAAATCCAAAATGAAAACAGCCTTATCGTCTGTTTTTGCGGCAATTTCTTCTGCCACATGCCTAGAGTTTTCAGTCGCTGAAAAATAAAAAATCATAGATGGAATCCCTGAAAGTTCAATTTATCTCCATAAAAAATAAAAGGAGTCGTTTCTGACTACTTTATAAAACTTGCGTTTTTGGATTTTCACTTAATGGCAGAAACTCGCCTATATTATTGAACAGTATGTTTTTACGTTGCTAAACAAAAGAAAATTTTAAGCCGTTCCTGTCAGTTTTGACTTTTTGTGTTTTATAATGATTTTTTCAGTAGATGAATCATCATTTTCTATTTCTGTAATCTCAATAATTTTATAACTATTATTAAAAAGCATAGAATTTTCACCAATTAATTTTTTTTCTACAACTTCTATAGCTTTTTCAGACTTGTCAATTCCAATCCAGCGTCTTCCTAATTCTTGCGCAGCAACTAGAGTTGTTCCCGAACCGCAGAAAAAATCCATAACCAAACTTTCAGGATTTGAGGAAGTCTGAACAATGAGTTTTAATAGGTCAAGATTTTTTTCTGTCGGATAAACTGGATATTGGCAATCCTTGAAATCCCAGATGTCCTGAAGTTTTTTTCCCTTCTGTTCATCTGCAAAAATTTTTCGGCGTGGAACTCCGTTTTTTGACCATTCAATCAAGCCCTGCTCATCAAGTTTTTCAAGTTCCGCTGGTGAAGTGCGCCAGTGTCTGCCTTTTGGAGGCAACATACCTTTAAAAGTTCCGCCTGTAACTCCGTCTTTTGTTTCGCCCGGAGCGTGAAGAGGAACTGTTGTATAAAATCTGCCCTGCTCATCAATTTTTTTGTAAAGCCGGGCTTTGTCTTCGTCTGAAAAAGGAACGAAAGGTTCATTCCAAATCGGATTATTTGTCTTTGAGTAAAAAAGAATCAAGTCTTTTATGTTTCCGTAAGCCGTGCGTGAAAAATTCTTTGGATTGCACTTTATTCTTGTAATGTCGTTTCTGAAATTTTCAACTCCGAAAATTTCATCCATTATGATTTTCACGTAATGACCGATTTTGTAATCGATATGAAGATAAATAGAACCTCGGTCGCTTAAAAGTTCACGTGCTAAAATAAGACGCTCCCGCAAAAATTCCAAAAATTCCTCGCCGAGAAGATTGTCCGTATAAGCAATTTCGTCTTTCATGCTTGAACTTATTGTACTTGTTCGTTCTTCGTTAATTGTAAAAATCCCATTAGTCGCAAAAGGCGGGTCAATATAAATTAAGTCAATCTTGCCTTTTAGATTTGAATTGTGGACGAGAATCCGTAACGCTTCCAAATTATCGCCGTTAATTAAAATATTTTCTTTTTCTGGAATCGTTTTTGAAAAGTTCGTCTGCGAAAGAGTTTCTAAAATTTCTTTTTTCGATTTTTTGCCGTTGTAAGTGAGTTCCATTTTTTGCTCCTTACAGACTGCCTAAAAATTCGCGAAGCAACGTTGCTGAAAGAATAACAGTATCATCTGAAAAACTTGTTATTTCCTTATACATCTTATTTTCGGATTTTATGTAACAAACGCCGTCTAAAATTGCAATTTTCATTACATGAAAACTTGTTGGCTGAATTGAAGTCTTTAAAGTATCAATCGCATCATTTAACTGTGCATTTTGATGTCCACCAAAATCAGTTAAAAATTTTGTTTCACCGATTATGTACGTTTCTTTTACTTTTGCAATAAAGTCCAAGCCTTTATCTCGTTGATAACCAAGAACTCTTTTTGCAAAATCTTCACCTTGCGCATCTGAGCAATTGAAAATTATATCGTCTTCACTATTCAAAAATGACATTTCATCTTTAGTAACTTTTAAGCCCAAAGTTGCTTGGTCAATATAGTTTTTGAAAAGCTGCCCCATCTGTCTATTTGTCTCTTTTGGAGCAGATGTTTTTTCAAGAATTCCATCAATTCCCATTTCATAAAGATAGCTTGCAATTCGTTCAACTGTTTTTGGATTTCTTTCTATTGCGGAGCGGTCATTTTTTAAATATGAAACATAGGAATATTTTATGGGAAACGGATGTTTTTCATCCCCATGCCCCTTTACTTGGTTAAGCAGAAGATTTATCAAACCTTTTGAATCGCGGTTTTGAAGCATGATTTTTAAGTTTTCTACAACATCATTTGATAGCTCTCGTTTTTCATTAGCAGAAAGCGGATAAATTTTAAATAACTGGTCTAAATAATCTCGCTGATTTGCCAGTTCTATACTTCGTTGTGTCCAAACATTCATAATTTAACTCTCCCAAAAAAATTGCCGAAAATACAAGTTACTGTACAAGTTTTTTAGCAGAATTTCTATATTTCGCCCTGCATGAGGGATTGGAGCACTCGCAAACCTAATGGTTTGCTTACGAGTTTTCTTACGAAAACTCGCATTAAAAATAAAAATATAAACGAAGTGAAGGAATGAGCGGACAGCGAAGTGCGGAAAGCCCGACGGTACAAGTTTGCGAAGAAAACTTGTACCGCACGCCCAGAACAAAAAAAATCCTGACCGCCTTAAACTTTCGTTTTTGACAAGTCAGGATTTGCTTTCTTTTTATCGATTTTTCTATTCTGTAAGGTAAGAGTTCATTATGCCCTTGCCTTTTACGTTTACTTCTCTTGGGCCTGCAA
>CAVCIJ010000236.1:0-3693 GCA_963601995.1 bacterium | reverse complement strand
GATGAACAGGAACAAATTCCTCCATCTTTTTTCCCATTGTGTTAAAAAGTCTAAGCGACATATAAATTCTCCCAGCAAAATTTTCTTAAAAATCAATTAATGTTTGACATTTCAAAAAAATCATTTTCAATGATTAAAAAATGTCTGTTATAAATTTTTAAATTTTCCGCTGATTCATCAGCATTATTTTTTATGTTTCAAAATATTTCATTCTTTTGCTTTTTAATATTCTAACTATTATAATGTTTTATTATGGATTTGAATATAGAGCAAATAGAGCAAATTGGAAGAGATTTTTTTAAGTCAAAAACATACGAGGGAAAACTTGAATTTCAGGTTCCGTTAAAAGAGCACACAACAATGAAAGTTGGCGGAAATGCAGCTATTTTTTTAAGTCCTGAAAATTCCTCTTCACTTCTTTTTGCACTTTCATTTTTTAAACTTGCAGGAATTAAAACTTATATTTTGGGCGCGGGAAGCAATGTTATTTTTGATGACAAAGGTTTTTGTGGCGCAGTAATTTCAACTTTGCAACTTAATAAAATTTTTGTGGAAAAAAAATCCATAAAAGAAAGTCAAATCGAAACTGAAAATACAAAAACTTATGAAACTGAAATTTCGTGCGGGGCAGGAGTTCTAGTTGATTCACTTCTTGAATTTTGCGAAAAAAAAGGACTTGGAACTCTGAATACTTTTGGCGGGCTTCCGGCAAGTTTGGGTGGTGCCTGCTATATGAATGCAAGATGTTATTCTGTGGAAATAAGCGATTTTATAAAACACGTTGAATATTTAGATTTAGATGTGCTTGATAATAGTTTGAATATTCTGTTAAAAGATTTAAAAAATTCTGCTGAAGAATTAACGTCTGTTGAAATTCTTAAATTTCTTGAAGAAAACAAAAAAAATCTTGAAAATACAATAAAAATTTATCAAAATAATAAGGATGATTGGTCTTATAAAAAGTCTCCGTTTACAAACAAAAATTTTGTGATTACAAAAATTGCCTTGTCTGCGCAAATTCTTGATTTACAAAATTTTCTTACGGGGAACAATGCAAATAAAAAAGTTCAGGATTTTCTTCGTTCAGAAAATCAAAAGTATATTCAGGACAGAACAAAAAAAGGGCACTTTATTAAGCCAAGTGCAGGCAGTGTTTTTAAGAATAACCGCGATTTTTATGTTCCGAGTGGCAAACTTATTGATGAAGCCGGACTTCGTGGAACTGTGATTGGTGGCGCTGAAATTTCTGAATGGCACGGAAATTTTATTGTAAATAATGGAAATGCAAGCGCTGAAGATATAAAGAATTTGGTCGAACTTGCAGAGCGTAAAGTTCAGGAAAAATTTGGCTTTAAACTCGAATGTGAAATTATTTTTGTTTAAGTTGAAGTTTTTGTTTTTTTTATGCTGCTGAATCTTAATTTTGTCGAAAATAAAATTGGTAGGTAAATAAAGTGCTTCAGTTGACTTTTGTGAATTTTAAGACAAATTCTTACGTGCTTGTAGAAGGCGCACCAGTTAAGCCTTATTTTTTGATTATTCAAAAAGGCAAAGTAAGATGTTTTCATGAAGCGCGTGTTCTTGGCAGTTCCAGTAGAATTTTGGGACCTGGAGATTTTGTGGGCGTTATTTCGTGTATGTCGGGACACAGCCAGAATGAAAATGTTGTTGCGCTCAGCGATGTTACTGCGATTATGATTCAGCGGGATCAGTATCCTGAACTGATTATGAAAAACACTCCAATCGCTATGAAAATAATTCGTGCATTTGCAAATCAGATGCGCGAATTAAATGATAATCTTACAAAAATCACTTTAAAAGACAATATTTCTGATTCTTCTGAAGGAATTTTTACAGTTGCTTCATATTATGATGATGCTGATTACCTTGATGCTGCAGTTTTTGCTTATTATCAGTATTTAAAAAGCGGAGCTTCGGGAGAAGAAGCAGAAAAGGCAAAAAAACGATTTCTTCAGTTAAAGCCAAAATCGCGCGCAGTTTATCTTGAACCTAGCAATGATCATATTCGCAAGTATCCGCACGATACGATGATTTTTAGTGAATGTCAGTCTGGTGCGGACATGTTTATAATTCAGGAAGGAAGCGTTAGAATTACAAAAGTTGTTCAGGGATCCGAAGTTACGCTTGCCGTGCTCAAAAAAGGCGATATGTTTGGAGAAATGGCACTTCTTGAAAATAAGCCGCGTTCAGCAAGTGCAATTGCTTCTGAAACTTGCATACTTATGGTTGTTAACAGGGCAAATTTTAATCAGATGGTTACAACGCAACCGGTTATGATTTCCAGTTTAACGATTATGCTTGCCGACCGTTTGTGGTCAATGTACCGGCAGATTGCAAATACTCAATTAAAAGAAGTTCGCGAAAAATTGGTTGACATGATTGCAATTCAAATCGAAAAGAAAAAGTCAAATTTTGTAAAAGGACTTATTTATTCAACTGATTTAACGCCTTCTGATTTAATAAATCTTTGCGGAATTTCTGATGATGAAAAACTTAAGGCGATGAATGCAATTGAAACTGACCAGAATATAAAACTTCTGAATGGAAAAATTTCTGTTCCAGATGTTGCTGAACTTTTAAAACAGGCAGCTTTTTACCGGAAGCAAAATGCAAAAAGATCGAACGAGCAAAATTAACTTGAATCTAAAAAAAATTATTTTTCCGCTGATTTTTATTTTTGCTGCGAATTTTCTTTTTGCTCAGGAAAAAAGTCTTCCGAGTGGATTCAGAAAAATTCAGCTTGGAATGACGATGGAAGAAGTAAAGGCTGAACTTTTAAAAGACAGTCAGTTTGGTTATCGTGGCGATAGGGACGTTTCTCTTTTGCCAAGTGAAAATCGCTCGCTTATAGAAACTGATACTTCTAAAACTGCACCGTATTCTTTTTTGGAAAGATGCTGGTTTCAGTTTTATAACGGAAAACTTTATACAATCACGCTGAATTTAAAAACAGAAAAACTTGATCATTATTCAGTGTTTGAAACTTTGCGAAAAAAATATGGAAATCCTTCCTTTTTGAATCCTGAAAAATCTGAATGGAAAAATGATTCTGTAATAATGAGTCTTGAGCGTCCACTTACAATAAAATATGTAGACAAAAAGGTTTTTGAAGACTTGTTAAATCAATCTCTGGTAAATAAATCTGCCCAGGAAATGACACGTGAAATGTTTTTAGATGAGTTTTAAAAATCGAATTTTTACAAAGAGGAAATTATGTGGCGCAGTGAATTTAAAAATAAAGTAAAAAAAAATGTGATTTTATTTGCAATATTGATTTTTTGTACGTGCAGTTTGTGTTCGTGCAATTCAAGAAAATATAAACTTCCAAAGCAAAATCTTACAATACAAAAAATTGACGGAACAAGTGTGAATGTACTTGCGGAACTTGCTATAAAGCCAGAAGAAAGAAATTACGGCTTTATGAACCGAAAAAATATTCCAGATGGAACAGGAATGCTTTTTGTTTTTGAAAAAGATCAGGTTCTTCATTTTTGGATGAGAAATACTCCGAGTCCGCTTTCGATTGCATATATTTTAAAAGATGGAACAATTGTTGATATTTTAGATATGACGCCTTTTTCATTATCTTCGGTAAGTTCAAGTCGCTCTGTTCGATACGCCCTCGAAGTGCCGCAGTCTTGGTTTGAAAAAAACGGTGTAAAGTGTGGAGAT
>CAVCIJ010000235.1:0-3659 GCA_963601995.1 bacterium | reverse complement strand
ACCTATGACGCAAGTATGTTTATTGATACTTTTGAGCACGATTTTTTGTGGATAAACGGTTTCAGGCGCAACGTAATGCGCTATGCTTCTTCGCCGGCAGTTATTGATCCAGATACGAACCGGCATTGGACTTATACAGAACTTAACAACGAAGCAAATCAGTTTTGTCACGCCCTTAAAAAAAAGGGAATTGGGAAAAATGATGTTGTTATTTCTGTGCTTAGAAATTGTCCTGCATTTGCGGTTTCTTACGTTGGACCTAGAAAAATCGGTGCGATTCTGCTTGCGGCAAATGCGAGTCTTGCGGCAGGAGAACTTGCCCTTTTGATGAATCACAATAAGCCTAAGGCGATGATTTATTCTGCAAATACAATGGATGTTGTTCTTGAAGCTGCAAAACTTACTGAATGTAAGGACACTTTTTATATTCTTGCAGATAATATTGAAGAAAAGTCTCTTCCTGAGGGACATTTTCTTTACGAAGATTTTATAAAAAATGAATCTTGTTCCGAGCCAGAAATTGACTTTCGCCCTAATGTTTACGACGAAGTTTTAAGACTCTGCACCAGCGGTACAACTGCCCTTCCTAAGTCAGTTCCTATAAATGATATGAATGAAATTCTTACGGCGCACGACGTTATTATGCAATATCCGCTTAACCGGTACGATGTTACGCTGAATATGACGCCTTGGTTTCATCGCGGAGGATGTCATTCTGGCGGGCCTGGTCCTGTTTTTTACGTGGGCGGTGCTGTGGTTGTTATGCGAAAGTTCAAGCCTTCCTGCGCACTTGACTGGGTTTCAAAATATAAAATAACTTTTCTTATGGGAGCACCTACAAATCTTGAAATGCTCTGTCGCGCTATGGAAATTGACAAAAAGGATCTTTCTAATTTGCGTGGAATTGTTACTATGGGCGCACCGCTTTCAAGAGGAGACTGCATCCGCTTTGGAAACACTCTTACTCCGAATATTTTTAATGGCTACGGAACTACAGAAACTTTCTGGAATGCGATTTTAAGACCTTATGATCTTCCCGAAGGAGCTGGTTCTGTGGGCGGAAGCTGCATTGATGACGAAGTGCGGGTTGTAAATCTTTATGAAGATAAAAAAGCTGATCCTGATGATATGGTTGTTCACGACAATATGACTGAAGGAGAAGTTATTATAAAGTCACCAAAATCTTCTTTTTCATATTTTAAGAACGACGAAATGAATCGTGAAAGATTTTATAAAGGCTGGTACTACACCGGCGATACAGGAACCTGGAACGAAAACTGGATTGTAACAATTCGCGGTCGCAAAGATGATATGATGGTTGTTTCCGGCGAAAATATTTATCCTACCCAGATTGAAGAAGCAATAAACGAACATCCTAAAGTAAGAGACTGCATTGTAACTTCAGTTCCCGACAAAGTACGCGGACAGGCTATGGCGGCTTATGTTGTGCCAGAAGACGATTCTCTTACAATAAGCGAACTTGCCTATTTCTGCTTAAAAAGTCCTATGCTTTCAACTTATAAAAGACCTAGATATTTTGCCTTTATAAAAGAAATTCCGCGCACTGCAACCGGCAAAAAGCAGCATTTTCAAATAAAAAATCGTGCTGCAAAAGATCTTGAAACAGGAATTTTAAGAAGAGACTGATTTTTTCAGCCAGGAATTCCGCTAAAAAAGCAAGAATTTTTTTGTTTGCGGCGGAATTTCTTTGTTAAAAAAAAATTTGCTGCTTTAAAGTTGTTTTAAGGAAGTCCCCTTAGAATTTTAAATTATGGCTAGCATTTTTTCCATGACCTTTATATTGTTTGCTTTTTTTTTCCTGTGCGAGATTATGGGAATTTTATCTCTTTTTATAGGAAAATCTTCCAAGTTTTTTTTAGCTGGCATACTGCCAGAAGAAATGTTGCGTAACAAAAAAATTTACAAAAAAAACATTTGCTGTATGTGGTGTGCTGCAGGTCTTCCGTTTGCAATTCTAGGAGTTTTTTCAATTTTTTTTGATTCCATTCTGATTTTGCTTTTTTCAGCTTTGGTGGCAATTCTTGACGTATTTTATTTGACTCTTGCAAGTCACTTTATTTCTAAAAAATATTTTTCTGAAAGGTAACCAGACTTTAATTTAATCAGTAAAAATAAACAGTTTCTTCTTTACAAGATTAGAATATTCACAAAAAATTTTGTAAGTTCGCATTAGCAGGGATTTTATTCCATTCAACTGGAATTGGCGGTAGAATTACAATTGAAATTCTGATTGATTTTACTTTTGCGGCTGATTATAGGCAAAAAATGATAAAAAAAATCGTCTGAAAATAAAAATCTTCTTGAAAACTCTGCTTAAATTTTGTAAAATCTGACTGTTTTACGGCATCATCGGAAGTCAAGGAGGTGAAATTTTATGGCGACAATCGTTGTTGACGAGTCTGAGAACCTGGAAAAGGCAATCAAACGTTTTAAGCGTATGGTTGAAAAGGAAGGCATTATCCGCGAGTTCAAAAAACGCGAATTTTTCGTAAAGCCTTCAGCTACAAACCATCAGAAAAAAACAACTCTCGAGCGTAAACTTTTAAATCAGAAACGCAAGGCTGAGAGAAAGTCTTACTAATTTTGTGACTTTGTTTTTAACTGTAGAAAATTTTGCCTTCTGAAAGAAAATTTCGGAAGGCTTTTTTTATGACTTAATTTTTTTTAGAAATTCCCTTTACATATTCACTGGCGGAAAGACCTGCCAAAGTTCCCTCATAAGCAGCCTTGCTTACCTGAAAAAGACCGCCGGTTGAATTGCCGCAGGAATAAAGTCCTTCTATATTTGTTTCCATCTTATTATTTACAACAATATTGTCTTCGTTCATTGCAAGACCGAGTTTTTTTGCAAAATCGCTTGCTCCGGCTTCTCCAAGTGCTATAAAAAGTCCGTCAACCCGCATATTACTTTTGTCAGCAAAAATAATATTTTTGAGTTTTCCAGAATTTTCATCTGCTTCAAGAGAGGCAATTTTTTTTGTTTCGATGCTGTATTTTTTATCAGTATTTTCTTCAAGAAGTGAAGCATCTTCACCGTTTGTTAAGATTTTTATAGAAGATGCAATTCCATTTAAAACCTCAGCTTCACTCAGGGCAAATTTTCCATTTCCTAAAACAGCAACATCTTTTTGCCTATAAAAAAAAGCATCACACACAGCACAGTAACTTACGCCCTTTCCATCAAGTTCTTCGATTCCCTTTATTGCCGGACGAAACTTTTTGTTTCCTGTGGCAAGAATAAGAGTTTTTGAAGAAAATTTTCCTTTGTCAGTTTGAACTGAAAAAGTCATATTGTCTTCGATGTCAATGTGAGTTGCCTCTGTGTCGAGAATTTTTACACCAAGATTTTTTGCCTGCTCAATTCCATTTTTAAAAAGTTCTTCACCAGAAATTCCTGACGGAAATCCATAATAATTGTCAATTTTATGAGCCTTCTGCAAATTTCCCTTTCCGTGATACAAAACTTGAACTTCAAGATTTGCCCTTCTTGCATAGAGAGCTGCAGAAATTCCAGCTGGTCCTGCACCTATTATTAAAACGTCGTCCATTTTTCTCCAGATTTTTTTCTAAGATTCATTAAAAATTATTGTTCTGGAATAACTGCATAAAATACAAGATTTTTATCAGAACAGTTTACA
>CAVCIJ010000234.1:0-5248 GCA_963601995.1 bacterium | reverse complement strand
ATTTTTGCGAGGAACAGGGAATTTTGTCAGTAACTGGCGGCAAACTCGCGAAGCAACCGTAAGGTTGCGACGAACCGCGTAAAGCCGGTCTCATAAAAAATCTTTTTGCCGAGTGCAGCCAGTGCGAGTAATGAAATTTTTCTTTTAAAGTGAAATTCGCTCCTTAATCAAGAAAAAAATTATGGATTTAATTCCCACTCACCGTATTCATCTACAATTTCTGTTTTTATGCTTGACATTGGGCGCCAGGTTACGGAAAGTGAAAAATACGGGTGATAATCGTAAACTTTTTTGCCTTCATCGTTGGTTGTTGAGCGTGGCTTGAATGTGAGCGTTGAAGAAAGATCCCAGTCACATAAATTGTGTGTTAATGATATGCTTAAATTTTTTATTTTGTAGCCGGACGCTTTTCGCTTTGTTTGATTAGGATCCCAAAAACTTGTGTCACTCCAGAATACGAAGGAATTCCAAAGGTCTACAAGTGGATTTGTTTCTCCGTTGATTAAACCTTCGTTTCCTGTGTAGTTTTGAATGTAACGATAAATTACGCTGTTTCTTGATTCTGAACTGAAGCTGAGATCAAAGAAATCATTTATTTTAAACGTGATTGACGGCACGAAGCGGAAGTAACTGTTTGTTGGCCTGAGAAAGTCGTAAACAATGCTTGTACTTAGAGATGGTGCGAATGAAATCCTATTGAACCAGTATTTGAATGTCTTGCTTTTTGTAGTGTAGGCAAGGCTTGCTGAATACGGAAGGAATTCTTTTGTGTCGCGGCTTATCCAGCCTTCGTTTTCATCAAAATCATAACCCTTTGTATAAGACATTGTATAAGCAAACTGAAGATTTTTATAAGTCAGTGCAAGTTTAAATGAATCTGCGTGAGATTTTCTTGATTCTTCAGTTTCGTCGGAATCTTCAAGTTCATAATTAAATGATTCTGTGAGCGATAAATCAGAGTTGAAGAGTTTTAAAGATGCTGACTGCTGAAACGGCTGCAATTCAAAACTTGTATCTTCTTCGCTTACTTGCTCTATGCCGAGACCAAAATTTAAACTCAAATAAGGAAAATTTAGTTTTAGTGTGGCATTGTATTCATCTACTTGCGGCGGAAGTTTTGTACTCAACGTAAGAATCTGCGAAAAATTATCTTCTACGGCAGAAAAAGTTGCACTTAGAGAATGACTTGTAACTGTGTCTGTGCTGTCCCATTCTTCCAGCGACATTGGAACAATATAATCCCATTCAGGATTATCTACATCGCCAAGAAATTCTGTGCGCAGAAGTTTTATGGTCGTTTTCCAGTCAAGACTCGTGTTCTTAAAAATATTTGAATAAATAAACGGCTTTAAGGAAATTGAATTTGTGTTTGTGAGATCAAGTTTTTTTGCGTTATAGTCAGTTTTTTTTACGGAAGCGGCACTTGTTTCTGAGTAACCGTCAAGATTAGGATGTGCTTGAAAAACCGGATTAAAACTTATTACATTCGACATTGAAGCAAAACTGTCGCGATAAGAAAGACTGCTTGTGAGAGTTGAAGGCGACTTTATCTGGTAATAAGTTGAATACACATTGCTCCAGTCAAAGTCTGAAGGCGAAGTCAATTCTGATGCATTATAAGAAATCTGCGAAGTATACGACGGTGTTATTGAATAAGACAGCTTGTAAGAAAGTCCGTTCATTGCAGTTACTGAACTTGAAACGCTTGAAGTCAACAGTGGAAGATCGCTTTCCTGCAAAACAGTTTTTTCCGCTTCGGTCTGTGGATTTTCTGAAATTTCTTCACTTTTTTTATCAGCGGAATTTTCTGATTTTTCTAAAGATTTTTCATCTTCTTTTGAAGAATCATTTTTTTGTGCAAGCAAGTTTTTTTCTTCTTCTGTCAAAAAATCTTGAGGGACATCAAGGCTTACTGCGATTTTTTTCTGGTCTGTTTTCGTTTTTGATGAGGATTTTCCGTTTCCAGAAACTGAAATCAATGTACCGGAAATTGTTCCTGAAATCTTAAACGGCGTTACTTGCGAAGGATAATAAAAATACCGCTCCGGAGTATACGTTTTCCATTCACTTTCTTTGCTTGAAATTTCATCACTTGTAAAAGTTCTAGATTTTGAACTGAAAACAATTGATGACGTAATGCCTGAAAAAGACACAGAATTTATAAAAGGCTTTAAAAAATCAGGAAGAGGAAGACTATATGAAGCATTTGCACTCCACGTAAACGAAGAAACTGTACTTGTTGAAGTTTCATCATCATCTTCAGAAGAACTCATTAAAAATCCAATCCAGTCAATATATTCTGAGCGTTCGCCAAAGTCGCCTTCAAAATAAGGATCGCTGTAAATTGGAAGCGAAACAGTCAGATTGAATGGCTTTGACATTGAAAGCTGAAAATTTGCTCCGTACCTGAAAGGCAGTTCCAGTCCCATAAAATTTGACGAATCACTGTAAATTTTTCCAGTTGATGAATAAGGCAGATATTGAGAAGAAGTTTCAAAAATCGTATTGGAAAAACCAAGATCCAAATTTCCGCTGATATTTGAAATATATTTTTTTGGTTTAAAAACTCCGTCCGCACCAATTTTTATTCCCAGATTTGAATAATAGTCGCCTTCAATTTTAAAATAATTTGTAGTATCGCCGGTATAGTCAGTGTCAAGATTATGAAGCACAAGCCCTTCGCGAACCTGATCTTTTAGCGTTGTGGATTTCATAAAGTTAAAAAGTCCGGCAGTTATGTCATCAGAATCAGAAGAACTTTCTGTGTTTAAAGGCTTGCGTCCGTAAAGATAAGTTGTTGTTTGAAAATAATAGCCCTTTCTTTCGTGATAACCGAATGCTGGATTAAAAATAAGTTCATCTTTTGGATAATAAAATGCAGGCAAATAAAGGAGAGGGAGAGAACCGATTGTAAGAATAGCGTTAAAAAATGCAAATTCTCCTCCCGGAAGAAGCCAAATATTTGAAGCCCAAATTTTCCAGTGCGGATTTTCATCATCGCAGAAAGTAAGTTCTGCATTTTTAAAGTCGATTGTTCCAGAAGAGTCGCGGCCAAAAATATCGCTTGCAACAATTAAAGTTGAGCCAGAAGGAAGATTTATTGCATCGCTTTGAGTTTGAATGACCTTTCCGCCGTCAAAAATGCCTTCCAAAGTGCTTGTGTTAAAAAGCAGAGTGTTTGCACTGATATTCTGCTCACCGGAACTTGAACCTGTCTGCAGAAGGGTAATATTTCCGTTAGCATAAAGCATATCGGTTACGCGGTTATAAGTTACATAATCAGCAGAAATTGTTGTTGTAACGGAATCCTTTGAAACAGAAAGAGAAACTGCGCCTTTTAAAACAATTTCATCATCGCCCTGCTCATTCTTTTTGTATTCAGTATTTTCTGCACTGATGATTTTTATTGTTGTGCGGGAAGATTCAGCAAAAAGTCCTGAAAAATTTATGAGGGCAAGAAAAAAAAATATAATCTTTTTTAGACGGATACTAGTCATTTTGTCCTGAAATCAAAATAAAAAAATCTGCAAAACAGTTAAAAACTACAAATTTTCAGCATCACGCTGTTTTTCGCGCTCAAGAAGTTTTTTTACAAACTGTCCGGTATAACTTTCTTTTACTTCAGCAAGTTCTTCCGGCGTTCCAACAGCAATAATATTACCGCCATTATATCCGCCTTCAGGACCTAAATCAATTATATTGTCAGCCTGACAAATTACGTCAAGATTATGCTCAATCATAACCACAGTATTTCCCTTGTCTACAAGCTGATGAACCACATTCATAAGCTGCTTTATGTCAACAAAATGAAGTCCAGTTGTTGGCTCATCAAGAATATACAAAGTTCGTCCTGTTGAAGGCCGCGAAAGTTCCGCCGCAAGTTTTACTCTTTGAGCTTCACCACCCGAAAGTGTAAGTGCATTTTGCCCCAGCTGAATGTAACCAAGCCCAACATTTTTTAATGTTTCGAGTTTGCGTGAAATATGCGGAATTCCTGCAAAAAAGTCTGCGGCATCCTCAATCGTCATATTTAAAACGTCATTTATTGATTTTCCCTTGTAAAGAACGTCAAGTGTTTCCTGATTAAAGCGTTTTCCGCGACACACATCACACTGTATAAAAACATCAGGAAGAAAATTCATTTCTATTGTGATTGTTCCGGCTCCCTGACAGTTTTCGCATCTTCCGCCTTTTACGTTAAAAGAAAAACGTCCGCTTTTGTAGCCACGTGCCTTTGCTTCTGGAAGAGAGGCAAAAAGTTCCCTGATTTTGTCAAAAACACCGATATAAGTGCCTGGATTACTTCTTGGAGTTCTGCCGATTGGACTTTGGTCAATGTTAATAACCTTATCAATATTTTCAAGTCCTGAAATGGATTTAAATGAACCACACGGATATTCAGTTTTCATAATAGCATTGCTTGCAGCCGGATAAAAAACGTCGTTCATCAAAGTTGACTTTCCACTGCCAGAAACACCAGTAATGCAGGTAAACTCACCGAGCGGAATCTTAACGCTTACATTTTTTAAGTTATGCTCATAAACGCCATCGATACAAATAAATTTTCCATTTCCCGCTCTGCGCTGACCAGGAATTTTCATACGGATTTTGCCTGCAAGATATTGCCCCGTAAGACTTTTTTCAACATTCATAACTTCGTCTGGAGTTCCACAAGCCATAACTTCGCCACCGTGAACGCCTGCTCCAGGCCCAATATCAATCAGATAATCAGCAGTCAGAAGAGTCTGCTCATCATGCTCCACAACGATCACGGTATTTCCCAAATCGCGCAGATAAGTAAGAGAATTTATAAGCCGCTCGTTATCCCGCTGATGAAGTCCGATTGAAGGCTCGTCAAGAATGTACATAACTCCTGTAAGACCGCTTCCAATCTGAGTTGAAAGCCTGATTCTCTGTGCCTCACCGCCACTTAAAGTTGATGCAGAACGCTCAAGTGTAAGATATTCAAGGCCGACATTTTTTAAAAATGAAAGCCGGGATTTTATTTCCTTTAGAATTTGTGCAGAAATTTTTTTTTCAGTCTGAGTAAGTTTCAAACTGTCAAAAAAATTGATTGTCTGCAAAACAGAAAGTTCTGTAAGTTCCCAGATGTTTTTTCCGCCCACACTAACGCTAAGTGCCTCTTTTCTCAGTCTGTACCCGCCGCAAGTTTTGCACACGCTGTGAGACATAAACTTTTCTTCCATTCTGGACTTTTGCGCATCTCCCCACGCTTCTACATAACGAC
>CAVCIJ010000233.1:0-5436 GCA_963601995.1 bacterium | reverse complement strand
GTTTTTTACCTTTACAGCAATTTCTTCCGAAGAAACAACTTTTGGAGATGAAGAAAGACGCTGGTTAACCCATTTTTCAATTTCTGACTTCTTAAAACGCCATACAGTTCCAATTTTTCCGCTTGGAATTTCGCCTTTCTGAGCCCAATCGTAAACTGTTCTTTCGCTTACACGCAGATACTTTGCAACTTCTTCAATAGTCAAAATGTCGTCTTCCACTTTTTTCCCCGCAAAACTAAAATGATGCCCTAAAACATAATTTTTTAGAACTTTTTAAATTATCAAGAACAAGTCAAATAATTTTCTTTAAAATGACTTTTGAAATATTTTGCATTCAATGCGTTTTTTTGTCAATATCCGCAAATCTTCGCAAAGAAAGAAAAGCTTCTTAATTGAAAAAAAAGCCTTTTACGGATAAAATCAAAAAACTATGAGCAGCAAAAAAAAATCTAAAAAAAATCTTTTCATTGCAATCGGAATTTTTTGTTTTTTATACATTGTTCTTGCGCTCCGGCCGCTTTCTACTGAACTTCATTTTAGTCCGCAGTGGACGCAAAGTATTTTTAAAGCCGAAAAAGAAGGTTCTCCAGTTAATTTTTATGCTGAAAACGAAATTTCTGCCGCAAGCAAAAACGAAATAAACGTCGAAGAAAATCAATCTGAAAATCAATCTGAAAATCAAACTGACAGAGAAAAAGACATTTTCATTCCATTTAAACTCGGTCAAAATTTAGGATATTTTTCTCCAGACGGAAAAATCTACAGCAGAATTGCATATCCTTTTAAAGCAGCAGTTTCTGAAAATTTTTACTGCACATACGGTTCTTCAAACAGCAAAACTCCTTTTTTTTCTCCAGACGGAAAATTTCTTGGGAACATTGAAGAATTTGGATTTCCTTTTTTTGACAAAGACAAAATTTTTGTATTTCTTCCGGGCGGAAATTCCTTTGCCTTATGCGGAAGCGACGGAAAAAAAATATGGACTTACGAAAGTTATGCACCGATTACAGCCTTCGCATCAAGTGAAAACGGAATTGCAGCGGGCTTTAGCGACGGAAGAATAGTTTCTCTTTCAATGGACGGCAAGATTGATCAGAATTTTGCTCCAGGCGGAAGCGAAAGCGAAGTAATTTTAGGCTGCGCAATCAGCAATGACGGAAAAAAACTTGCAACAGTTTCAGGGCACAAAAGACAAAGATTCAGTGTTGCAGAAAATTCAAAGGGTCATTCGAGGATTATTTTTCACGAATTTGTTCCCAACGAAACAAAGCACCAGGTTCTTGTAAAATTCAACGAAGATCAAAATCTTGTTTACTATGGCTATAAAAATGGAATTGGCATTGTGGATTTAAAAAAACTAAAAAGCAGGCACATTGAAATTCCGGGAAACATTGTTCAGATTGAAAAATCTTCTGTAGAAAATATGCTTTTTGTATTAAGCAGAGAAAACAGCACTTACACAGTAAGTGCAATCGAATCTCCTTACAACAAAGCGGCACAGTTTAGTTTTGAAGCCTCATGTGCATTTATTCAGACTCGTGGCAACGAACTTTTTGTAGGCAGAAATGATAAAATTTCACTGATGAGCATTTCCCGAAAATAAATGGAGATAAGAAAAAGAATATGAAAAAACTAAAAAAAATAATTTCTAGAAAAACAATTTTCCTGTTTCTTTGCCTGATTTTGCAAGCTGAACTTTTTGCATTTGACTGGCCGCAGGAAGAAACTTTTTCAGATTCATTTTATTCTTATTTTGGTCAGCTTCGAGGTGGAACAATTTCAACTTCGCTGATTTTCAGAGATTCTTCTGATGTAAAAGCCAGCGAGGATGCAGAAATTCTTGCAATTTTGAGCGAGCATACTAACGACTTCGGCTGGTTTGAGTCGACTTTGGGAAATACCGTAATTCTCCTTCACAACGACAATATTTCTACGGTTTATGCAAATTTAGATGAAAATTCAATTCCGCAAATTTTAGATGAAAAAGATTCTGTAAAAAAAGGCGAAAAAATCGGAACAAGTGCAAATTCAGGCTGGCAGGAAGGAACAAGCTGTCTTGAATTTCAAGTTTTGGACACAAAAAATCACAATGCAATAAATCCGCGAATTTTAATGCCAAGAATCGGAAAAGAACTGCCACTTTTTGCAAAAAACGTCTATCTTGTTGATGCAAAGGAAAAAGAATTTATTCTTGGACGCGACAAAATCATTCATTCCGGGTCTTACAGAATTTACTGTGACCGCCAGGAAATTGCCGTTCCCTACAAAACTACAATTTCTATAAATGGAGTTGTTTATGAATCTCTTTCATACGACACACTCAGCGAAAGAAACGGAAAACTTTGCGTTCAGGGAAACAATTTTTATCAGGTAATGGATCTTTACCCAGACAATAAAAGACAGTTTTTGGGACAAATAAATCTTACCAGCGGAAAACATTCTCTTTCGGCAACACTTTTTAATATTCTTGGTACAACGCAAACTTCACGTTTTGCAGTTGACGTTCAGTAAATGTAAACTTACCTCATCTTTTTTGGAGGAATAAAATTTTATGAAACACAATATGATTCTTTCGGCTTCAGGCTGGCGGAAAATTTTTGTTCCATCGCTTAACGAAGAAGATAAAAGCACTCACATTGGAAAGGAAAATACGCTTTTATGTGCGCTGATTGCAGAAACCTGGTCGCAGTATCTTATCAGCAAAAGCGGAAAAAAATCTCCTCATCTTGCACTTGGAATGGATAGTCGTCCTACAGGAAAAGAAATTTGCGAAGCGGCTCTTAAAGTTTTTTTGCATTACGGAATAAAAGTTCATTTTTTAAATGTAAGTTCTGCGCCGGAAATTATGGCGTACTCAAGGCTTTTGGACGGATTTTTTTACGTAAGCGCAAGTCACAATCCGATTGGTCACAACGGAATAAAATTTGGTCTTAACAACGGTGGCGTTGTTGATGCAGCGGAAGCAAAGGTTCTTGCAAATAATTTTGAAATAAAATGCAATGCCGTAAACTCAGAAGAACACGCTTTGGAACTTTTGAATTCAATTTCTGAAAGCAAAATTGAAAGTCAATTTAAAAAATCAGAAAAATATAAAAAGGAAGCATTAAAAACCTACACGGATTTTATAAAGCAGGTTATAAGTGGCGAAAAAAATTCAGCAGGACAGAAAAAATTCTTTGATTCAATAAAATTAAGTTTTCAAAAAAAGACTGCAACAATTCTTTGCGATATGAACGGCTCTTCAAGAACACTCAGCATCGACAGCAGCTTTCTTTGCAGTTGCGGACTTAAATTTCTTGCATTCAACGAGCAATGCGGGCACATAGCACATGCAATCATTCCGGAACCAGAAAATCTTGTCTGGTGCCAAAAACGAATGGAAGAACTTCACAATGCCGGCAAAGAAGACGTAATTTTAGGATATATGCCGGACTGCGACGGCGACAGAGGAAATATTGTTTTTTGGAATAATCATCTGCAAAAATCACAGGCAATCAAGGCTCAGGAAATTTTTGCACTCTGTGTTTTAAGCGAGCTTTCATTTGAAATCTGGAAAGGCGAAACCAAATCAAAAAATCTCGCAGTTGCTGTAAACTGCCCTACTTCAATGAGAATTGACGAAATTTGCAATTGTTTTGATGCAAAACTTTTTAGGGCGGAAGTGGGCGAAGCAAATGTAGTAAACTGTGCACGGGAAAAGCGGAACGAAGGTTACAATGTGCGCATTTTTGGAGAAGGTTCAAACGGCGGAAACATAACATATCCTTCGAGCGTAAGAGATCCTTTGGCAAGTATTTTTGCGCTTTTAAAACTACTTGCAATCCGCGATGAAATAAACAAAGATGGAAGCATAAAAGACGGACTTTTTCATTTGTGGTGCAAAAGATCAAATCAGGAAGAAAAATACAAGGCTGACTTTACACTTGCTGACATAATTGAAACTCTGCCGCTTTACACAACAACTGGAGTCAGCGAAAGCAGAGCCGTTCTAAAAGTAAAAACTTTAGACAAAGGCAGACTAAAACTTAGATTCCAGAAAATTTTTGAGCAGGAATGGAAAAAAAGAAAGGCTGAACTCAGCGAAAAATATCACTTTGAAAGCTGGAAATGTTTTACAACAAATGGAACCAAAGAAACAGAAGGAGCAACTGAGTGGAACAACGGAAACGGCGGATTAAAAGTAAAATTTTATGGAGCACAAAAAAATCCGCTTGCATTCATCTGGATGCGTCCGAGCGGAACTGAACCTGTTTTTAGAATTATGTGCGATGTAAAAGGAAACAAACCGCAAACAGAAAAATCACTTTTGGAATGGGAAGCTTCAATGATTTTAAAAGCCGACAGCATTTCAAAGGAAGAATAAAAACAATTTAAAACTCAACTAAAAAATGAGTAGAAAATGACTAAGTAAAAAAACTGTGCTATAATCTGCGGCGAACACTTTTTTACTTGTAACATAAATAGGAGATAATATGAACGAACAGGAAATTCTTGAAAAGGCAAAACAGTACATTGCCGAAGAAAAGGATCCAGCTTTTCGCAAGGAAGTTGAAGATCTCATCAAAGATGTAAAAGGTAATTTTAAGGAACTTGAAGACCGCTTCTACCAGAGCCTTGAGTTTGGAACTGCAGGACTTAGAGGAATTATGGGTGGCGGAACAAACCGCATGAATCCGCTTAATGTTTCAAAGGCTACTCAGGGACTTGCAAACTATCTTATAAAAGCATTTCCTAAGGAAGCAAAAGAAGGCACTCTCAGTGCCTGCATCGCATACGATTCAAGACATAACCACGAAAAATTCAGTGATATAACTGCCTGCGTTTTTGCTGCAAATGGAATCAAGGCTTATCTTTTTACAGGAATGAGACCAACTCCTGAACTTTCCTATGCAATTCTTCAGCTTGGCTGCAAAACTGGTGTTGTTGTTACTGCAAGCCACAATCCTCCGCAGTACAACGGATACAAGGCTTATTGGGAAGACGGAGCACAGGTTACACCACCTCATGATGAAGGAATCATAAACGAAGTTAATTCAGTAAAAGAAGTTAAAACTATAGACAAGGAACAGGCCGTAAAAGAAGGTAAAATTGTACTTATTGACAAAGAAATTGACGACAAGTACCAGGCAATGATTAAAGCAAACCTTTATCGTCCTGAACTTATTAAGGAAAAGGCAAACAGCGTAAAAGTTGTTTACACTCCACTTCACGGAACAGGTGCAATGCATGTAGAAAGAGTTTTAGGCGATTTGGGACTCAATGTAATCACAGTTCCAGAACAGCGCGAAGGAAACGGAGATTTTCCTACAGTTGAAAAGCCAAATCCAGAAGAAGCTCCAGCCCTTAACATGGCAATCGCTCTTGCTAAAAAAGAAAATGCAGATATCGTAATTGCAACAGATCCTGACGCAGACCGACTTGGAACAGCATTCCCTG
>CAVCIJ010000232.1:0-2705 GCA_963601995.1 bacterium | reverse complement strand
AATGCCTTCCTGTACTCCAAAATCTTCTGAGGACAGCGATGTAACTTTACGTGGAACAGAAGATGGTCCGGGCTGGAAACTTAATGCTGAAAAACCTGTAAAATTTGACTGGTACATAAATTTCAGCTGGTTTGCACGGCATTGGGGTGATTCAAAAGTTTCAAAGTACATCACACAGAAAACAGGAGTCGACATTAACTTTATTGTTCCTGCAGGAAACGAGGCTGAAAAACTTAACACAATGATTGCAGGTGATGCTCTTCCTGACATATTAACAATCGGCTGGTACGAAGGACAGGTTCCTATGCTGATTGATTCTGACTTGGTTTATGCACTTGATGAACTTTCAGATCAGTACGATCCGTATTTTCTTCAGATTGCGAATCAAGACAAGTTAAGCTGGTATCGTCAGCAGGATGGTCACGTTTATGGTTATCCAAACGCATCTTACACTCCGTCAGATTACAAAAAATATGAAGGTAAACTTACATCAAACGAAACTTTTTTGGTAAGAAAGGATTTGTATGAACTTTTGGGAAGCCCTGACATGACAACTCCTGAGGGATTTTTAAATGCACTTCGTTTGGCAAAGGCAAAATTCCCTAAGGTTAACGGTCAGCCTCTTATTCCTTTTGGAACTTCAGAATTTTCTGATACAGGCTGCAGTCAGCTTCAGGCAACACTGTCTCACTTTCTGGCAATAAGTCCGGAACAGAACGGAAAATACATAGATGCTGCTCTTGGTCTTACAGAAAATCCGGAATATGTGCGCTGGCTTAAAATGTTCCGCCAGGCAAATGAAGAAGGTCTTGTTACAACAGATATTTTTGTAGATAAGAGATCGCAAATTGAAGAAAAGGCTGCACAGGGACGCTACTTCTGTATGCTTTATCAGAACTGGGATATGCAGGCAGCTCAAAATGCTCTTTATGCAAAAAATCCTGATTCAATTTATATTGCAATTGATGGACCAAAAAATTCAAAAGGCGATGATCCTGTTCTTTCTGGCGGTTCAATTGCCGGCTGGACAATCACAATGATTTCAAAAAACTGTAAGGATCCTGGAAGAGCAATTCAGTTCCTTACATATTTAATCAGCGAAGAAGGTCAGATGGATACAAATTTTGGAATTGAAGGCGAAACTTATTCTTACGTAGATGGAGTTCCAACTTTATTACCTGAAATTAAGGAAATTGATTCTTCTGACAAAAACAAGCAGGAAACAGATATTGGCGTTCTTTACACTTACTGGATGCTTATGGATACAGCATGGCAGGCTCAGTGGGGAGTTGAATATGCGCCTTCTCTTGAACAGCCTCAGCTTTGGACACGCCCTTATGTAACTTCTTATGCTGTTTATGATGGGCTTACAATTCCTGTTGGGAGTGATGAAGATTTGATTTATCAGGAAATTCAGCGTCGCTGGGGAAAGACTCTTTCCAGTTTGATAAGAGCTTCGAGCGAAGCGGAATTTGACAGTATTCTTGCGGACTTTAACGCGTATAAACAGCAAAAAGGTTACAGCAAGGTTGTAAAACTTCAAACAGAACTTATGAATGCTAACAAGGAAAAACTTGAAAGAGTTTACTAAAATCGATTTTAAAAACTGATTTTGAAAAATTAAAAAGAAAAGTGCCATTGCCTGAAAAAAAATTAGGCAGTGGCATTTTTTTTTGGCGGCACTGTTAGCAAAGAAAATTTTCTGTGCAGAAGAGAATTCTCTGTTAAAAGAAAATTGTCTGTTAGCAAATGCAAGTTTTGTAGTCAGGCTTAGCCCCGATTGTTGACTAAAATGCTTTTATCATTTTACTCATCGAGATTGCCGCACCTGCGGTTGCGAAAACTCGTGGATTTTTTGTAAACAAAGAATTTGGTTAGTAACAGACGCCAAATTCGTGCTCTTTTTGATAAGCATTTATTTTTTATTAGTACCCAATATATGACGAAGAAAACACAGCAGCCCGTTCAAAACCGCGAACAGCGGGATTCTTAATAAAAATTGGCTGCCGAGTGCGATTAGCACGAGAAGAAAAATTCGCTTTTCAGATATAAAAAAAAGCCGAAAAAATGCCCCTTTTTCAGAAAATTAACTGCCTTTTGCGAATTGAAGTTTGGCTTAATACTAAAATCAAAAAAAAAGAAGGAGTGCAACGATATGGAGTTTAAACCTTTAGTTTTGGCGGCGGGAATTATTGGAGCTTTTTGTTTTACTTCCTGCCTGACTGTAAACGCAAAAAAAATCGTTGAGGCGCCTTATGTGCCGGAAGCGGTTGAGGGCGTTGAAAATGTTGAAATTGAGAAAATTGCCACTGCATATTTTTCTAAGGAAAGTATTCCTGTAATTGACGGCAATTTTGATGAATGGAGTGGTTTGGAAGGCGTTCATACCAGAAGACAAATTTACGGTGGAATGTTTAATCCAAAAAATGCAGACGGACTTTTTGTGCTTAGAACTGACGGCGAAAATTTGTATTTATATGCTGACATTACAGACGACGATGCTGGAATAAATACAAATCCTGCACCACAGGCGTGGAGAGCAGATTCTATTGAATTTTTCTTTGGAACTGACACAGGTAAGCACACTGTTTACAAGGCGAGCGATGTTCGCGTAAGAATTATTCCAAGAAGTTTTACTGATATTTTTGATGTTGGAATTGGACTTAATGATGAGGAAATAGTAAATCCAGACATTAAGGTTGCCT
>CAVCIJ010000231.1:0-36173 GCA_963601995.1 bacterium | reverse complement strand
GTGTTTTTGTTGCAGGAAGTGAGTGCAAGAGATGCAATCATCGCTGTAGTAAAAAATATTTTTTTAATATTTGCTTTCATTTTTTTCCTCTGTTAATTTTTATTTTGGCGCCTGTCTAAAAACTTCATTTTGTAGTGTTATTCCGAAAAAAAATCAGTATGACTTTAGTTTTTAGACAGTCTCCTTTTTTCAAATTTTTTTTAAACTTACTTAAAATACTCAACTCCAGCACGGAAAATATTCTGACAGGAATTTTCTTTTTCTTTATCCCAAGTAATATTTTTAAGAAGGTCAAGGCTTGAACCGTCTTTTTCGCTACCCATTGTACGCTCGCTGTGTCCCATTTTGCCAAGAACATGTCCATCCGGGCTTGTGAGTCCTTCGATTGCAAACAAACTTCCGTTTGGATTGTCAGGTTCTAGAACTGAAGGAATTCCATTTTCATCAACATACTGAGAAAAAACCTGTCCGTTTTGGAAAAGGCGTTTTGCTTCTTCTTCGCTGATAAAAATTCTTCCTTCGCCATGACTTACTGGAATTAAGTGAACGCGCGGATCAAGAACAGTTTTGTCTAATGACCAGGGACTTGCTGCACTTACCATTCGTGTTCGCACAACTCTGCTTATGTGGCGTCCGATTTTATTGAATGTAAGGGTTGGCATATTTTCGTCTGGTTCACGGATTTCGCCGTAAGGAACGAGACCTGTTTTTATAAGTGCCTGGAATCCGTTGCAAATTCCAAGAACGAGTCCGCCGCGTTTTTTAAGCAAATTCATTATGCTTTCTGCAATTCGGTCTTCGCGGATAACATTTGCAATATATTTTCCAGAACCGTCAGGTTCGTCTCCGCTAGAAAATCCGCCAGCAAATGCAAGAATATTTGCCTTGTCAATTTCAGTCTTAAATGAATCAAGACTTTGAGTCAAATCATCAGGCGTTCTATTTTTGAATACAAGAATTTTTGTTTCAGCACCATTTAAATTGAATGCTCTTGCCATATCGTATTCGCAGTTTGTTCCCGGAAAAACAGGAATTATTACTTTTGGTTTTGCAGCAAGATGATTTAAAGAATTTACGCTTTGCAGTTTTTCAATTTCATTTTTCTGTACAGCATCGCGGGCTTTTTTAAGAGACTCGTGTTCATCAAGTGCATATTTTTCAAGCGGATTTTGAGGTTTTGCATCTGAAACTGGAGGAAAGACTTTTGCAAGTTTTGATTCCCAGACTTCTTCAAGTTCATCAAGAGAGATTTCCGTACTGTCAAAAATAATTTTTGCTTCAGAAATTGTTTTTCCAATCTGATTTACAGTTCCGCCAGCAAAGTCAAGATCTTTTTCCAGGTTTAAACTTGATTCCACAATAATTGCGCCGTACTGCGGAATAAATAAATCATTAAGATTTTTGTCTTTTCCAATAGCAAGATTTGTTGCACTTTGAGGAAGCTTTTCGATGCTTACACCGATTTTGTTTCCGAATGACATTTTTGCAAGTGCCTCTGCAATTCCACCTGCCTGTACAGGATACATTGCATCAATTTTTCCTTCCTGATTGAGCTTGTAAAGAACCTTTGCATTTCTCTTGAATGTCTCAAAATCTGGAGCAAGTTTGTTTGAATATGGAACGCAAACAACAAAAACTCCGTGTCCAGCCTTCTTAAATGAACCGCTTGCAACGTTTTTTACATCGTCTGTGTCAACTGCAAAAGAAACTAAAGTGTGAGGAACATTAATGTTTTCAAAAGTTCCAGACATTGAATCTTTTCCGCCAATTGAACCTGTTCCCATACTGATTTGTGCATCAATTGAACCAAGAAGAGCACTCGCTGGATAACCCCAGGTTTTTTCGCTTACTGCGCGACCAAAAAATTCCTGGAATGAAAGACGGCAGTTTTCTGGTTTTCCGCCAAGACATGCAATTTTTGCAAGAGACGAAAGAACCGCAGTTTGTGCTCCGTGCCAAGGCGACCATTCTGCAACTCGAGGATCGTAGCCAAAAGTCATAAAACTGACTGTAGAAGTTTCTCTCGGGCTAACAACTGGAATTTTTGCAACCATTCCAGCTTCTGGAGTTCCCTGATATTTTCCTCCGTAAGGCATAAGAACTGAACTTGAACCGATTGAACCGTCAAAACGTTCACCAAGTCCTCTTTGAGAACAGCAGGCCAAGTCGCTTAAATTTGCAATAAATGCGGCTTTTACATCAGGATTTTTTTGCGTGCTGTTTAGAATTTTTTCTACACTTTCAAGCGGTTTTACTAAAGGTGAGTTTTCAGGAGATGCTGGATTTTCTATTGAAGCAACTGCGTGATGAGGTGCGCCTGCTGCGTCAAGGAATGAGCGGTCGAGTTCAACAATTGTTTTTCCACGCCACTTCATAACGAGTTTATTTGAATTTGTAACAGACGCCACAACAACTGCATTTAAATTTTCGTCATTGCAGGATTTTATGAATTTTTCTACATCAGATTTGCGTACAACAACAGCCATTCTTTCCTGGCTTTCTGAAATTGCAAGTTCAGTTCCGTCAAGTCCTTCGTATTTTTTTGGAACCGCATCAAGATTTATGTCGAGACCTGGAGCAAGTTCGCCTACTGCAACTGAAACTCCGCCGGCACCAAAGTCATTTGAGCGACGAATCATACAGCAGACTTCTTTATTGCGGAACAAACGCTGAATTTTGCGTTCTTCTACAGCATTTCCTTTTTGAACTTCTGCAGCTGCGGTTGTTACTGATTTTTTGTCGTGAACCTTAGAAGAGCCTGTTGCGCCACCAATTCCGTCGCGTCCAGTTCCGCCGCCGAGCAAAATTACAACGTCTCCTGCTTCTGGCTCTTCTCTTTTTACCTGAGATGCTGGAACTGCAGCTATAACAGCTCCAAGTTCCATTCGCTTTGCAATAAATCCAGGATGATAAATTTCCTGAACCTGTCCTGTTGTAAGACCAATCTGGTTGCCGTAAGAACTAAAGCCCTGTGCCGCTTCCCGCGTAAGTTTCATTTGTGGCAGTTTACCTTTTAAAGTTGCACTTAAAGGAACTGTTGGATCTCCAGCTCCTGTAACACGTAATGCCTGATAAACCCAGGATCTGCCGGAAAGCGGATCTCTGATTGCTCCTCCAATACAAGTTGCGGCGCCTCCAAAAGGCTCAATTTCTGTAGGATGATTGTGAGTTTCATTTTTAAACTGTAAAAGCCATTTTTCTGTTTCGTCAGCAGAATTTCCGTTTTTGTCAGTTGTATAATGAACGTCTATAAAAATTGAGCATGCATTGATTTCTGCGCTCTCTTCAAGATTTTCAAGTTTTCCGTGTTTTCGAAGGTATTTTGCTCCAATACAAGCCATATCCATCAAGGTAACAGGCTTATCTTTTCTGCCAGCGTAAAGATCTGTACGCAAATTTGTATAGTTCTTGAGAGAAGTCTTAAAAAGTTCTGAATAAGGTCCGTCTTCTATTTTTACATCATCAAGTTGAGTCAAAAATGTTGTATGACGGCAGTGATCAGACCAATATGTATCGAGAACGCGAATTTCTGTAATTGTAGGATCGCGGCTTATAGATTTAAAATAGTCCTGCAGAAATTTTATGTCAGCAAAATCCATTGCAAGTCCGAGTTGATTTCTATAGTTTTCAAGTTTGTTTTCGTCAAACAAAATAAAGCCCTCAACAGTCGGAATGTCAGCAGGAACTTCGCTTTTCATTTCAAGAGTTTCAGGCTTTTTATCGTCAGTAAGGCGTGAATCAACTGGATTTATTAAATATTTCTGGATTTTTTCTAATTCGTTTGTGCTTACATCGCCTTCTAAAAGAACAAGTTTTGCACATCTTACCTTTGGCGGAAGAGATCCAACTTTTGTAGAAGATTTCATTCCTTCTCTAAGAAGCGAAAGACACTGTTCTGCACTGTCGGCTCTTTGATCGTATTGACCTGGCAAATATTCCCAGATAATTTCTGTACTTCCCTGCGGAACTTTTAACGTTTCGTATGAAACAAAGTCGCTCTGAGGCTCAGAAAAAATTCTTACTGCGGCAGCCTTTGCAACTTCTTCGGCAATATTTTCCACATCATAGCGGTTAAGATAGCGAACCGATTTTACGCCCGTTATTCCTAAAAAACCTGTAATTTCAGAAAAAATTCTATTTGCTTCGTTCTGAAATCCGTCTTTTCTTTCTACATAAATACGATACATTCTTGCATTATATTTATTTTACTTTTTCTTTTCAATTCTCGAAAATTTCATCTGATTTTGTTTCGAGTGCTGCTTACAAAATTTTTTTGTTCATAAAAAATTATTGTCTATTATTGTTTTTGGAGCAAATTTCACTTCAGAAAAAAAGTTTCATTTTTCACGCTAAACGCGCTCGGCAAAAAATTTTATTAAGAATCCCGCTGTTCAGGGGTCCGTCCGCACTTCGTGCTGACTTCATTCAAAACTGACTTGAAATTTCGTTATTAAGGGCAACTGGTGAAAAATTATTTTTGATGCTTTTTTAGAGATTACTTCAATTCAGTTTTGAACGGCTTCACCGCCCTTACCATCGGGGCTAGGCTTTAGAAATTTGAAAAAAAAATTCCTTATGGAAAAATTTCAAGGTAAGCACTTGAAAAATGAATCAACTGCGTTGTAAATTTATTAAGAATCTCTTCTTTTTAAGTGAAATTAAGTGAAATTTGGGCTAATATAGTTAGAGTTAATTATGGCACAGATAAAAAAAATCAAAGTCGACGAAGAAAAAATTAAGATGGCCATTCAAAATGGTATTCCTCTTACAATTACAACTTATACTCTTCCGCACGAAATGGAGCAGTATATTACAGATGTGCTCAAATGTTTTTTAACTCAGCTGAATCAGAAACAGATGTTTGAAAGCCTTTCTTACTGTATAAAGGAACTTGTAAACAATTCTAAAAAGGCAAATACAAAACGCATTTATTTTATGGAAAAAGGCCTCAATATAAATGATCGTGGCGATTATGGAATTGGAATGCGCACTTTTAAGCAGGATACTTTGAATAATATTGATTATTATCTTGAACAGCAGCGCAAAAAAGGTCTTTACATAAAAGTTTCATTTCAAACACGTAACAATAAAATTAAAATTGACGTGCGCAACAAGGCTGAACTTACGGTTTTTGAATACAAGCGAATTCATGACAAAATTACAAGCACGCAGATGTATCAGTCTATAACAGAAGGCATGTCTCAGCTTTTAGACGATTCTGAAGGCGCTGGACTCGGTCTTGTAATTATGATTCTTGTTCTTAAAAAGATTGGTCTTACTGAAGAAAATTTCCAGGTTACAAGCGAAAACGGCGAAACAATGACACGTCTTATTCTTCCGTTCAACGCAAAATTTAGAAATGACATAAGTTCTCTTTCAAAGAGTTTTGTCAATCTGATTAACGGACTTCCTGAATTTCCTGAAAACATCACGCGGATTAATCGTCTTATAAACGATCCAAACAGCAAAATGAGCGACATTGCAACAAGCATTTCTAACGATGTTTCTCTTACTGCTGAACTTTTAAGGCTTGTTAATTCTGCAGCTTATATGCTTTCTCAGCCGTGTCATTCTATTGCAGAAGCTATAAAAATTACTGGTTTGCGTGGAATTAGAAATTTGCTTTTTTCTATTGGTTCTATGCACAATCTTATGGTTGAATCAAATAATGCAAACAAAAAAATGTGGGATCATTCTTATCATGTTGCATTTAATGCGTATAATCTTGCACGAAATTTCTGCACAAATTCCAAAGACAGAAGTTGCATTGATGATAGTTATGTTTGCGGACTTTTGCACGATATGGGAAAAATCATTTTTGAAAATGCCCAGCCTTCAATTTTGAATCAAATAAATGAGATTTGTAAAAAGCGTGGCATTTCTAAGGATCTTTTTGAAAGTCTTGTTGCCGGCGTAAATCACGGTGAAGTTGGTGCGATGATTGCTGAAAAATGGAATTTTCCTGATGTTATTGTGAATGTCATTCGCTATCATCACGATCCTGAAAGTGCTCCTGAACAGTATAAAAAACTTGTTTGCGTGGTTTATCTTGCAGATATGATTACTCACTATGAAGACGGTGAAATTTCCTACGATCAGTTAGAGTCTTTTGTGTTAAAAACGCTCGGAATTTCTTCAGAAGAGCAGCTTAAATCAATTAGTTTGCGGCTAAAAAAGGCTTTTAAAAGTCCTTCAGGAAATATCTAAAATTTCAATTTTTAAAGATTTTTTGAGTAAAAAAAATTAATGATTTTTTAGATATTCAGTCCATGCCTGCATTAAAATTCCAAAGGCAACGCCTACGTTAAGAGATGCTTTTAATCCTGTCATTGGAATGCTTACAGTTCCGCAGTTTGCTTTTTTTAGTGCTTCGGGGCTTACACCAAGTTCTTCCGAGCCTATTATAACAATTCCTTCTTTTGGAAATTTAAATTCGTTTATTGGAGTTCCGCCAGTTTCGAGAACAAAAATGCTGCTTTTTTCAGGCAATTCTTCAAGCGAACAGCGCGTGTATCCTAAAGTTTCAATGCAGCCCATTGCGCTTCTTACAGCTTTGCTTTGATCAGGATTTACGCAGTTTTGAGAAATATAAACTTTTTCGCAGCCCATCGCTTCGGCGGTTCTAAAAATTGATCCAATGTTAAAAGGAGAACGAATATCTTCTGCAAAAACATTTACACCCTTAAAAAAATTTCGTTTTTCTACAGTCATTTCACTTTGCCTGTGAGGTGCTATAACTAAGTCCCATTCAGCAGGAAAAGTTCCGATTATTGCTAAAAGTTCATTTCTGGCAAAGTTACAGGCTTTTCTTTCGTCAAAAGGTTCTTCTTCGAGCATTGCTTTTAGTTTTTGCGCACTCTGTTCCGGAAGCTTTGGATCTTCAAGAACAATTCTGCAAATTTGTTTTGTGTATTCTGCGCGGGTCATTTTTGGGAAATTATATTCCATTCCCTTTTCTGCAATGCCTGCAATGTCGCGTTCAAGTTCGCCAAAGGTGAGTGCAAGTTTGCGGCGTTTTTGTCCGGCAGAAAGCTGAAAAATTTTTCCTGGTTCAATCATCAGTATGCCTGCTTTACAATTTCAAAAAGATCGTCAGTTGTCATACTGCGCTGAAGTGAATTGATTAAGTCTAATGAACCGCAGTCTTCTACCGCCAAAGTAAGCTGTTCTATTGAAAGAGAAAGTTCTTTTAGTCGCGAAGGAATATTTATTTGTGCAATGTGAGTTCGCACATATTCTGCAAGTGATTCTACGGCTTCTTTGTCGCTTGCGTCTTCTTTGCACGCTCTTAAAATTTTTGCAGCTTTACTAAGACGCGTTGCCTGAAATTTTGCTCCATCGTCAATAATGTAAGGCAATAAAATCGAACTTGTAAGAGAACGCGAAATTTGAAAACGTCCGTTTACCGCAAGTGAAATAAGAGAACAGGCTCCTAAAGAAGATGTTGCTGCACCTAAACAAGCCATGCAGCCACCCTGCGTAAGCAAAAGTTCCTGTGGCGTGGTGATTGTAAGGCTTGGAGAACCGTCAATTGCGTAACTTAAAAGTTCAAGTGATTTTTCAATCAGCATATCACTGAAAAAACTTGATTTTTGACTTATATAAGCTTCAATTGCAATCGAAAGAGTTTCTATTGTCATACTGGAAATTTGTTTTTCTGTGAGTGCAACAGAAAGTGAAGAATCCCAAATGACTGCTTTTGAAAGTCCATTTTGTGTTTTTAAAAGACTTATTTTTGAATTTCGTGCATCAATTATGGGCGTTCTGTCTGTAAAAAGAAACTGATCCCTCATTGTAGAAGGAACACAAATTAATGGAAGAGGAGCAGTTGAAGGAGTAGCACCGTCTATAAAATCGTATAAATCGTGGCTTTCATAAAAAAGAGCACAGACTGCCTTTGCCAACGCTAAGGTTTTTCCACTTCCACAGGCAATTACTCCGTGAACGCGGGCATCTTTTGCAAGCTGCAGTGCGGATTTTAATATTTCTGAATTAACTGCTGATGGAATTTCGTCAAATGTAAAATAGTCGATTTTTCTGTCATCAAGAGCTTTTGTTACTTTTTGGCTTGTGTTTGATTCTTTTAAAATTGGATCAAGAATCACCATATATTTGCTGCCCCATTCGCTTGCATACTGACCTAAGCGACCTGATACGTAAGAACCTAAAATAATATTCGGTGAAATCTTAAAAATTAAGTCTGCCAATTTATTCTCCCAAGATAAAAGACTTCGCAATTTTAGTTAACTTTTATCTTAATCTTCCATAAAAAATTCAAGAAAGTAGTTCAATATTTTTGGTGATTTTTTATGGTGTTTTCTGCACCTTAAATAAAAAAGTTTTATTGTAAAAAAAAAAGAGCGGAACAATTTTATTCCGCTCTAATTTTATCCCCATTAAATTTTTACGGAATTATAAACCGTAAGCACTAATAATCTGATCGGCTGTTGCAGCTATGGTTGCTTCATTCAAGTAATTTGGATCTTGAATTTTTTGCTTGATTGCTTCTACAAGATTTTCACGTACATCAGGTGTTTCTTTTGCAACTTGATTCAGATAGTAAGTCTCCGACAGAGCCTTTGCTTCATTTGAAATACTAATTTCATCAGATGAAGTTTTTACTGTTGACACATTGTTAGCGCGCCTTGTGTTCTGTAAATTGTTAAGTGGATTTACCCCTGAAATTTTATCTATCATCATATCTTGCCTCGCTTAGATTATCGGAAAAACAAGTTAAAAGTTTACATATTTTTCAAATATTTTCTGAATTTTTACAAACTTCTTCATCAGAATAGTCTTCTTTTTCAGAAACTGAATCTTCTGAAGCACAAGTTAAATTCAGATTTTTTGACGCATTTTTATCCCCAGAAATAAAAACTGCAAACTCGCCAAGAATTTTAGATCTCGAAGAATAATCTTCAAGAACATCTTTTGCTGTGCCGTCTGTAATTTCCTCGTGAATTTTTGTAAGTTCACGCCCCACAACAATTCTTCGCTCACTGTCAATATCGGAAATATCCGCTAAAAGTTTAACAATTCTAAACGGACTTTCGTAAACAATTACTGCTGCTCCACTTTGCATAAGTTCACGAAGCCTTGCTCTTCTTCGACCTGGTTTTGGCGAAAGAAAACCTTCAAAAATCAGTGTTTTGCCGCCACTTCCTGCCACACTCGCTAATGTTGCAAATGCACTTGCTCCAGGAATTGGAATCACTTTGTGACCGGCTTTTCGCGCATTTTCTGCAAGAACTGCACCTGGATCACTAATTCCGGGAGTTCCGGCATCGCTTGCATAAGCTACTGACTGTCCCTGCTCAAGCAACTTTATAATTTTCTCAGATGCAAAATCTTCATTTTGTGAACGGCAGCTGATTAAAGGCTTTTTTATTTCAAAATGATTCAAAAGCTGCAAAGTGTGCCTTGTATCTTCTGCTGCAATTACGTCAACAGATTTAAAAGTCTCAAGTGCCCTAAAAGTAATGTCACCAAGGTTGCCAATCGGCGTTCCTACAATAAATAAATCCGACACAGTAAAATTGTAGCATTTTTTTTTCAGAATGTCGATTTTATTTTTCTATTGAAGATTTTCTAAAAAAGTGATGAAAAAAATCATCAAAAATTTCTTTAGGACTTCTTTTTGATAATAAGAAAAATTCCTAAAATTCAAATTTTTTTTTCCGATAAGTAAAGCGTTGAAATCAAATTTTTTTTGCAAACATTCATTGCGAATTTGAGGTTAAAATGACTAAAAAAGAAAAAAGTGCTGCTTGTTTAGGAATTACACTGTTTTTAGTTGCGGCAGTATTTTCTATTTCGCTTATACTTGGACTTTTAGATTTTGGAAATTCCGCAGGAATATTCTATTTGCTTGGAAAAATGCTTATTGGTGCTTATGGATTTTGTTCAGTTTTAATACCAATATATTTTTTTACTGCAGGCGTTTTTTGTTTTGTTTCAAAGTGGACATTGCAAAAAGCAGTTGGGCTTTTAATTACTCCGCTGCCATTTTTTACACTTGCACTTGCTGAACGGACATCGAGAAAAATCGCTTCTACAGATATAAGTTCTGTGGCACTTATGAAAATAATTTTTCTTGTTTCAATTGCGATTTTGCTTGTCTTTGCTGAATATTTGCTTGCCTTTATTGTTTCGTCAAAAATTTATTCAAAAAAACACGATTCTCCAGAAATTCCTGAAAGTGATTCTGAAAATCAGACTGATACAACTGTATTTGAAGAAGAAAAAAATGAAATTTCTGAAATCTCAAAAAATGATGAAAATTCAGAGAAAAATAATTCAGATTCACTAGATATAGATAAAGAAAATATTGCTGAAGAAAATTTAACTTTAACTGATGATATTTGGTCGCTTGATGCAAACGGAAATGCAATAAAAACTACTGACGAAGAAGGAAATTTTGCGGATAAAACAGAGAATTCCGTTGCAGAGGAAAATTTTTCTAGCGAAAAAGAAATTTTGCCTAAAAGTGAAGCACCGTCCGAAATTAAAATTGAAGATCCCTGGAATGTAATTCAAGAATCAAATGCACTTGATGATTCTGATAAAAATGATTTTAGCGATCTTGTAAGTCCGATTTTTAACAAGTCAGAAAAAACTGAAATGCCGGAAGAAAATTTTGATGAATTTGATGACATAATTTCGAATTTTGAAAAAGATTCGATTGGATTTGAAGACGAGCCTGAAAAAAAAACTGATGAAATTCATTACGAAATAAATTTTGAAGAAGATTCTGGCGAAGAAGAGAATTTTGCTGATGAAAATGGAATCTCCTACAAGAACGATGCGTCCGTCGAAGAAGAAAAATTTACTGATTCAAACGAATTTGCTGCCGAAGAAACGAATTTTTCTAGTAAAAATGGAATTTTTCACAAGAATGACGCGCTTGGCGAAGAAATGAATTTTGCTGATGAAAATGACTTTTCTATCGAGGAAACTTCCAGTACTGAAGAAAGGCAAAATGATGATGAACTTGAAGATGCCATAAGTGATGCACTTTCTTACGATAACGACGCACTTGCCGAAGAAGAGAATTTCGCTGATGAAAACGAAATTGCTTACGAAGAAACGAATTTTTCTAGTAAAAATGGAATTTCCTACAAGAACGATGCGTCTGCCGAAGAAGAAAAATTTACTGATGAAAACGACTTTTCTATCGAGGAAACAAATCTCGCTGGTGATGAAACAGAAGTTCCACAGGAAGATAAAACCATTGATTTTTCTGCAGATGAAAATTCGGGCGAAAGCGATATCAATTCGAATTTAAGCGATATTTTTAACAAAATGGATCAGGATTCAAAAGAAAATCTTGAATCTCTAAATCAATCTAAAAATCAAAATGAAGAAAATGATCAAAATCATCAGAAAAATAAAGATCTTCTTGAAACAAAAAATTTTGGTAAAACGGCTTTTTATACTGATAAAAATGGCAATACAAAACCAATAGAACTTTCTGTAAAAAAAGCGCACGGACCGTACACAATCAGTACAGAACTTTTAAAAAAGTATGAACAGAATCCGTTTTGGAAAATTGATGATGAAACAAAAGAGGCTTCTCTTAATCTTCAGTCAACTTTGCGCGAATTTAATATTGAAGCTGAAGTTACTGCAATTCGCAAAGGTCCAGTTGTTACGATGTTTGAAATTCTTCCAGCTCCGGGCGTAAATTTAAATAAAATCCGTTCTTTGCAGGATAATATTGCACTTCGTCTTGCGGCAAAATCTGTGCGTATTGTGGCACCGATTCCTGGAAAACGTGCTGTAGGAATTGAAATTCCAAACAAAAAGAGGGCAATTGTTTCGTTCCGCGAATGTATTGAAGAAGATCGCCCTGAATGGAAAAAAATGCAGATTCCAGCGGTTTTAGGAAAAGACATTGAAGGCGTAACTCAGATTATGGATCTTGCAAAAACTCCTCATCTTCTGATTGCAGGTGCAACTGGAGCAGGAAAGTCAGTTTGTGTAAACTCAATGATTTTGAGCATTTTGTACAAGCGTTCACCAAATGAAGTAAAAATGATTCTGATTGATCCAAAAATCGTTGAACTTAGCCTTTATAATGGAATTGGTCATCTTTTAACTCCTGTTATAACTGAACCAAAGGCAGCTATGCAGGCATTAAATTACTGCATTTGCGAGATGGAGCGACGTTATGCTGTTTTGAAAGGAATGGGGTGCCGTGAGATTATAGGCTATAATCAGAAAATAAAAGAACAGCATATTGCAACTGAAAAATTGCCGTACATAATTATTGTTATTGACGAATTTGCTGATTTAATGGCAACTGCAGGAAAACAGATGGAAGCTGCAATTGCCCGTCTTGCTGCAAAAAGTCGTGCTGTAGGAATTCATCTTGTTCTTGCAACACAGCGTCCGTCAGTTGATGTTATTACAGGATTGATAAAAGCTAATATTCCTAGCCGAATTGCGTTTATGGTTGCAAGCCGTACAGACTCAAATATCATAATTGATAAAACTGGAGCAGAAAAACTTTTGGGTAAGGGCGATATGCTTTATTCAAGCGCAACAGATCCGTTCCCAATTCGTATTCAGGGAACTTTTGTAAGCGATCAGGAAGTAGAAAATGTTGTTGATGCCGTAAAAGACTGCTGGGGCGAGCCGGATTATATTGATGACGAAATTTTTATTGATGATGGCGAAAATGAAGAATTTGAACAGAATTCTCTTTTCAGCGAAGGAGCAGATGATCCTCTCTACGAAAAAGCACTTGATATTGTAATTCAGGCAGGAAAGGCGAGTGCAAGTTACATTCAGCGAAAACTTTCGATTGGATACAATCGCGCAGCTCGTTTAGTTGAACTTATGGAAGAAAGGGGAATTGTAGGTCCGGCAAACGGAAGCAAACCTAGAGAAATTATTCACGTTCCGTAATAAAATATTTTCTGAGCGGATTTTTTTATAATCTTTTATTTATATGAAAATTTTGCTGATTTTATAAATATTATCTCTAAAAATTGCAATTTTTGCAGAGACTTACTTTTCTAATAGGAGATTTTTTATGAAAAGAAAAATTTTTCTTGCATTTATGGTTTGCTTTTTTTTGTGCAGAATTTTTGCTCAGCAAAAAGAAGTTAAGATAAGTTACGAAGAGCCTTCTTTGCAGGAAAGTGATAAAGTTGGATTTAATGAAGTTTGGGCATGGGTTGTAACCGGAAACGAAAAATCATTTACTACAGAAAAATCTGTAACAGATTTGTGTTATTTTAGTGCAGATGTAAACAGTTACGGAGAAATTGTTTCATTTCCAGAAGCTTCAGTTTTTAAGAATTTCAGCGGAAGAAAGCATCTTGTTGTAACTTGTTCGGGTTATGCACTTACACATTCTGTTTTGAATCCAAAAGACAGTGTTCGTTCAAAAATAATTTCTTCGATTGTAAAAAATTCGAAAAATTACGACGGAGTTCAAATTGATTTTGAAACTGTTCTTTCCAAAGACGGTGAAAATTTTCTAAAATTCTTGACTATTCTAAAAAGAAAACTGCCTAAAAATAAAATGTTCACAATCTGTGTGCCTGCAAGAAACAAGTTTGTAAAAAATGATATTTTCGATTACAACCTGATTGAACCTTTGGCAGACAGAATTATCATAATGGCTTATGATCAGCATTGGTCAACAAGCGAAGCAGGTCCAGTTGCGGGAATGGACTGGTGTAAGGAAATTCTTGAATACGCACAGACTGTTATTCCATCGCAAAAACTTGTAATGGGGCTTCCTTTTTATGGAAGAAGCTGGCAGAACACAAGTTACAGCAAGGCATGGCTTAACAGCGGTGTAAATCGCATAATTGCAGAAAATCAGGTAACAGAAATTAAACGTGAAAATAATGTTCCTTTTGCGGAATTTGAAACTTCTGTAAAAGTAACACTTTGGTGGGACGATACATTTTCTCTTGTAAAAAGACTTCAAATGTACAAAGAAAATTATGTGGATAAAGTTGCATTTTGGAGAATCGGGCAGGAAGAATCTTCGTTCTGGAACTGGATTTATATTTTGCCAGAAGAAATTGAATTAGAAATTGATGAAATAAAAAGTTCTCCAGACGAATTTTTAAAAATTGAAACTTCAAAATCTGTAGAACTTGAGCGCGATGATTTAGTTCCTGCAGATGATTTTTTGATTCAGAATGAAAATTTACTTCCTTAGAAAAGTATCCTTAGTTAAAGTTTTTCAAATTTACTGCAAAAAAATCAAAGTCAGATTTTTATGATTTTTTAGTCTGATTTTGATTTTTCAAGTTCAAGCGAATTTTCTGCTTTTTTTAAGAGACCTGAACTTTCATTTATAATTCCGCCGCTTGCAATATTTGCTACAGTTTTTGCAGAAGAAATTACGTCGCTTTTTACATGCTTTGAAATCGGTGTAAAAAATTCATTTACAAAAGAAAAATGAATGTCAAAAACTTTAATTTGCAAAATCAGCGAAATAAAGGCGCAGATTAAATAAACAACAGCCGCAAATCCCATAAGATTTTCTATTTTTGCCATTCGCAACATTCCCACAATAAAAATTGCAATCCAAATAAATCCGCTTACGGCACTTATTCCAAACCAGGAAAATAAAATTGCTAGAATTAAAAAACTTTGATTATCAATAGTAAAAAATGGAATTGGTAAGGCTTCATTGTTGCATAAAATGTTTAAAAACGAAGAAATAAATAAAATGTCCAAAGCTAAAATTATGTAAGAAAAAGTGCCTTTAAGTCTGCTTGTTCCGTAGCGTACAAAAATTGAAGAAAAAAGTAAAATTGCGCACAAAACTGACCGCAGGCTAGGTCTTATGCTTGCAGAAAATTTTTCCTGCCATTTGATTGGTCCTAAACTTTTTGAAATTGTTCCGTTGAATGAAAAAAAACTGATTAAAACTGAAATCAAAATCAAAATAATTGCAGCAGTTTTTGTATTAAAAAGTGATTCCTTTGTTTTTTCGGGACCAAAGGCAAGTCTGTAAATAAAAGCAAAAATAAAAAAAACAGCGGCAGCAAAAATGTATGCTGAATAAAAACTTTGCCCTATTTTTTCAAGACGTAAAAAAATTAAGGCAGAAAGTGCCGCAGTTAAAACTGAAAGTAAAATATAAACAAAAAAATCTTTTGCCTTAGGAGAATATTTTTGCTGAATTTTTTCTTCATCTAAAAATTTTTTTTCATTAGAATTATTTTCAATCATAAAATCCTCTTCAAGCCGTCAGAATAATTTTTTTAGATATGACTTTCTATAAATTCATAAATTCTTAAAGTCCAAAAAATTTCATTGCAAAATCTTTTAAATTTTCAGGAACAAAATCTTTATCACTAAATTCAATTTCGATTGAATCAGAGTCAAAACTAAAATAAGAATCGTATTTGCTTCCGTCAGAATTTTTTTTGCAGTAGCGGTGATTTTTTTCGTCTACAAGTTCCACTGTGTATGGTACGTTTTTTGGAAATTCAAAGCTGATTTCCGCATTTTTTTCTAAAGAAACTGTGTTAAAAACCGGCGACTTTCCTCTTTCGCAAAAAACTATGCTTGTAATTTTATTCTCAGTTTTGTTTACAAATTTTACGAGACAAAATGAAGGTTTTGAAAGATTTTGATTTTTAGATTTAGAATCTTTTTCTTCCTGCGTTTGATATGGAAAATTTACAGATTTTGGGCTTTGCGTTTTTTTAGCACAACTTGAAACAAAAAAAACAAGGCTAAAAGAGAGTATAAAAATTGTGCGTTTGAAAAGAAATTTATTTTTGCTTATAAGAATTTTCATTTTCAAAGATATTTTAAGTCATTTCTAAAAACTTATCCATTGAAATTTTATTTTGCTTAATGACAGTGCATCGAATTGATTTTTTTTTGACTCACATTTTTAGTGCTTCCATTTTCAATTAACTTTTCTTTTTGGAAAGATTGATTTATAATTTTATTCAGATTTTTATAAATCAGAGGCTTTGATTGATTCGCGTTACAAAGAAAAGAATAGTAATTTCAATTTTAGTTCTTATTGCAATGTTTTTCGTTGTTGTAAATATAATTTCTTTAGCACGCATTCTTTATAAATATTCAAATCTAAAAATTTCGGATGAAACGATTCCTGAGCAAAAAATTATTCTCTATGTAAATTCCTACGATTTAACTTATGCTCCAACAACAACACTTTTGAGAGGAATTGTTCCTGCACTAAAAAAAAATAATGTTTACTGCGACATTGAATTTTTGGATTGCAAGGAATTTTCTTATTCAGAAATCGAAGAAGTAAATTATAACATTTTCAAAAAAAAATTTACTAACGGCCCAAAATATGCAGCAATTCTTGTAAGCGATGATCCAGCTCTTGAGTTTATGAGTAAGTTTCACGATGAGATTTTTCCCGGTGTTCCAGTTATTTTTTGCGGAATCAATAATCCTGTAAAAGCAAGAAAAATGAATGCAATGAACAATTTTGCCGGAACTTATCAGAATATAAATTTAAACGATATAATCAGTGTTGCTTCAAGACTTTCGCCTCAGGTTTCAAAAGTTGTTGCAATTCACGATGATACTTTTACTTCTTCAGGCGATATGATTCAGTTTAAGGAAGTTCAGTATAATTTTCCGCAATACAGTTTTAGCGATATAAATGTTGAAAATTTGTCACTCGATGAATTTGCTTTTGCTTTGGAAAGTCTAGAAGATGATACGATTGCAATTTTGATGAATAGCTGTATAAAAGTTGATAATGGGCTTTCAGCTGCAAGAGATCAGGAAAAATTTATTATAGATCATACTCATATTCCAGTTTACAAATATACAGTCAATGGAATTGGCGACGGAATTGCAGGTGGAAAAATTCAGAATTATTTAAAAATTGGTGAGCATGCAGTAGAACTTGTTCTTGAAGTTTTAAATGGTCGCGATATAAATTCAATTAATCTTTCAGAGGACAATTCCGGAACATTTATTTTTGATAAGGAAGTTCTAAAAAAATATAATCTTCGCACGTCAGTTTTGCCAAAAGATTCTCATCTTGTAAATTCAAAAACTTCTGTTCTTATAAATTACAAGGATATGGTTTTTCCTGTAATGTATTTAATTCTTTCACTTGTAATTATTGCAGTTATATTTATTTTTCTTACGTTTAATGAACATAAAAACATAAGAAAATTGCGTGCTTCTCAGGAAAATTTAAAGTATCTTGCGGAACACGATTCTCTTACTGATTTGCCGAATCGTCATACTATAAATGGAATTTTTGATAATGTATGTTCTCGAAAGTCAGATTTTGCAATTATGCTGATTGATGTAGATGACTTTAAGAAAATTAACGATCTTTACACTCATCTTTGTGGCGACGAAGTTCTGCATACTTTGGCAGCACGGTTAAAAACGCTTACAATTGACGGGAAATTTTTTGTGTGTCGTTTTGGCGGAGATGAATTTATTTTAATGTATACAAATGGGCACATAAACGAAGAAAATCCAGATCTTCAAAATATGCTTAGGGTTTTTAATGAGCCAATCACTTTTGAAGATAGAAAAATTTTTGTTCAGGTAAGTGTTGGAATCGTAAATTCTAGCAGCAGATACAAGCGTTTTTATGAATATGTTGCTGATGCTGATATTGCAATGTATCAGTCAAAGAAAAACGGAAAAAATCAAATTACAATTTTTGATGATTCTCTTAAAGTAAAAATTCAATCAAATCACGAAATTGAAAAAATTCTTAAAGATGCTATTGAAAATGATGGATTTGTTGTTCTTTATCAACCGCAAATTGATACAAATACAGGCGATATTTACGGTTACGAAGCACTTACTAGAATTAAGGATTCAAATATTTCTCCAGCGCAGTTTATTCCAGTTGCCGAAGAAAAAGGTCTGATTATAAAAATTGCACGCATTGTTACAGAAAAAGTTGTTCAGCAGATTGCAGAATGGCGGCGTCACGGAATAGAACTTCACAAGGTTTCAATAAATTATTCTTATGGACAGATAAAAGATGAATCTTACACTGATTATTTAACAGGTCTTTTAAGAACTTATGATGTTTCACCGCTTTTGATTGGAATCGAAATTACAGAAAGTCTTTTCATTGACAATCGCGAAAAATCAATAAGTCTTTTTGAAGAATTTAATAATATCGGTATAAAACTTGCACTTGATGATTTTGGAACCGGCTATTCATCGCTTAGTTATCTTACTTACATTCCTGTGGAAGTTGTAAAGATTGATAAATCCATTGTAGACAATTATCTAAATAACAATCATGGAGATTTTATAAAAAACATTGTACGTCTTGTTCATTCCTTAAATATGAAACTTACGGTTGAAGGCGTAGAATATACCTGGCAGTACAGAATTTTAAAAGAATATCACTGTGATTACATTCAGGGGTATATTTTTAGTAAACCAATTAGTGGCGATGATATAGAAAAATTTTCTGTTGCTCAGCTGGACTAGCAAAAGCAGGATATTTTCTTAAATTTGAAAATTTTAGAACCTAAGACAAGAGTTTTTGCTTCAAGATTTTCTTCTAAAAAATTTGCTTATAAAAAATCCTCTTCAAAAAGATTTTAAAAATTTCCGAAGAGGATTTTTTTTTGTAAGTTTTTAATATTTTCCGTTGATTACAGTAATCCTTCCGTCAGTTTTTGGCGTAACAGTTCCAAGATTTTTTGCGTATTCAATAAAGGCATCGCTTAGAGTTGTGGAAGTATTGAATGTATCGATTGAATTTTTTAAGACCTCATATCCGTCTCCGCCGCCAGCCATATAATTTTGAGTAACAATTTTGTATGTTTTGTCAGGTTCAATTTTTTTTCCGCCGATTGTAAGTCCGCTGATTTTCCCATTTCCGTTTTCGTCATAAGTGATAGTGTAGCGGCATTCTTTTGAAACTTGGGCAAAGGCTCCTGCTCCCTGCTTTATGCTGCCTACGAAGTCAAAAAGTTTTTTCACGTCAGAGCCAGTCAGCGTTACAACATAAATATAGTTTTCAAAAGGAAGCATTGTAAGAATATCTTCTTTTGTAACGTCTCCTTTTGGAAGAGAATATCTTATTCCGCCACCGTTTGTAATTGCAAAGTCTGCGTTTGAACCGATTTTCTTTACAAAGGCTATCATTGCATCGCAAAGAAGGTCTCCGCTCGGCATTTCCTTGTGGCGCGTAAGTTTAGGACCAAATTCAAATTCATCAGTTGTATGCATTACAACTTCGCTGAGAGATTCCTGCGCTTTTTGAACATAAGGCTTGAGTAAGTCAGTAATTTCCGGGTCGGCTTCAAAAAGTTCCGGAGAAATTTCCTGTGCTTTCCAAGTAAATTTGCTGAGTTTTTTATTGTCATCAAAATCAAGAATTGCAGTTCCAACATATTTTGTTTTTTCATTTGCCGTAACGATTGGAATTTCGCCAGAAAATTTTGCTTCTGAAAAATATGAATGTGAATGGCCGTCAATAATCAAGTCAATTCCTTTTACTTCTTCAGCAAGTTTTACAGATGTAATGTGAGAGGCAGATTCCTGAATGTCTCCAAGATGCGAAAGAAGAATTATATAGTCACATTTTTCTTTTTTCTGAAGGATTCTGACAATTTTTTTTGCAGCTTTAATTTCATTTTCAAACTTAAGTTTTGGTGAGGGACCGGCGATTGTTAGAGTTCTAAGCGTTGTAAGTCCAAAAATACCTATTTTGATTCCATCAAATTCCTTTGTAATATAAGGTTTTCCAAGATAATCTTTTCCATTTTTTATATTTGCGCTTAACCATGGAAAATTCGACATTTTCATTTGATTTTCAATAACTTCCTGCCTGTTGTCAAATTCGTGGTTTCCAAAAGTCATTGCGTCAACACCCATTTTGTTGTATGTCAAAATGTCAGGTTCGGCAAAAAACATATTTGAAAGCGCCGTTCCTGTGTTTATGTCGCCTGCATCAAGAAGAAGAACGTTTTTGTGTTTTGCACGGATTTTTTTTATGTAAGTTGATTCGTATTCGAGTCCGCCTTTTTGATCCGAAGTGGGAAGCACCTGACCGTGATGGTCGTTTGTGTGTAGAACAAAAATTTCTGTGTTTGCAAAAAGTGGAAACGAAGATGCAAATACAAGAACGATTGCAGCAAAAAGAGAATAAAGTTTTTTCATTTTGTTTTCTCCAAAAAATTTTCGACAATTAAAAAAGCCAGTTTAAAGTTTAAAATCTAAAAACTGACTTTCTTAATTTTTTTATTTCAAATTGAATTTTAACTTATTTATATTGCAAAACCAAACATAAGTTCAAATTTTGGTCCTTCGTTGATTCTCCATTCAAAAATTCCTGTGATGTCAACAAAATTAAAAATCATATTTATACCGATTTGTGGTGAAGCAAAACATATTGCATGTTCAGCAGAAAACCAGCCTTCTGTCCAAAATTCATAGTCTGAGGAAGTGTCGCCTTTGTCGCGCCAGTAAATTTCTCCTTCATAAAAATCCTGGCGAATATCAAGTCCGCAACCAAGCATAAGCCAGGTGTATGGCAGCATCTTTATTGTGAGTCCTGCGCAAACTCCTGACATTTCATAAGATGTTTTTCCAGTTGCAGTTACTAAATAGTCGCAGGTTTTGTCTACGTCACTGGCAAAAGCTATTGATGAAAGGCTTGAATCATTTTTAATTGCAACTCCATAACTTTTTGAATCAATTCCGTTAAAGGGAAAATTCATTCCGGCATATGCACCTATAACTGTTCCAGAATAAATGTAGTAAATTCCCCATCTTTCATAAGGTAAAGTTATTGAAAATGTTACAGAATGGCGACCGTGCTCTCTGTCATTCCACGGATGAAGTATTTCATCTCTATCACTCCGGCAAAAAGTGTATTCAAGACTTTCGTTTTCTGAAACTTTTACGGCAAATTTGTAGTCGGGTTTTACTCCGATTGGCGAAAAAACAAGCCCGGTATAATGTTCGCCAGATTTTACTTTTTTGCTGAACAAAAGATTTTCTTTTAAAAAGTCGAGCATACTGTCCCAGGTAAGAGAATTTTCAATTTCCAAATAAGTCATATCGTGCCAAAAATAATCATCATGATATGGTTTAGGTCTTCTTTTTTTTGGTTGCACAGGCTTTTTGTTGTCGTCTTCGTTTATGTCTTTTTTAGGCGAGCGGATTTTTTGTTTCTTCGGTTCAGGTGGCGGCGGTTCCGGAGTTAATGCATTTATGACGGCAAGACTGAAATCAAGAGCCGTAAGACTGTCATTTACATCAGATTCATACTGCTTTTTTGCATAATAACGTGATGCAGGAAGGTACTTTAAATTTTCCCATTTTTCGCTTTTGTAATTTCCTTCAAAAATCGAAATATCCGATTCGTTAAAATAAAAATCTTTGTCAGACTTGTTGTAAATTTTAACCACGTAAGCAATTGAATTTTCTTCGTTTTCAAATGCTGCGCTTACAGAAATTTCAATTCCATCAGAACTTGCTTTTTTTTCTGAATTTTCTTTGTAAACAATTTGCTCACCTTCATTAGAATGTCTTACAGAATAAAATTTCGTACTTGCAGAGAAGGCATTTGCAGCAAATAAAAAACTTATCAGAAATAAAAAAAATTTCTTTTCCATAATAAAATCCTTTTTTTACAGAAGAAGTTTTTAAAATTTACACCGGGTTTAAAAACTTTCTTAAATTTTAATTCAGAACTTTCTTTTATTTTACATTATTTTTATTAGAAAATATAGCAAGGTTTGCAGGAATTGATGAGTTTTTTTTGAAGACTGCAGAAAAATGCCAGTTTTTAAGATTATTCTTAATTTTACTTTTCAAAAGATAAACGGTTTTAAAAGTCTCTTAAAAATGCTAAATTTTTTTTATTATGGAAAAAAACTTAAAAAACAGATTGATTTTCTTAGCAAATAAATACGAAAACGCTGAATTTTTAAAAAAAGATCCTTCTCAGTTTATGCATCGTTTTTCATCTCCTCTTGAACAGGAAACGGTGGCTTTTATTGCAGCAAATCTTTCTTTTGGCAGGCGGGATCAAATTATAAATCACGTTGAAATGATTTTAACTGATTGCAAAAATCAGAATTTGCTTCCTTCAGAATGGATTTTGCAGGAAAAATACAAAAACTTTTTTTTGCCCAGAGAAAAGTTTTTTTACAGAATGTATTCCAACAAATCAATGATTTTATTTTTTGACGGAATAAATTTTATGCTCAAAAAAAGCGGCTCAATTCAAAATCATATAAAACCGCAGCTTCAAAAACAAAATCTCATTCTTAACAAAGATATTTTTGCTTCTCATGTTATTGCGCAGAATTTTTGCCCGGAATGTAATCTTATTCCGCACACAAAAGGAAGTGCCTGTAAAAAGCTGAATATGTTTTTGCGCTGGATGGTAAGAAAAAATTCGCCTATAGATTTAGGGCTTTGGTCTTCGTGGTTTAGTGCAAAAAATCTTTTAATGCCGCTCGACACTCACGTAATGCAGCAATCCGTAAAACTTGGCTTAATTCCGCTGCGTTCCGGCACAAAATTTCCTTCTGCAAATTTAAAAACAGCCATTGCGTTAACTCAAAAATTAAAAGAAGTTTTTCCAGAAGATCCTGTTCGTTCAGATTTTGCTCTTTTTGCCTATGGAGTTGAATTTGATTGATTTTTTTTGGAGCGAATTTTTCTTCAATAGAGAAAAATGAAATTCATTTTGTGAAAAAGTTTTTCTTTAAAACTCGACGAGTAAAATGCTTTAGCATTTTACTCCACAATCGAGGCTAAGTTTTTTTTAGCAGATTTTTTTACAGAAATTTTTTTTAAGAAGAACTTGCTGCCTCTTCGCTAGTGTAATCTAAAAGATCCGAAGTATCGTTTTCAGGACTTACAATTATCTTGCTGACACTGGAATCTGTGTAAGAAATTTCAATCAAATCAGTTCCAAGTGGTAAAGTCCAATGATAAACAGAATAAAGTATTTGCGAACTTCCATCGTCGCTTTCACTGTCAGAAATTTCTTCTTTTTCCTGTCCTACAATTCCTTGAATGCTAAGTTCCACATTTAAAAAGCTTTCAGGAAATTTGCTTCTCATATCTAAAAACCAGTAAGTAACATCTGTGGATGTTGTTGTTCCATCAGAACCCGTTGTTTCTTCAGTAATAGTTTTTTCTGTAAGTTCAAAAAGTCTTGTTTGATTTCCGTTGTTTATTGCAATCATTGGTGTAAAAATGGAATCTGTATCGATAGAATTTTTATAATCGTATGTTTCAGGAATTTGCAGTTCAGATTCTTTTAGTTTTAGTGTAAAAGCTGCACTGTCATAAGTAATCGTGATTTTTGAATTTCCTGCACTTGTGTCAACTTGCAAAGAAACTTCGTTATCTGTTCCGGCTGCTGGTGCACCGTTATAAATTCCGCTTGAAAGTGAAACGTGATATCCGCTTGAAGTTTTGTAGCGTGCAAAATACGAATATTTTTTGTCGCCGGAAGTGTAATAATCAGTAAAATTTACTTCTCCAGTTGAAGTGTAATTTTCAGTTTTTACAATTTGTCCTAAGTTGTAAATATTTGAGTCGCCGTCTTCCCTAAAAATATTTATGTAAGTTGAAGAAGCAACGGTTGTAGGTGTAATTATAATTGTGTCAGAACCACTTGATTTTGTAATATTTGGCGCAGTAATTCCAGTCTGCTTTTTTGAAGTGTCTATAAAATTGCACGAAACAAGAGAAAATATAAATGTTATTAAAGAAAAAAATAAAACCCTTTTCATCACGCTAAAAATCGGCAAAGAATTATTTAAACTTAAGTTATTTTTTTCTAAAAAAGTGCAGTTTTTTTTTGTTTGCAAATTTAATTCAGTTAAGATATGCTTTTTTTATGGCTTTGGTTTTGTCTTTAATTTTTAATTTTATTCCGCTGATTACTGTTTTTATTTGCTTTTGCCTGCTGATTAAAAATTTTAAGATTCTGCCTGCATTTTTAGCCTGTTTGCTTGGAATGCTCTCCGTTATTCCGATTTCTGTGGTTCAATTTTTTTTAAATAAAACAAATTTATTTGTAAACCGAAGCCTTTTTTCAATTCTTGTAAACGATTTGATTTTAACAGGACTTGTTGAAGAAACATTTAAAATGCTTCTTTTATTTTTGATTCCGTCTAAAAAACTTGAACTGCACAATTTTTTTTCCTGCGCCATTCTCTGCGGATTAAGTTTGGCCTGCTTTGAAAATATGATTTATTTTATTGGCGGAACTGGTCAGATTGAATTTAGAATTTTTACTGCAATGTTAATTCATTTAGGCTGCACTGCCTTGAGCGGACTTTTTGTCTATTCAATTAAGAATCACAAAATTCTTATAAGTCCATTTATTTGGGCAGTTGTTTTGCACGGAATTTACAATTATTTTGCCGGCTTTAAGATGAATACAGTTTTCTTTTATTTTTCATTCGCAGTGATTCTGGCAGTGTTTGCCGAAGCAAGACTTTTTTACAGCAAACTAAAAGTCCGTCTTTTAGAGCAGGAATCCTGTGATTTAAGTAAAGAAAAAAATCTACAGTGATGACAAAAAGAATCAAGTGTACGCTCCTGCCGTTTATATAGAATTTTTTTTAAGTATCGCACAATTTTTTTCTAGAAAATCAAGCACAAAAATCCCTGAAAAATTTTATTGACAATCTGATAGATAAATGCAAGAATATTTTTATGAAAACCTTTTCATAAAGAGGTGAAGAATGAATTTTAAGTCTACAGCATTTGTTTCTGCCGGGCTTTTGCTTTGTTTATCAGGCTTTGCAGAAAATCTGGACGCATCAAAGGACTACAAGATGCAAAATTTGGAAACTGAAAAAATTATTGTAAATAAAAAAGAATCATCTCCTTTTAACAAAGGAAAATTTGAAGGTTGGGGAACGAGTTTTTGCTGGTGGCCAAATCGCATTGGTTACGATGATGAACTTGCTCAAAAGGCTGCGAAGGCTTTTTATTCGCCTGAAGGTCTTGGATTTAATATTATTCGCTACAATATTGGTGGCGGCGATGATCCTAGTCATCATCATATTACGCGAACTGATTCTGATGTTCCGGGCTATTTGTATTTAGACGAAAATGGAAATCCTTATTATGACTGGAGCGCGGATCATAATCAGCGGAATGTTTTAAAGGAAGCTCTTAAAGTTGGGCAGAACGTGATTGTTGAAGCATTTTCAAATTCTCCGCCATACTTTATGACTTATTCTGGCTGTTCAAGCGGTGCTGTTGATTCTTCAAAAAATAATTTGCGCGACGATCAGTATGAGGCTTTTGCTGAATATATGGCAACTGTGATTGAGCATTATAAAAATGAAGAAGGAATTATTTTTTCAAGTTGCGATCCAATGAATGAACCGGCAACAAGTTATTGGGGGGCAAATTCCTGGAAGCAGGAAGGATGTCATTTTGATATTGGCGAAAGTCAGTCAAGAATGCTTTTAGAAATGAAAAAAGCTCTTGAGCGTCATAATTTAAATGATGTGATTCTTTGCGGAACTGACGAAACTGATGTTGATGTAGCGGCTTTTGCCTACAGACAGTTAAGTAAGGATGCTAAGAAATCACTTTCTAGAATTGATGCTCATACTTACGGTGGCGTAAATCGTGAAGCTTTAAAAAATCTTGCAAAAAAAGAAAAAAAGAATCTTTGGATGAGCGAAGTTGACGGTGGTTATGAAGCCGGAGAAAATGCCGGAGAAATGAGTTGTCCTTTATGGCTTGCAAATCGGATTGTTCTTGATATGAATGGAATGCAGCCTTCTGCATGGATTCTGTGGCAGGCAATTGACTGTCATATTTCTAAGGAAGGCCGCAATGGAAATAAAGACTGGGCACCTTCGAATTTTAACGGCGGTTACTGGGGACTTGCAGTTTGCAACCATGATACAAAAGAAATTATTTTAACTAAAAAATATTACACAATGGCTCAGTTTAGCCGTTACATAAAGCCAGGAGCAACAATTATTGCTTCTTCTGATCATTCACTTGCTGCTTACGATAAAGATAAAAAACAGCTGGTGATTGTTGCGGTAAATGATAAAGCTAAAGATAAAAACTGCCAGATTGATTTGTCTTGTTTTAAGAAAGTAGGCTCAAAGGCAACTGTAGTTAGGACAAGTAATAATCCTGGTGAAAACTGCGCAGAAATTGCGCCTTTAAATATTGTAGAGAAAACGTTGGATGCCCTCCTCCTCGGCAATTCAGTTACAACATTTGTGATTGACAACGTGCTCTAATATAGAAAACACACTCCTTTGCTCCGCTTGGAATTTTAGCAGCTTCCAGGCGGAGTTTTTTTGTTTGTGTAGGATATTTGCAGTTTGAAAGGAAATTTTGGCTAATAAAATTTTTTTTTGTTAGCCCATAAAATTTATTTATTTTTTTTGTCTTTTTTCATTATTACAGTTTTGTCTGAATTTGCAGTTTTTTTTGAATTTGTACCTTGTTTTGCTTTGGAAAGAGTTTCCTTGTTTTTTTTGTGTTTATCCCAAAAGTAAAGACAGAGCATTAAAATCAGTCCGCCAAAAATCATTACAAAACAAAAGACTTGTCCTGTTGAAATATCAAGTAGCGATGTATTTGTATAAATTGCTTCGTTTCCAGTTTTGCTTATTCTGAATCCTAAGTCTGAATCAGGTTCCCTAAAATATTCAATTATGAAGCGTACAAATCCGTAACCAACAGCGTACATTGTTCCTAAAAAGCCGTCAAAAGGCTTGTGTTTGCGTAAAAGCCATAAAAGCAGCCAAAGGAAAAGTCCTTCAAAAAGTGCTTCATAGAGCTGACTTGGATGGCGCGGTAAATTTACAAATCTTGTGCCTTCTGCAATAGTCATTCCGCAACGCTGTGCAAATTCCTGAACCCAGTCAAGTGACGCACTAAAACGTTCTGCGTGTGGAAAAATCATGCCCCAAGGTACTGTTGTAATTCTTCCGTAAAGTTCACCGTTCATAAAGTTACCGATTCTGCCAAAAGTGTAACCGAGCGGAATTGCAACACACATTGCATCAATCCACTTCCAAAGAGGACGCTTGTGCCAGGTGCACCAAATAATCATTCCAATCAGTCCGCCAATAAATCCGCCGTGATAGGACATTCCTGCAAGTCCTGTAAATTTATGTGTTTTAGTGTCAAACGGCCAGAAAATAAGCCATGGCTTTTTAAGGTAAAGTCCTGAAGTATCGTAAACTAAAGTTGAAAAAATTCTTGCACCAATCAGCAGAAAAATAATTCCGCAGGCAATAAAACTAAAAATGTCATCATCGGTGGCTTTTTTGTCTGGAGTGTCTAAGGCACCTTCTTTCATTTCTTTTCTCAAAATAAGAAAGGCTGTAGCAAAGGCAAAAATATACATAAGTCCGTACCAGCGGATAAGTCCAAGAACCGGAACGTCTGGAAATATTTGGGCACTTATCCAATTTGGATAATTTATGTACAAAGGTGTAAAAATCATTTTATTTCTCCTAATTCCTTAAAAAGCAAAAAGTTGTACTTTAAATTTTAAATCCCTGTTTTGCTGCATCAAGAAGCTTTTTCTTAAGCAATGTGTTTTCGTTTTTAAGTTGAGTAATTTCGTATTGCTGCTGTTTTATGGTTTCTGCAAGTTCGCCCATTGTTAAAGCGCCGCTTCCTGCAAGTTCTTCAATGTAAGCCATCTTTTGACCAAAATCATCGGAGGCTTCGTCAGCAGCAATTTCAAATGAAGTTTCGGCAGCCTGAGTAATGTCGTAGTCGTCGTCAAATTTAAGTGTTTCTGACTGAAGAATTTTATCTGCAACACGGTAAATTGCCTGTCCAATGATTGACTGCGGTTTATAAACAATGACCGGAAGTCTGGAAGAAAGAGCCTTGTCCTGCATAGAGTCGCGGTAAATAACGCCCAAATGCTCAAGAGAAAGTCCAAGATACTGCTGACATGACCGGCGGATTTTTTGAGCTTTGTCTACATCGCGGGGATCATCAATCATATTAAGTACAAGGCGCGGATGAAATTCGTCCATTCTTTTTTTGAATAAATTCGTGCTTTCGGGATCGATTTTTTGCAGATTTTCAATAAGTTTTGGAAGATAAAGTCTTTGCAGAGAGGATGAATCTTTTTTTAGAGATTCAAGATAATTGTAAGCTGCAGAATTTTTTTTGAATGTGTTATACATCATTCTGAAGACAATGTTTTTTAAAAACAGATATCCGTTGAGTGTTGCCGTAACTGTTGGTGCCGTAACAACAATTCCCTGCGGAGAAAGTAAAAACATATCTAGAATTGTAAGATGAGTTCCTGCCCCAAGATCAAGAATCAGATAATCTGCGTTTGCCTTAGTGAAATTTTTTATGAGTTCATTTTTCTGGCTTACTTTAAGAGACGTGAGTCCTGGAATTTCTGAGTCACCGGCAATAAAAGAAACGTTTTCGTAGTCTGTTGGATAAATAATATCTTCGAATTTTGATTGACCCGTAAGAAAGGTACCGATTCCAACTTTTGGAGACGGCTGACCAATAACGAGGTGAAGATTTGATGCACCTAAATCTAAATCTGCCAGGAGAACTTTTTTACCTGCTTGACCTAAAGCGATGGCTAAATTTGCACTGAGCAGGCTTTTGCCCACGCCACCTTTTCCGCTTGCAATTGGAATAATCTGCATAGAGAAAATTATATCAGTGTAAAAATGTGATTTCAAGACAAAGATTTTATTTTGCTTACTTCTTAAAATTGCAATTTTTAGCGATGATTTTTTTTTACGTTGTGCATTACAGATAAATTTTTTTTGATGAAGAGAATTTAGCCCGGACTGTAGCGGTTGCCGAAGACAAGTGTTTTTGCAAAGCAAAAATACCGCGCGAAAGCAAGCCGCGAAAGCCCGGTCGAAGCAGAAAAATACGCTCCAAAAGAAAAAATAAAAAATTCCTTGATTGAATTGTTATATAAAAGTGCATAAAATGTCGTTATGAAAAAGAATTTTTTGGCATTTTTTTTGGTGATTTTAATTATTGTTTCTACAACGCAATGTTTTGCTCAAAGCAGTTCTAAAACTTCTGCAAAGAAAAATAATCAGTACGCGGATATTATTCAGCAGATTTATTTTTATATTCAGCAAAATTATGTGGAAGAAATTGACCCGGAAATCCTTTACGAAGGCGCAATTAAGGGAATGCTTGATGCGCTTGACGATCCGTATTCATCTTATTTGGATAAGACTGCGTGGCGAAGTCTTACGGATACAACTGTCGGTAATTTTGGTGGAGTAGGACTTTCTATTTCTAAGCCAGTTGAAAATACTCCAGAAAAACCTGCTTACGTTTATGTTGCCCAGCCGATTGAAAATTCTCCTGGTCAGCGGGCGGGAATTCAAAGCGGTGATTATATTATTGAAGTTAATGGTGTGGATACTTCAACTATTTCTATGGAAGAAGTTCTTGGTATGTTAAGAGGAACCGTTGGCGAAAGTGTTAACGTAAAAATTAAGAGAGGAAAGTCTCTTGAATTTGAAAGAACTTTGGTGCGCGAAATTATAGAAAATCCTACTGTTAAGTACGGAATGATTGAAGATACAAAAATCGGTTATATAAAGTTGAGTGAATTTTCTACAAATACTGCGGAAAAACTTCAGGAAGGCTTGGATTCTTTTGCATCTGAAAATTATAAAGGACTGATTATTGACTTAAGAAATAATGGCGGCGGACTGCTTTCAGCGGCGGTTGGAATTGCTGACAAATTTATTGATGAAGGTATGATTGTTGAAACAAAGAGTCGACTTTCCTATGAAAACCGCAAGTATCCTGCAAATAAAGGCAGAACTGTTGTAAAGGGAATTCCTGTTGTTGTGCTGATTAACGGAGCAAGTGCGAGTGCAAGTGAAATTTTAAGCGGTGCTTTAAAAGATTCAAAAACGGCTTATCTTGTGGGCGAAAAAACTTATGGAAAGGGAAGTGTTCAGATTCCTACGGGACTTGTTAACAGCGACGGATTTAAAATCACAGTTGCACGCTATTATACACCGAGCAACGCAAATATTGATAAAATTGGAATTCAGCCTGATCTTGAAGTAAAATTTGCTGATTTTAGCGAAGAAGATGAAAAAACTTTAGTTAAACTTATGGATTCAAGTGAAATTGAAACTTATGTTGAATCTCATCCAGATATGAGCGAGACTGAAATTGCTTCTTATGCAAAAACCTTGCTCAGAAATTATAAAATTGATGAAAAATTCCTTAGAAAACTGATTCGTACTGAAGTTAATAAAAGTAAACCTCTTATGCTTTATGATTTGGATTACGATGTTCAACTTAATGCGGCTATTGATGTAATTCAAAATACGGTTGATTTTGATGCCTTGCTCAAGTCTACAAAAACTGTAAAAGAATATGCTGATGAACTTGAAAAAAATGCTGCAGAAGAAAAGCCTTCTTTGTAAAATAGATGAGACAGTTTGTTGCTGAAAATTTTCCTGATTCAAAAGGTTGTCTTTTTGTTGAGGGAAAAAAGTTTCATTATTTAAATTCCGTTCTCAGGCTTAAAATTGGTGATATGGTTTATGTAAGGCTTCCTGACGGCAAACTTCAGAATATGACGCTTGCTAAAATCATCGATGAAAAAAAACAGATTGTTCTTCAGGTTGCGGGAGATTTTGTTCAAAAGGAAGATTTTCATGCAAAGCCCTGCGATATGAATTTGACTGAAATTTGGCTTTTTATGTTTGCTGCAAAACCTGCAAAAATGGAGCAGATTGTGAGGCAGGCAACGGAATGCGGAGTAAGCAGGATTATTCCTGTAACTGGTGAATTTTGTCAGAGCGGGGCAGTTGAATCAATAAAAAAACGTGCACTTAAAAATGACGAGCGTCTTCAAAAAATCATTACGGAAGCAAGGCAGCAAAGTGGTTCTGCAGTGACAACTTGTATTTGCGAGCCTGTTTCTGTAGAAAAAGCCTGCGATTTTTGGCTTAATAATAATGCACAGAGTGACGAAAATTTAGCAGTGGTTTTGTATGAGCAGACTCAAGAAACAAAAAGTGTTTTTGAAGCTGTTTCATCTAAAAAGAATGCAAGTCGGATTGCTATTGCTGTTGGTGCGGAAGGTGGAATTTCTCCAAAAGAAATTGATTTGTTCCATAACGCTGGATTTATTTCAGTTCATTTAAAAACGAATATTTTAAGATGCGAAACTGCGGCTGTTTATGGAATTGCTGCGGTTCAAAGTGCAATTCAGGAGGCAATTTTATGGCAGTTGAAAGAATAGAATTTTTAGGTGTTCCTGTTGATGTCTGTCAGCCTCAAAATCTTGAAGAAGAAATTATGCATCTTTTAGAAAAGCCTGGTACGAAGCAAATTATTTTTATGAATATTTGGGATTTTTTAAAGGCACGCAAAAAAAATGATTATTCAAAATGTGTTAAAAATGCTGATTTAATTATTCCGATTTCAAAAAGCATTCTTCGCGGAGCAAAATTTCTAAAAAAGAGTGTTCCTGTTCGCTATAATCCGTTTAATGCCACAATTAGTATTCTTTCGATTTTGGAAAGTCACTACAAATCCTTTTATCTTCTTGGCGGAAAAAAATCTACTTTGATGACAGCCGAGTACAATATTAGAAAAACTTTTCCAAACTTGCGGATTGTTGGCCGTTATGTTGGTTACACTCCAAAAAATGTTGAAAATGATATTGTTCAGGCAATTTACAAGGCATCTCCTTCTCTTGTTCTTGTAAGCGATGGAATTAAAGAAAAAGAACTCTGGGCTTACAATCATCGCAATCAGTTTTCATCGAGCATATTTTTGTATTATCGCGATGCAATTGGAATTTGCAGTGAACGTATAAATCGAATCAGTGAACAGAAATTTAATAAGGGACTTGAAATTTGGGGAGAAATTTTTCGAAATCCATTAAAAATTTTTCTTATTTTTCCGTATTTGTATTATGTCATTCTGCTGATTTGGGCAAGACTTTTTAAAAAGAAGTAATTTTTCTTAGTGACTAATTTTCACTTTGTTTTTTTTCAGAAAGTCCTGAAGCTTTGTCAAAAATTTTTTCCAGATACGAAGCTTCACCTTCGCTCAAAGCAGCTCTTGAAAGAATATCGCGCCAGAATCTTTTCATGTCATTTTTGCCTGCAACTTTAAAAAATCCGATTTTCTGCAAATCTTCTGTAATTGTGTTTACTGTGGAATTCAATCGTTTTAAATCAACTGGCGTGTAGCCGCTTTTTCCTTTCTGCGAATTTCTAAAAAGGTGATAGCACATAATTTGAACTGCGTGACTCAAATTCAGCGAACCGAATTCTTCACTTGAAGGAATTGTAACGCCCATTGTACATTCAAGAATTTCATCATCTTCAAGACCAGTTCTTTCATTTCCAAAAACAACTGCAATTTTCCCGGTCTGGCTGCGTTTTGCCGCAAGTGAAGTAAATTCTTCCGGCAAAAGAAGTTTTCCTTTTCGCTTTTTTCCTCTGCGGCGTGTTGTTCCTGCGCTAAAAATACAGTCGGAAGTTGCATCGCTTATGCTTTCAAAAAATTCTGCATTGTCAAAAATGTAAGATGCATGAATTGCAAGAATATGAACTTTTTCTACGTTAATTTCGTCTTTTTTTCCTACAATCCGCAAACTGTGAATTCCGTTGTTTGCCATTGCACGACATACGGCTCCAATATTGCGCGGTTCTTCGGGGCGGCTTAAAACAATTACAATATTATCTAAATTCATTTTGGCAACTATACAATTTTTAAGTTTATTCCGCTACAATTACGCTGATGGAATCAAATATTTTTTTTAAGAAAAATGCTTTTGTTATTGGCGGAACAAGTGGAGCCGGACTCGAAACGGCGCGTCTTCTGTGCGAAAACGGTGCATTTGTTACTGCAACCGGCAGAAAACTTCCAAAAATTTCTGATGATGAAAAAATTAAATTCTTAAAAATCGAATTTAATTCTGATAATTTTTATTCAACATTTCAAAATGAACTTTTGCCACTTTTGCAGAATGTAGATTTTTTAGTTTATGCAGCAGGTCCATTTGTTCAAAAATCTCTTGAGCAGACTCAGGCTGATGACTGGATTTTAATGGCAGACTTGAATTTTGCTTTGCCCGGAATGTGTCTTAGTTCTGCATTACAATTTATGAAAAAAAGAAATTTCGGCCGCATAGTAATTTTTGGCGGAACTCGCACTGATTCTGTTCATTCTTATAAAACAAATGCAGCTTATGCCGGAGCAAAAACTGCGCTTTCTGTTCTTGTAAAATCTGCTGCGCAAGAAGCTGCGCCTTTTGGAATTACCTGCAATGCAATTCTTCCGGGATTTACGCACGGCGCACCTCAAAATACAAAAAATGTAAGCGAAATTTTCCTTGCTCAAAGCGTAATTTATTTAATGAAAAATGAGGTTTTGAACGGCGTTTTGATGAACGTGGATCGTGGCTGGAATCCGTAAAATTTTGTTGATGAAAAGAGTTTTTTCTTAGCATTGCAGACCTATTGGAGATTTTTGAGTTTTTGTTGTATAAAATGCTTTTTTGTTATATCATAATCTTGATTTTAGCTTAAATTTTCTTGAATTGATTGCATAAATTTGCCGATAGTTCTAAAGATGGTTCTGAATTGAAGAATTTTTAGAACTTCTTTATTTATAGCAGTTTGGGGTGCGAAATGAATAATAATGATTTAGTTCCAGGCTTTAATGATGAAAAAGACGACAGCCTTAAAATCAATCTTGAAAAAATTAATGATAAAGAAAATATTATTTTAATTATTCTTAACGGCTATATAGATACTTACAATTCGGTTTATTTCCAGAAACAGATTGGAAAGATTGTTTCTGCCGGATTTGTAAATTTGATTTTTAACTGCGCAAGTTTGAATTACGTTTCTTCTACAGGAATTGGATCTTTTACGGCATTTTTAAAACTTGTTAAGCCAAAGGGTGGCGATATTGTCCTTTTAAGCATTCAGCCAAAAGTTTATGAAGTTTTTCAGCTTTTAGGATTCAATCAATTTTTTAATATTCGCGACACTGTGGAAGATGCTGTTCAGTTTTTTAAGGAAGGTGCTCCGACTCCAGTTTCTGTGTTTCCAAAAGTATTTAATTGTCCGGTTTGTGCCCGAAGGCTTAAGGCAACAAAAAGCGGTCGTTTTAGATGTTCAGACTGCAAATCAATTCTTGCAATCGATCTTCAGGGAAATGTTTTGCTCGGCTGATTTTGCAAAAATTTGTTTTATTTTTTAGATTTTATTTCCTGCAGTTTCACTTTGATTCTGCGGGATTTTTTTTGCAAATTTTGTTTGCAAGTGCTATTCTAAGATGATGAAAGATTCACTTCGCAGGTCTTTGGGCGTTTTTTTTGTATTTTTGTTTACAATTCTTGCTGGGACAATCGCTCTTACGCTTCTTTTTGTTTTGTATGAAACTTGTATGAATTTGGTTGCAGGTCAGGGAGCTGGAGTTTTTGACTTTTCATATTTTTTAAAAGGACTTTTTATTTCTCTTCCAATCATTCTTATTTTAAGCGGATTTGCAATGTGCTGTTACCTTATTAAGCGCGGCGTAAATTCAAAAATTCCTTTGATTGTTTATTATGTTCTTTATCTTGCTGTATGGTTTGCTTTTATGCCGCTGATTTTTTTTGCAAGTTCAAAATTCAATTTGCAGGAAAAAATTCTGCAAAAAAATATAAATATTTCATCAGGATATTTTCGCGAAAAAAGCGGATATGTTTTTTACTATTCAAATGTTGATGAAAATAATTTTGCTGACGGACTTGTAATAGATTTGAGCGGTAAAAATCAAGATGTTTATACTTTTAAAAATCTTGAACTTAACGAAGAAAACGAAGAATTTAAAGATTCTCTCATTGAAAAAAATATAAAGCTGCCGTTTGGCATTCAGTTTATAACAGAAAATCTTAGATCACTTTTACGCTATGCCTTAGATGCAATGAATTCCGGATGGAAAACCTGGCTTTGTTTTGCAAGTTTAGGAATTGCACTTGCGTCCCTTGTAGGCGTCCGAAATTTTTCAAAATGGAAACTTTTAAATTTGCTGCTCGAAATTTTGTTTTTTTCTTCACTGCTGATATTTAATCTTTTTGTGTATTCTAGAAAAATTTTTTTTGAAATTGATAGAAATTTTACTTCGGTGTTAAAATTCTTGCCTGAAGGAAGCAGTGCACTTCTTTTATGCGTAAATTTTTTGTTTTTTATTGTATTTTTGCTTTTAGGAATTTTTTTAGGCATAAAAAATCGGAAATCTTAAAATGAAAAAAGTAATTTTAATTCTTAGCGTTTATACAGTCTTGATTTTTACAGTTTGTCTGGGAACTTCGTGTTTTTACGGTCATATTCCGGAACTTTTGTGTTCAAAAGCATCTTTTGTTTTTAGAAGAGGACTTTTGTGGTTTTTAACTTTTCTTCCGGCAGTTTTTTTAAGCGGGCTTACGGTTTCATGCTGTGTTCACTGGAAAAAAAATTCACAGGATATAAAAAAACGTTTTTCAAAGATAATGCTTTTTCGTTTTAGAAATGCTCTTTTTGTTTCGATTGCACTTGCCTTTATTCTTAGCTTGAATCAGGAAATTTTTATTCCTGTTTTAAAAAAATCAATTTCAAATTCAAAAAATGCACCATCTTTGCTTGCAGAAGCACTTGAAACCTCAGAAAAACTTTATAATCAAAATGAATTTGAACTTGCCCTTCAATATGTAAAAAAAGCTCAGAAAATTGCGCCAAAAAGTCAGAAAGCAAGTGTTCTTTTTACAAAAATTTTTGATTCGATGGAAATTTTAAAAACTCAGAAAATTTTTGAAGAAAACGAAGAAAAAAATAAGAAACTGGAAAAACCCCTTCAAAAAAAAGATGAATCTTACAGTGTGGCAAAACTTCTTGAACTTTCGTATTCTGAATCGCAGAAAAAAAATTGGTTTAATGCACATTATTATGCAAACTTGGCGGTTGAGGCGTGCAGCGGAACAAATACAAATCTAGAAGCAGCGGTAAAACAGGCAAATTATGCGTGGAATATGCTGAATAAGCCAATCGAAGAAGATAATGCTTTTCAAAGAGAAATTTTCAGTAAAAAAAGAAAGGCTTACACCGCCTTTTACGAAGGTGATTATTTAGAGTCGTATTATATTTTTGCTGATTTGAAATTTAATAAAGAAATTGAAGATCCTGATGTAGAAAGATTTTTTGCCCTTGCACAAGAAC
>CAVCIJ010000230.1:0-4128 GCA_963601995.1 bacterium | reverse complement strand
ATTGGATACGAAGTTGAATTTGTTTATTCGCAATTTTTTTGATTTTTTTAACAAACACATTTTTTTAGATTTTCAAGCATAGTGTATACTTTTTTTTGTCTATTTTTTTTTACACTGTCTATTTTTTTACACAGTTAATTTTGAAGTTTTTTTTCTTTTAAGAGGGATTAAAAATACTTTTTTGTAAGTGAATTTGAGTTAAAATTGTTTACTTTGTGACTGCGCTTCGCGCAAGGGATTGCCGCAGCGCATTGCGCTGCTTCTAGAGTTTGCAAAGCAAACTCTTTTATTTTTCGTGTTCGCTCTCGCGAACGTCCTTGCACTTCGCGCAAGGGATTGTAGCCGCGTAAGCGGTTCGGAGGCGGCAGACGGCAAATTGACGGCTACCGCCTCTGAACGGAAAAATTGACCGGCACGTAAGTGACGGTCAATTTTATAACGCAAAAGCCCGGTTTTTTATCTTTTGAGCAGCAAAAGATAAAAAATGTGCCCTAAAAAAAATTAGAAATATGAGGGATTTTTCATTCACCGGTAAATTTGTTCACGCGCTCTAAAAGCATTGCGGACGCCTGCTTACTTTTTTGAATAAGCGACAAAAAAAGTTCGGTATCAAAGACCAAAACTTCCGTGTCCTCGAGCGCAACTGCAAAAGTTTCTCTTTGCATATTCAAAATTCCTGAAATTTCGCCAAAAAAATCGCTTGTTTCGTGAATTTTTACAAAATTTTCATTTTTTTCTTCGACTTTTCCACGCTTTATAAAATAGACGAAATTTGATTTTTCGCCTTCTTTATAAATTTCATCGCCAGAAGCAAAAGTTTTACTGTACGTTTCAAGTTTATAAACACTGGGTCTGCCAAAAAATTTCTGATTCCACCACGCAGAAGCTGGATTTGTTTCGGATTTTTGCATTGTGTAAAGCTGGGCGATTATAAGTTCCTCAAAAAACTGACTTACAAAAACCATCTGCGCGCAAAAAAGGAAAACGCCAAAAAACATATAAATTTTGAACAGGAAAATAAGAAGTGTGCTGATTGTGCCGTAAATGATGTTGTAATTTACAAAGTGCATAAATTTGTTTATGAAAAATGAAATAACAAATGTTACGCCGGTTGAAATTGCTGCGTAAAAAATGCTGATTATCCAGCGCGGATTTGTTCCAGAAACAAATTTATAAAAATATAGTGTGATTAAGAAAATCATCAAATACATCACTGAAGAAACAATTACATTCGAACTTGCCCTGAAAATTGACGGAAATGAATTTCTGATTGTAACAAAAACAGGCAGCTGCAAAAATTTATTGAACATAAATGCAAAAAGCATAAGAACAATAAAAAGAATGACAAGTACAAATTCTGAAATAAAAGTGAGCACCTGATTAAAAATAGAAAGGCGCTTTGTTTTTGACCGGAAAATCCTGTACATAGCCTGAATAATTGACATAAACATTTTGCGGGCCATCCAAATTACCCAGAAACCTAGAAAAATATCTATAAACGAAATAGATTTTTTGTTCATTAAATTTTCAATCAGCGGAGTAAAATCGTAAAAATTTGAAAATCTTGAACAAAAGTCAATTACTGACTGAAGAACGTCTGGGGAAACTTTTAAAATATTTATTAAAATAGTAAGAATTATGAGTACAACTGGAATTACAGAAAACAAAAAACTGTATGAGCAGGAAGCCGCACTTTCCCAAAGATTATTGTATCCGCTTGTTTTTACTGACAAAAATACAAACTGCTTGAATTTCGTAAAGACTTGAGAAAAATTCAATTTTATTTTTGTTTCAGGCAGTTTATTTTTGTTCATTTTTTTTTGTAGAGAAGTTCAAAGTTTCATTTTGTAAAAAAACTGCACGCTCTGCAAACAAAATTGATGCAAAACGCACAGTTTTTTTTTAGTCCTTAAAAAATCATCTTCAATGAATTTTTAGATTTTTTTTCTGATAAAGAAATTTAAAAGTCAGCAAGGCGAGGTGCTCTTGGATAAGGAATTACGTCGCGGATATTTTCCATTCCTGTTACGTAACGAATAAGCCGCTCAAAGCCAAGACCAAATCCTGAGTGAGGAACTGTTCCAAAACGACGCAAATCCAGATACCAGTCATAATTTGACATATCCATATTGCGTTCTTCACAAGCCTTTAAAAGTTTTTCGTAACTTTCTTCACGCTCAGAACCGCCAATAAGTTCACCAATTCCAGGAACTAAAACATCAACCGCTTTTACAGTTTTTCCATCATCATTCTGTTTCATATAGAAAGATTTAATTTCTTTTGGATAATTGAAAACCATTACAGGACAGCCGAAAATCTTTTCTGTAAGATAGCGTTCGTGTTCGGTTGCAATATCGCAGCCCCAGTAAGGTTTAAATTCAAACTTAGTACCATTATCTGCAGCTTCTTCAAGTTTTTTGATTGCGTCTGTATACGAAATACGCACAAAATTTGCATTTGCAACTTTTGTAAGACTTTCAATAAGTCCTGGCTGTATGCGCTTGTCAAAAAATTCAAGATCTGAACGACACTTTGTTAAGGCCCAATTTAGAAGATATTTTATAAAATCTTCCTGAATATCCATATCGTCTTCCAAATCATAAAAAGCCATTTCAGGCTCAATCATCCAGAATTCTGACAAATGCCGCGGTGTATTTGAATTTTCAGCACGGAAAGTAGGTCCAAAGGTATAAACACGGCTTAAAGCAGTTGCCATAGTTTCGGCTTCAAGCTGTCCTGAAACCGTAAGATTCGCCTTTTTACCAAAAAAGTCTTTTGAATAATCTACGATTTTGTGGGCATCTTCAATTTTCATTCCATTCTGACCGGCTTTTACGCCAAGTTCAGCGATTTTTTCCATTGAAAGAGTTGTAACCTGAAACATTTCGCCTGCACCTTCTGCATCAGAACAGGTAATTTCAGGTGCATTTATATAAACAAATCCGCGTTCCTGAAAAAATGAATGAACAGCAAAAGCCATCTGATTACGCACGCGGAAAACTGCACCAAAAGTGTTTGTTCTTGCACGCAGGTGAGCATTTTCCCTCAAATATTCCATCGACATCCGATTTTTTTGAAGCGGATATTCTTCAGAATTGCAAAGTCCAATAATTTCAAGACTTAAAAGGCTAACTTCAACAGCCTGTCCGCTTGCAGGAGAAGGAAGAAGAAGTCCCTCTGCACGCAAAGAAGCACCCGTTGAAGCATTTTTAAGTTGATTTTCAATTTCATCCACATTTGCGCCGGAAACCGGAGCATTTCTATCAAAGGTAAGCTGAATGCTAGCAAAACAACTTCCGTCATTCACCTGAATAAAAACCAAGTTTTTTGAATCACGTTTTGTACGGATCCAACCGCAAACAGTAACAGTCCGTCCGTCAGGATTTGATGTAAGCAAATCTTTAATTAAAGTAGGTTTCATAATGTTTCATTCTAGTTATTTGCAAGCCCTTGCTCAAGTGCAGATTTTTTTGTTTTTCAGCAGATTTTGTAATTTAAAGGATTTTTTAGTTAAGAAAAAGAATTTTCTGTTAACAAAAAAATTTTGTCAGTAAGCAGGCAAAATTTGTTAACAAAAATTTACTTGTATACAAATTGATTTTCTTTTTACAGAGAATTCCGGCAGTAACAGTCGCGATGTTAAGAAAGTAATTTTTTAATAACAGCAGAATTCTATCAGTAAATACGCCTTGTTTACAAAAAAAATTTTTTTTGTTAAGAAAAGAATCTTCTGTTAACAAAAAAATTCATTACCAATCAAACCCGCACGAAAAAATCACATTGAAACACTGATTAAAACAAAAATTGAGGTCTTCATTCTATTCCACTTTGAATTGTTTTCTATTATAATTCCGCTATGTCACGAGAAAAAATTATTGTTTTAGATTTTGGAAGCCAATACGCTCATCTTATTGCAAAACGCTTCCGTATGTTGGGTTTTTATTCAGAAATCGCTCTGCCTTCTTCACCTCTTGAAATTTTTGAAAACTGCAGGGGCATTGTTTTTTCAGGCGGACCTTCTTCAGTTTATGATGAAAATATTCCTCAGTTTAATTCTGAGATTTTAAATCTTGACATTCCAATTTTAGGCTTGTGCTACGGACATCAACTTATGGCTCAGGTTTACGG
>CAVCIJ010000229.1:0-9893 GCA_963601995.1 bacterium | reverse complement strand
ACTTGTGCCAAAGTCATTTAAAAAATCAATAAAAATTCCTGAATCATCGGCTTGAATGTATGAAAGAATATTAAAACTTATCTCGTTAAAATTTGCGCTTAAAAGATACACACTGTCAACACTGCCGTCAATTTTGTCTGGTTCAAGAATATTTATAGATTTTGAATTTGTAACAAAAACTTTGTTCAATGATTCTTTTTCAAGATCTGTACTTGAACATGAAAAAATTCCCAGCAAAAATACAAATCCTGAAAAAATTTTGCACAAAATAAAAAGAAATCTTTTTTTCACAAAAATCTCCAAATTTCTGATAATATTTTTTATTTCAAAATTGTCCTTTCAAAGTCAAAGGCTTCTGTCATAAAAAATTGTACTTACATAAGCGGTTGTCAGTCCTACAAAAATTGAAAGTCCCATCAAATGAACAGGCTGGAATGAACTTAATGCAAGTGCGCCAAAAGAAATTGCCGTTGTAAAGAACGATAAAAACGTAGCAAAAGGTTCAATTGTTTTTTCCTTAAGAGCCTTGTCGTTTTCGTTTTGAACCATGTAAATTATATAGTCTACGCCGAGACCAAAAACAAGAATCAATCCTGTTACTGAAAAAAATTCAAGGTCGATTTTTGAAATTGCAAAAATTGCAGCACTCATAAAAATTATAAGTATCGGAATTGATATTATTTTTAAAGACTGTTTCCAACTGTAAAAGAATTTTAAAATTATAAACATTACGATGTAAGCCAATGCAAAAAATTCAATTACAATAGTTGTAAGTTTGTCAAGATCCCGTGCCATATCAGCCATTTTGCTTATAAAATATACGCCGTCTTCTGTGCTTTCAAATTGCTTAAGTCCGTTTGGATTTGAAACCATATTTGGCATTATTACTGAATAATATTTTTCTCCGATTTTTCCAAGCCAGACTTTAGAAATTTTGCTTGCTAAAAAAGACGGAACGTTTTCTCTTTCAAATGAAATATAGTCGCCTTCTGTGGTTTCAAAATCTTTTTTTAGATTTTCAGCGTATGAAGCTTCAAAACCAAGTGATTCGTATTGTTCTACTGAAATTTCCAAAAGCTTTTTTACGGCTTCTCTAGATTTTTTTTGATGAGATTCAGACGGAATAAATTTTGACGGACTGGCATAAGAAATTTTTTCGTCAGAATAAGATTCAAGTTTTTTTCTAAGATTTTCTTCCCTTGCAAGAGTCTCGTTTTCATCATTTCCGCAGACTATAAACCAGCACGAAGGATTGTATTTTATGACGTTAACAGTTTCATTTCTGTCTTCAAGAATTTTTCCCTTCATTGTATAAAGTTTAAATAAGTCATTGTGAACTGAAACTCTGCTGTGCAAAATCAAAATTGTTCCGATTGAAAAAACAAACATCGCTGTTATGCCGATTCTGCCAATCATTTTTTTTCTGTTTTTATTTTTTGAAGGCTTCACAAATTTGAGCATTTTTAATTCGCGGTTTTTCTTTGGAATCGGAATCATAGGGTAAATGCAAATTGTTGTTAAAAATGAACTTAGCAGGCCTGTAATTGAAAAGACAGACATTTGACGTAAAAGGTCAAAGGGTGCAAACATCAAAATTATGTAGCAAAGTACAGTAGAAACTATTGCCATAGAAAGTCCGCCCATAAGATGCTTTCTGATTTGAGATCCGCTAAGAAGTTCTTTATTTCCAGCCCAATGTGTAAAATAATGCAGACTGTAGTCAATGCAGGAACCAATTAACGAGGTTCCAAAAACGAGTGTCAGAATATGAATTTGATGGAATATCGCAAGAGTTGCAGCAAAAGCTATTCCTATCGACATAAAAATTGATGCAAGACTACATAAAATCGGAAGAGGCGAGCGGAAAATAAGAATTAAAATTAAAATTACTACAAAAATTGAAACTGTTGAAATTAAAGAAATTTCTTTCATTGCAGAATTTGAACTTTGGTGAGAATTGACTGGAGTTCCAGAAAATATAAATCGGCTTCCATAGTTTTCTACAGAATTGCAGACATTATAAATTTCTGAAACACCGTTATTCTGACTTGAAAGAGCTGCTCCTTCTTTGCTTAAAATTCCCTGAATCATTACATACCAGTTTCCGTTGTACGAAGACGCAAGAACGCCTTCTTTTGCTGACATTGAAATTCCTGAGGAAGCTGCAACATTTATGTAATAATTTGCAATTTTTTCTTCCAGCATAAAAGGATCTTCTTCAAGATTTAGCGGTAAAAGCGAAAACGGCGAATATGCACTTTCAAGAGCTTCCTGTGCAAACATTTGCGGCGATTCTTCAATTTGCTCAATAGAATCATCATCTAAAAGATTGTAGCGGTATTTTTTTAGTAAAGATAAAACTTCTGAAAAATCAGTATTTTCAGAATAAAGATTAACTGATTTGAATTTTTCACTTTTTAAAAGTTTATTATAAACATTTTCAGCAGCTTTTTTTGCATTTTCAAAGTCAGAATTGCAGGAAAGTATAAAAACATTTTGTGCAGTACTTGTAGTTAACTTTTCATCGACAATTCGAATTGATTCTTCGTTAAAAGATTTTGGAAACATATTGAATAAGTCCGCGTCAATAGAAATGTCGCCCTTTGTGGCAAAATAAACTGACGCGAAATAAAGTGCAAAACCAAGATGAAAAATCAGCCAAATTATCAAAAACTGCCGGTTGTTCAATTTACTAATAAAAGAGGGCTTTTTCATTTTCGCTGAGTTCCTTTTTGAATTTTTGATTTTGGAATAAATATTTTATTTTAGAGTTTTGATTTTCAGAAAGTTCAATTTCGTCAAGTTGAGCTTTTTCATTAGTATTTAAATTTCCACTCAATTTTATTTGCTGAATTGATTTGGCAAAGACCTCATTCTTTGGATAAAGATTTATTGTCCAGGAATTGCCTGAATCTTGAGAAAATTCAGTTTTAAAATTCTCTTCAAGAACGCTTATGTCCCCTGAAAAAACTGCTGTAAGGCTTTTTGCAATTGAAGAAAACGTTGGATTTTCGGAAGCTTCAATTGTGCTTGTAACGCCTTTTGCGTTTGTTTGTGTAATTTTTGACAAAGTAATTATCATTTGTGAAGGAAAAGGTTTTTGCGTGTTCCACAAAATTCCCTGAAGGCAGAAGATAAAATTCCCTGCTGATTTTAGTTCACGCGGACCTTTTGAAGTGCTGATTGTTTTGATTTGTACAAAGTCTCCGCTTGTTACAGAATTTGAAGATAAATCTTTACATACAGAATTTAACGTGAGCGGAGTACAGAATGCACAAAATTTAATTCCCGCAAGAAGAAAGACTGCGGTAATAAGTTTTTTAGTTAATTTCATTTTAGCCTCTGAAGTTTTATTATATGGATCTAAAAATTGAAATTTTTAAGTTCAAAAATGATTAAAAAAAATCAATTTTAGATTTATGGATTTTTTTTTGTTTAATCGCCTTGAGCTTCCCAGCAGTTTTGCAGGATTCCTGCCATTTTTACCATTTGAGAGTGTGCTTCTTTTCTCATTCTCTGGCACACATCATTCTTTCTCTCTCCGTCTTTTGCATAAGGGAGAATTGCTTTTCCAATATGAATTGTAATGAGAGGATGCTTTACCTTAAAAATCTTATAAATCCCTTTTGCTTCTCTATAAGTCAAAACGCACGGAATTACAGGAATTTGGTATCGGTAAGCCATCTTAAATGCTCCAATTTTAAATGGGCGGATTGGTTCATAATAGTCCCAGCGACAGCTTTCTGGAAAAATATGAATCCATTTTTTTTTGGAATGAAGTTCATCAAAGGCCTGATTGTACTGTCTGATTCCTGAACTTCCTTCTGGAAGTGGAATTCCGCCGGCTCCACGAACAAAATTTCTGTCACTTGTCATAACATTTTCTGTTCTTGAAATGAACCACATCTTTTTTCTTACAGCTTGAACAACAGCAAGAAAATCCCAGCGATAAACATGATTGCAAACTGTAAGCGCGCCATTTTTGCAGTACTTTTTTGCAGCACGTAAATTCTTTTTTCCTTCAATTTTTAGTCCATAGCGTATTTTGTGAATTATAAAAACAAATGTAAAAATCCCTGTGTAAACCGCAAAATTTAAAAGGCGTCCTTTAAAAGATTTGTCAAGGTAAGGGTAGTTCGAATCAACTTTTACAGGATAGATTATTTTGGGCTGAAGAATGTATTCATCAGGCTTTTGAGGGTAATTGATATTTGTTTGCGGAATAAAAACGCCTGGTTTTACAATATGTTCTCTTTTTTTATATTCAACTTCATTTTGATTTTGCCACATTTTTGTATCCTTAATTTTTCAACTTAGCGCAAGATTTAAAAATTCATCCCAACGTAAAACAGGATGCGAAAAATCTTCGTTTTCATTTTTATTTTTTATCTGCACAAAATCCATTTTTGCATTTCGTGCACCTTGTCCGTCAGTGTCGTTTCTGTCGCCAACAACAAGAATTTTTTGTGTTTCATTTTCAAGGCAAAATTCATGTGCTATTTTAATAAAACTTTCTTTTGCAGGCTTTAATCCGCCAAGTTCTTCTGAATTGTAAATAAAATCGACATTGCTAAAATCTATGTTTAAGGCCTGCATTCTTTCTTTTACAAAGGGATAGTCGCTGAAAACTGCCGTTTTTATTTTCTTTTTTTTCAAAAGTGCAAAAAGTTCCTGAACGCCGTTTCTTGCGTGATACTTTTTTTTCAGCAAAAAAATCATCTTTTTTAGAAAAATTTCATAGTACCAGTTTCTTGCATCTTCTTTGCTCTTAAAATATGCACTGCTGCTCATTTTAGAAAATTTTTGTTCAAGATAAGTTTTTTCATCGCCAAAAAAAAATCCCTTCATTTCACGCCGAACCTTTCTTTCAGCATTCATTTTAAAAATATCAGCCGGCAAGGCTAGAATTAAATCTTTTATAATCGTTGAATTGTCATAAAGCGTTCCATCAAAATCAAAAATTACAGCACGATATTTTGTAAGCATATTTTCCCTGATGATTCTTTTGACATTTCAAGTCTCTTTTGAAGTTATGAAAATCCGTCTGGAAACTTGAAATGCCCTTTTTACTGAAATTATTTTTTTAGTTTTTCAAACATTGCACGCCGCTTTTCGTCCTGCATTAAAAGATTCAGTTTAAATTGTCCGTCACGGAATCCGTTTTTAAGACATTCTTCCTTGAATTTTTCAAATGAATTTTTTACAAGAACGTTTGCAACAGGTTCGGCAATTCTTAAGGAATCGCGTTTTGCTTCGTACTCAATGTTGATTTTTTTGAGTTGCTCATCAACAGTTTTGTTAAATTTTGTAATTTCTTCTTGAGAAATATCTTCGTTTTCAAATTCGTAATAAATCTGATAAACTGAATTTTCAACATCAGCAAAGCCTACAAAAAATTTCAACTGATTACCAGTTTCTTTTTCTGTATTATTTACAGCCTGAATAAACTGACTTTCGTGAAGTTTTTCGCCAGTCATTGAAATAATGCCATTTATTTTCTGAATGAACTGGATTGTTGGAATTGTTCCAAAATTTTCTGTAACTTCAACAAGATCGTTCATATTGTAGCGGTAAAGTCCGGCATAGGTTGTAACAAAAACTGAATAACGTTTTCCTTTTTCAAGTTCATAAATCTGCTTGAATTGTGGATTTGGATTGTCAAGATCTTTTTCTTCAATGAATTCAAAGTAATGATACTGTGGAAACAAAACTGTGTCATCTTTTCCATTTAGAACTAAGCCGGTTCTGCATTCTGATGCAAAATAAGAAAATTCCTGATAAAGCATATCTTCTGGAAATGAGTTTTTGAATTTATCCATATAAACTTTTGTATTTCCGCATTTCCAGGTTGTAAGCACGCGAAGACGCGGCCAGTAATGTTTTGGAAGAACATTTCCATATTTTTGTTTTAACTCACGCAGCTCTTGTGCACGTTCCGGATTCGGCTTAAAAATCGGGGCAAGGGCAGCTCTAATTTCACTGGAAATATTGAGTTTTTCATTAAGTGTTCCGTTTTCAATGTCTTTTACATAATCATCAAAAAATTCATTTACATTGTTTTGCATTTCAACAATTGTTGACGGATTTGCTGTAATTATAATATGAAGATCCTGTTCTATACCAATTCGCATAATTGTGTAATAGCGGGCTGTGTAATCTGTTATTTCAAAAACATCTGCCGGAGCTGAATGAATGGGTTTTATAAAATCAGGAATATCGCGTCTTGTAACGCCAGAAACAGAGCCGTAAACAGTTCCGTCAGGAGCATAACCTTCAATCGCCTTTCCAACAATTGACATTGCAGGACCTGCAAAACAGTCTGGTCTGTACATCATAAATGTGTAAAGCCAGAGATTTGTCATTTTACTGTAGACATTATCATAATATTCGTTTGTGATTGGAATCCACTTAGGTTTACTTGTAGTTCCTGAAGTTGTTGCATACATTTTTGGTTTTCCAGGAAAAAGAATATTTTCTTCTCCATTCTTGTGCCGATCAATAAATGACCTGAAATCTTCGTAATCTGCAGGAGGAACATTTTTTTTCCACAAAGAAACTAAGTCTTCATCAGTTTTTGCATTCAGAATTTCAGAAAAATTGTGTGATTTTCCCCATTCTGTATCTTTTGCATAGTCAAGAATTCCGCGCAAAGTGTTAAGCGCAGTTTTTTTGCAGTTTTTTGCAGCATTTTTTGCAACTCTGTACTGTTTTTTTCCAACAAAACCAAGTGCAAAATTGATAAGCCATAAATTTTTTGTTTTTTGAACTTTCATTTTTTCCCCCGTAAAAAAAACTTTTTTTATTTTTTAGATTTGTTTAGTTTAGAATTTGGAAAACTATATACAGAGAGTCCGTTAAAAACTGCAATTTTTATCAGACTCTCTGTACTGCATAAATTTTCCTAAAAATAAACTTAAAAATATGCAGTATGTTATCATAGTTTTTATCTTCTGAAAACCTTGCAACTTATTGAGTAGATTTTCGAAAAGTTAAAATTTTACGCGAAGTGCAATTCCACTGTCATTATTTTTAGAGTAAACAGGGACAAAGGAAAGTTCTGCTTTGGAAAGAGAAAGTGCATTTTGAAGTTTTTTATTATATGAATTAGAAACTGCCACTCCAACACCTGCGGCAACTCCGCGGGCTATTAAAAATGAAGCTGCACCTGTAACAATTACAATAGGATATACAAAAGCAGCAGCAAGTATAGCTGCAGCTGCTTCTTCTGGTGTAGATGCAGGTGTATTATTTAAGTTTTGAATTCCCAAATATCCACCAAGTATAAGAGCAATGGAAGCCGAATCCCAAAGTAAAAACGCCGTACCACCTATCCAGTCTTTTTGAACAAAGGAACCAACTCCAAATCCTGCAAATCCGTTTAAAAGACCTGCGAGTAGAGGACTTTTTTTGTATTCAGAATAAAGTTCTTTTTTTTCATCAAGATTCAAAGCCTGTAAGTAGGGCTGAACTTCAGTTACTTTAAAAAACATTCCGCCTTTTTTTATTGTTGATTCTGCGGCAATATATCCAGGACTTTTTTCTTTTTGAAAATTTGAGTCATCTTGCGACGAAACACTTTCTTCATTTTCTAAAACTGCAGTTTCTTCAATCTTAGTTTCTTCTTGAACTTCGCTAGAATTCTGAATTAAAACTTTTTCAGCTTCTTGGGCAAAACAGAGACTCCCAAAAAATAAAACTGATGATAGAAAAATAAATTTTGCTTTTTTCATAAAGAACCTCTCTTTAAAAAATAAGTATACTTTATTCTATCATCATTTATTTTGTTTTTCCAATTTTTTTAATTCAGCAAGTCCATTTTTCAAACTCTTCGTCAGTTGCAAGTACTTTATGCGTGCCTTCAACTGTGTGAACAGTGCCCTTTGTATAGTCGATTCCGCTTGTGTAATAATTATATGTTTCTATCTGGCGGTTTTTCTCTAAAACTGGATTTGGGCGCGGAATTGCCGAAAGAAGACTTTTCGTATATGGATGAATCGGATGGGCGAAAATTTCATCTGTTGTGCCGGTTTCAAGAAGATGTCCCAGATGAAGAATGCCGATTCTGTCAGAAATATATTTTACCATACTCAAGTCGTGTGCTATAAAAAGATAGGCACAGCCACTTTCTTCCTGAATATCTTTCATCATATTTACTACCTGTGCCTGAATTGAAACGTCAAGTGCAGAAATGCACTCGTCAGCAATTACAAGTTTTGGATTCATAATAAGCGCACGGGCAATTCCAACTCTCTGTCTTTGTCCGCCTGAAAACTGATGCGGATAACGCTCAATGTGTTCCGGAGCAAGTCCTACTTTTTTTAGAATTTTCTGGATTTTTTCCTCGCGTTCAGCACGGGTTTTATAAAGATGATGAATATCCAGCCCTTCGCCAATAATTTCTCCGACTTTTTTTCGCGGATTAAGACACGCCATTGGATCCTGGAAAATCATCTGCATATTTGTGCGAAGATAACTTTGAGTTTCTCCTTTCATTTTGCCTGAAATGTCGTGACCGTCGAATGTTATTTTTCCAGCAGTCGGATTGTAAAGACGGATTACGCTGCGTCCGATTGTAGACTTTCCGCTTCCACTTTCGCCTACAAGTCCGTAAGTTTCGCCAGGATAAATTTCAAATGAAACATTGTCCACTGCCTTTACAGTGTAGGAAGAGGAAATTTTAAAATACTGCTTTAAGTTTTCAATTTTTAGCAAAGGTGTTTTTTCATTCATATTTTTTTGCTTCCTCTTTCATTCGTTTAATTCTTTCCTTAAGTTCTTCCGGCATTTCCACTTTTGGAGCGTCTGGATGTAAAAGCCAGGTAGCTGCACTGTGAGTTTGCGTAATTTTGAACATCGGCGGTTCAAGCCTGTCGTCAATGTTGAGTGCATAGATATTTCGTGGTGCAAAAGGGTCACCCTGTACTTTGTGAAGAAGATTTGGCGGGCTTCCAGGAATTGTGTAAAGCCTTTTTCCGTTAGTTTGCAAATCCGGCATTGCACTCAAAAGTCCCCACGTATAAGGATGACGAGGATTGTAGAAAATTTCATCAGCAGTGCCGCTTTCAACGATTTTTCCTGCGTACATTACATTGATTCTGTCGGCAACTTTCGCAACAACTCCCATATTGTGGGTAATAAAAATCACCGAAAGATTACGTTTTTTCTGAATATCTTTAATCAAATCAAGAATTTTTGCCTGAATTGTAACATCAAGCGCGGTTGTCGGCTCGTCGCAGATTAAAAGTTCAGGATCATTTGCAAGAGCTATAGCAATTACAATTCTTTGCCTCATTCCGCCTGAAAGCTGGTGCGGATAATTTTTAAGTCTTTCACTTGCGTCATTAATTCCTACTTCGTGAAGAAGTTTAAGTGCTTTTTTGTAAGCTTCTTCTTTTGGGGTTTTATAATGTAAAATCATTCCTTCAACAATCTGCTTTCCAATATTCATTGTAGGATCAAGGGAAGTCATTGGATCCTGGAAAACCATTGCGATATTTTTTCCGTTGATATTTTTTCGGATATCGCGAGTTTCCATATTTAAAATGTCGTAGCGCGTATAAGTTTTTTCGTCAGGTTCAAGGCAGTTGTAGATGATTTTTCCTGAATTTACAATAGAATTTTTTGCAAGAATTCCCATAACTGCCTTTGTTGTAACAGATTTTCCTGAACCAGATTCTCCTACAATAGCAAGAGTTTCGCCTCTCTTTACTTCAAAATTTACTCCGCGTATAGCGTTTACGATTCCAGCTGTTGTTTGAAAAGAAATGTTTAAATCTTTTACAGAAAGAATTGTGTTGTTTGAAATTTTTTCGCATTCATCAAATTCTTTTGATTGAATTTTGCCTTTTGTTTTGGAAGCAGTCTGAGCGGAAATTTTGCTGACAGTTTTAGAT
>CAVCIJ010000228.1:0-3322 GCA_963601995.1 bacterium | reverse complement strand
TTTAAGTTAAAAGTCGATAAAATTTCACTTGTTCGCGGTGCATTGCTTCATGATTATTTTTTGTATGACTGGCATAATAAAAGCGTTTGTCCTCATCTTCACGGATTTATTCATCCAAAAATTGCCCTTGAAAACGCTGAAAAAGTTTTTGACCTTTCGCCCACTGAAAAAGACATTATTGTTCACCATATGTTTCCGTTAACTCCAAAGCCTCCTAAAACTTCAGAAGGCTGGATAATTACCTTTGCTGATAAAATTTGCGGACTTTATGAAACTTTAAAACTTAATGAAATTCACCTCTTAAAAAGAACCTGGCTTTTAAAAGAGCCTTTGTTTAGAAAAACTTCTGCAAAAAATAAAAGACTTTCTTTTCTTTTTGACTTTCTTTTATTTGTTCTGAAAAATCCTCGAAAAACAGTATCTGTGCGCGTTCATTGAATTTTTTTTTAACAGAAAATTTCGCGTGTAAACAAGAAGATTTCTTCTAAACAAGGAATTTTGCTTGTTAAAAAATGATTTTTTAGTAAACAGAAAATTTTATCAGTAACACGTGCGGGCGTGTTAACAAGAAGATTTCTTCTGAAACAAGAAATTTTGCGTGTTAACAAAAAGATTTCTTCTAAACAATGAATAATTCCGCGTGTTAACAAGAAGATCCTTCTAGACAAAAAAAATCGCTCATAAAAAAATATCACTACTGTGCGTCAATCAATTTGTCTCTTTAAATATTTTGAACACATATACTGCTAGGCAAAAATTGTAATTTTTGTTAGCATATTCGGATATTTAGGTTCTTTATAAGAATTTGTCTTTTTATGGGAGTCAATATATGGCAAAAGAAAAAATTGTGGATCATTCTTGCACTTTGGACAAAATCATAAGCCTTTGCAAGAGAAGGGGATTTGTTTATCAGGCATCTGAAATTTACGGTGGACAGGCTGGAGCTTGGGATTACGGACCTTTGGGAGTTGATTTTAAGCGAAATATACAAAATGCCTGGTGGAAGGAAATGACTCAGCTTCACGATGATGTTGTTGGTCTTGATTCTGCGATTTTTCAGCATCATACAACTTGGGAAGCTTCTGGTCATGTTGGTCATTTTTCAGATCCAATGATTGACTGTCTTGAATGTAATGCACGCCACAGAGCAGATAAACTTATTGAAGATTGGTGTGCGGCTAATAACTTTGCAACAGAAAAGCCAGTTGACACAATGACGCACGAAGAAATGAAAGCATTTATTGATGAACATATAAATTGTCCTGTTTGTGGCAGCAAAAACCGCAAATATACAGACGTTCGCGAGTTCAACTTGATGTTTAAAACTTATCAGGGCCCTGTTGCTGACGACACACATCTTATTTATCTTCGTCCTGAAACTTGTCAGGGAATTTTTACTGATTTTAAGAGCATTGTTCAGTCTAACAGAATGAAAGTTCCTTTTGGTGTTGCTCAGGTCGGAAAATCATTCCGCAACGAAATTATTTTTAAGAATTTTATTTTCAGAACATGCGAATTTGAGCAGATGGAAATGGAATATTTCTGTAAACCTGGAACTGAAGACGAAACATTTGCACGCTGGCGAAAAGATCGCTGGGCATTTTATTTAAAGTACGGAATCAAGGAATCGCATTTAAAATGGCATCATCACGATAAACTTGCTCACTATGCAAAGGACGCTTATGATGTTACTTACAAATTCCCAATCGGTTTTGAGGAAGTTGAAGGAATTCACAGCCGTACTGATTTTGATCTTAGTCAGCATATGAAATATTCTAAAAAGGATATGAATTATATTGATCAGGATGATGGAAATAAAAAATATGTTCCTTACGTAATCGAGACTTCTGCCGGACTTAACCGCAATTTCCTTATGTTCCTTTGCGAAGCTTATGAGGAGCAGAATGTTGCTAAGGAAGGCGAGCCTGAAGATTATAGAACTGTTTTGCATTTGGATCCACGCCTTGCACCTGTTACAGTTGCCGTTTTGCCTCTTATGAAAAAGGATGGACTTGCAGAAAAAGCTAAGGAAATTCAGCATCTCTTAAAGGAAGATTTTGTTACTGATTTTGATGTTTCTGGAACTGTAGGAAAGCGTTATCGCCGTCAAGACGAAGTTGGAACTCCTTTCTGTGTAACAGTTGACTATGATACAATTCAGGAAAAAAAGGACGATGGTTCAGCAAATGACTTGTTCAACACAGTTACAGTTCGTTTTAGAGACAGCATGGAGCAGGAACGCGTAAAACTTAGCGACTTACATTCGTTCTTGTTTAATGCAATAAAAAATTATAAGCCTGTAGAACGTGAAGACTGATTTTTTACTGACTTTAAAAGATGATTTAAGAGTTTTTGAATAAAACTTTTGCAGCAGCTGTAAGTTTGTGATTTACCCTGAGCTTAGGTTCAGGGTATCTTTTTATAAGTTCAGAAATTATCTAAAAAATATTTTGGATTAAAAGATGGAATATATTGCCTTAGGAAAAACAAATCTCCTTGTAAGCCGTACCTCTTTTGGTGCTATGAGTTTGGATTGTGCTGAAATCGAAGAAAATCCAGAATCTGCGGACGAAAAAGCCTGTGCTATTGTTCATCAGGCTTATAACGGTGGAATGAATTTTTTTGATACCTCTCATTCAAAAGCAGTGTGCGAAAAAAGATTGGGAGACGCTTTGCTTGGAATAAGGCAGAATGTGGTTTTAGCTACAAAAACTACGGCACAAAGTGTGCATGAACTCCGTTTGGATTTGCAGGAAAGCCTTTACGCTCTCGAAACAGATACAATCGATTTGTATCAACTTGAAAATCCAGCAATTATTCCGCAGCCTGATGGCGAAGACGGACTTTATAATGAACTTTTGTCTCTTAAAAAAAAGGGCGTAATAAAGCATTTTGGAATTGCACTGCAGGATCTTGAACTTGCACGGAAGGCGATTGAAAGCACTCTTTACGAAACCGTTCAGTTTCCTTTTAGCATGATAAGTGAGGGCTCAACTCAAGAGCTTATTTTGCTTTGTCAAAAAAAAGAAATTGGCTGTATTGCAATGCAGCCTCTTAATGGCGGAATTATAAGCAATATTCCGCTTGCATTTGGATTTTTACATCAGTTTGAAAATCTTGTTCCACTTTGGGGTGCGCACACTCAGGAAGAACTTCAGCAGATACTTTACTTTAATGATCATCCGCCGGTTGTTGATGAAAGTTTTATGGATGAAGTTGAAAAAGAGCGAAAATTCTTTAACTGACTAAATATTTGCCTTTTTTAATGCTTCAAGTACATCATTAGCTTCTTTTTTATTCATTGCACGGATTACTCTTATTT
>CAVCIJ010000227.1:0-21426 GCA_963601995.1 bacterium | reverse complement strand
GGAAATCACAGCAGAATCAGAAAATTTACTTTATTCAGCAAATTTTTATTTTTATCCCAAAAGAATTTTTTTAAAGACAATTTCTTCGGCAGTCAGCCTGAATCAAAAAAATTCTGTTTTTAATGATTTAAATTTTTCTTCGGCAGCAAATTTTCTTTTCAGCACACAGAATTTAAAAATCAGAATAAAAATTTCCGCAGACTTCAAAAAAGATTTACAAACTGACTTTTTCTAAAAAAGCCAAATCTCAGAAAATTCAATTTGCTATTGAATTTAAGGCATTTTTTCATTATAGTTACTCGACTATTACAATATGCAAATTTTATTTTCATATTGTACGTAAAGAAGAATATATTTTTTTTATGAGAGGTAAATATTATGGCTTTTGATATTACTAAAGTACGTAATATCGGTATCAGTGCCCACATTGATTCTGGAAAAACAACCACTTCAGAACGTATTTTGTTCTATTGTAACAAGATTCACGCAATTCACGAAGTCCGCGGAAAAGACGGTGTAGGTGCTGTAATGGACAATATGGAATTGGAGCGCGAGCGCGGAATTACAATTCAGTCAGCAGCAACACAGGTTCAGTGGAAAGACACAACAATCAACTTAATCGACACTCCAGGCCACGTAGACTTTACAGTAGAAGTTGAACGCTCACTGCGCGTTCTTGACGGTGCTATTATGATTCTCTGTGCTGTTGCAGGTGTTCAGTCTCAGTCAATTACTGTTGACCGCCAGCTTAAACGTTATCATGTACCTCGCATTGCATTTGTTAACAAATGTGACCGTCAGGGAGCAAATCCAATCCGCGTTTGTGGACAGCTCCGCGAAAAGCTCGGACTTAACGCTCATATGATGGAACTTCCAATCGGTCTTGAAGACAAACTTGAAGGTGTAATTGATCTTATTTCAATGAAGGCAATTTACTTTGACGGACCAAACGGTGAAGAACTCCGCTACGCAGAAATTCCAGCTCACCTTGTTGAAGACGCAAAAAAATATCGCCAGGAACTTCTTGAAGAAGCTGCAAACTTTGACGATACACTTATGGAAAAAGTTCTTGACGGTCAGGAACCTTCTGAAGAAGAAATTATCGCTGCAGTTCGCAAGGGAACTCTGGCAGAACAGTTTGTAGGTGTTTTCCTTGGTTCAGCTCATGTTAACAAGGGAATTCAGCCTCTTCTTGACGGCGTTCAGCGCTATCTTCCAAATCCTACTGAAGTTCATAACTACGGTCTTGATTTGGATAAAAACGAAGAACAAGTTGAATTGTTCAATGTAGAAAACAAACCTTGTGTTGCACTTGCATTCAAACTTGATGACGGACAGTATGGTCAGCTTACATACGTACGCATTTATCAGGGAAAAATTGTTAAAGGCGAAGAACTTTACAACACACGTGCAAAGAGAAAGTTCAAGGTTGGACGCATTGTTCGTATGAATTCAGCCGCAATGGAAGATATTAACGAAGGTATGCCAGGCGACATTATTGCATTGTTCGGCGTTGACTGTGCTTCAGGAGATACATTCTGCGGTGGTGGACTTAACATTGCAATGACTTCTATGTTCGTTCCAGAACCAGTTATTTCTCAGGCAATTGAACCTGTAAACAAGGCTGATGCTGCAAATATGTCAAAAGCATTGAACCGCTTTACAAAGGAAGACCCAACTTTCCAGACATACGTTGATCCTGAATCAAATCAGACAATCATCAAGGGAATGGGTGAGTTGCATCTTGCAGTTTACGTTGAGCGTATGAAGCGCGAATACAAATGCGAAGTAAAGGTTAGTCAGCCACAGGTTGCTTACCGCGAATCTATTGGTCAGAGAGCCGAATTTAACTACACTCATAAAAAGCAGACTGGTGGTTCTGGTCAGTACGGACGTGTTGCTGGATTCATGGAACCTCTTGCAGATAAAGACTACGAATTTGTTGACGCAATCAAGGGAGGTGCAATTCCTAACGAATATATTCCTTCCTGCAACAAAGGATTTGTTAAAGCAATGGAAAAGGGTTCCCTTATTGGGGCTCCAGTTGTTGGCGTAAAGATTACAATCAACGATGGTCAGTACCATCCTGTTGACTCTTCTGATATCGCATTCCAGACAGCAGCAATTGGTGCATTCCGTGAAGGATATGCAAAGGCAAAACCTGCAATTCTTGAACCTATTATGAAAGTTGAAATTGCCGGACCTACAGAATTTCAGGGAAATATGTTCGGTCTTATTAACCAGAGACGCGGTGTTATTATTTCTTCTGAAGATGACAACGGAACTTCAACAGTAGATGCAGAAGTACCTCTTTCTGAAATGTTCGGATTCTCTACAATTCTTCGCTCTTCTACTCAAGGAAAAGCAGAATTTACGATGGAATTCGAAAAATACGGAAAAGTTCCTAATGCTATTGGCGACGAGCTTATCAAAGCTTACCAGGAAAAGAAAAAGGCAGGAAACTAAGCAAAAATTTTAATTAGGAATTTCAATTTATAAAAGATTTTGAAATTCCGTTATTTACAAATTTTTCTTTCAACTGAATTTCAGGAAGTCCTTCACGTTTTGTGGAGGACTTTTTTTTTTAACACGCAGCAACATAAAACCATCTCTAAAAACTGCAATTTTTAGAGCTTTTCATAACAAAGTCTATTAAAAATCCGCGTAAAATATAAAAACAGTCTTTTTGAAACATTAGTTCTAGATTTATTTTGTTTTATAAGAAATTTTGTGCTAAACTAGAAGTATCAGAATATTTGTATGCAAAAAAATTTGAGCAGACTGATATTCAAAAAAAATCAAATCGGAAATTGATATTTCCTCATTATCTTTTTATAGGAGAATTATATGGCAAAGCAGGAACTTTATGAGCGCAGTCCGATTCGAGCTTTTGACGAGGCTACTGGTGGACTTAAGGCAGGTGAACTTGGCCTTGTAACCGCAAAAAAGGGACTTGGCAAGACTTCAGTTTTGGTTCAGTTTGGAATGGACACTCTTCTTAACGGAAAGCAGCTTGTTCATGTTTCGTTTGATCAGCATTCTAGCAACGTAATTACGTGGTATGATGATATTTTTAATGAAATTGCAAAAAAGAAGGCAATTCCTAACGCTGCGGAAGTAAAGGAGGTAATTACCCGCAATAGAACAATCCTTAATTTTAGTCAGGACAGTTTCAGTCTTGAAAAAGTTGTTAACACTCTTAACGCTCTAAAAGCTGGTGGATTTTCTACGGCAGGAGTTGTTATTGACGGAGTTGATTTTTCAAAGGTAAAAGAATCAGACATTCAGTCAGTTGCAGCTTATGCAAAGGCAACAAAGGCAAAAATTTGGATTAGTGCTACAGCTGATTCAGAAAAACTTGAAGAGCAGGCTCCAAAAGCAATTCTTTCTTATTTCTACAATGTTATCCATTTGGAAGCAAAATCTAATGTTACAAAGGTTATGGTACTTAAGGCAGGAAAAGAAAAGGATTTGGAAACAAATTTAAAACTTGATTCAAAGACGCTTTTAATTACTGCAAAATAATTTTTTAGTCAGAACAAAAAACAATAGGCGGTTTTTAGCCTTTTTAATCCCCGAATTTCGCAAAATAAGTACAGATTTTCGGGGATTTTTTGTTAACAAAAAATTTGTTCTCACAATCAAAAATAAAAGATTCTAAAATCGGATTTGCTTTTACTCCACAATCAGCAAAAAATATTATAAAATGATTTTATGAAAATTCTTCTTGTAGCTGTAAATGCAAGTTACATGCATACAAATCTTGCGGTAAGATATTTAAAAACTTTTGCACAAAAATATTTATCTGATGAAAAAAAACTTCAAACACAAATCAATATTGCAGAATTTACAATAAATCAGCCTTTTATTGAAACTCTGCGCGGAATAAAATCTTTTGAGCCGGAACTTGTACTTTTTTCAACTTACATTTGGAATTCAACTTACATTTCAAACATAATTTCTGATGTAAAAAAAATTCTGCCTTTCTGCATTATTGGCGCGGGCGGTCCGGAATTTTCATATTCGGCACAAAAATATCTTACTGCACTGCCCTCACTTGACTTTGTGATTAACGGCGAAGGCGAAAACACTTTTCTTGAATTCATTGAAGCTTTTTCAAATTCTGCAGAAATTTTACAAAATCTAAATGAAGAAAGCGAAAAAATCTTAAAAATCAAGGGAATTTCTTTTGTAAAAAATACAAAATTCATTTTTACAGGCTTCAGAGACTTACTTCAAAATCTTGATGAGCTGCCCTTTGCCTACCCGGAAATTCTTGAAGGAAATTTTGAAAGCGACCACAAAATTTATTATTACGAATCAAACCGCGGCTGTCCTTTTTCCTGCTCATACTGCCTTTCGAGCGTGGAAAGTTCCGTGCGTTTTAAGAGTTTGCAAAAAGTAAAAGAAGAAATTCAGATTTTTCTTGACGCAAACATAAAACTTGTAAAATTTGTAGACAGAACTTTTAACTTAAATTCAGAACGCTACATAGAAATTTGGCACTATATTTTAGAACATCACAACGGAAAAACGATGTTTCATTTTGAAATTGAAGCAGAATATTTGAGCAGGGAAGCTTTGGATTTTTTACAGAAAGTTCCAAAAAATATCATGCAGTTTGAAATTGGAATTCAAAGTGCAAATAAAAAAACTTTGGCGTCAATTGATCGCTCAACAAATATTGAAAAAACCGCAGAAAATATTTTAAGAATTCCAAAAAGCATTCATTCGCACGTGGATTTAATCGCCGGTCTTCCATACGAAGATTTAGAAAGTTTTGGAAAAAGTTATGATTTTGCAATGAATCTTTGTCCAGACGCTCTTCAACTTGGATTTTTAAAAATTCTTCCGGGAACAAAAATGGAAAGCTTTGCAAAGAAAAACGGCTGGCAATGGATGGAAAATCCTGTTTACGAAACATTTTCAAGTCCGTACATAAATTTTAATCAAATGATGTATCTAAAAGACATTGAAATTACAACGGATTTTTTGTGGAATAAGCACATCTTAGACAATTTTGCAAATTATGTTTTTAGAAAACTTGGTGCCTGGAATTTTATAAGGGTGCTCACAGATTTTGGCAGAGAAAAAAAAGCATTTTTACAGGCAAGAAAAGATTCTTTTTGGTATGAATTGATTTTTGACTTTATTAAAGAAAAATGTGCTTGTGAAAAAAATCTTTTTTCGAAAGTGAATATTCTGCTCTTAGAAGATTTGCTACGCTACGATTTTGTTTTGAGCGGTAAAAAAGGAAATTTTCCGTCTTGGTACAGGCATTTTTACAGCAAAGAAAATCATTTAAAATTACTTGAAGAAAAAGGACTTTTACATAACAACAGACTCGCCTTTGCAAACAGTGAATACGAAGAATTCAGTTTTGACGTGCAAAATGAATTTCCCGAAGAAAATGAAAAAAAATGCAATCTGCTGATTTTATACAAAGAATCTGGTAAAAACTGCAATTTTTAGAAGTTCCATAAAGTCCGCAAAAATCACGTAAATTTTTAATTGAAGGAAAAAAAATATGAATACAATGACAAATACGACTCTTTGCTACATTGAAGATTCTGGAAAATATTTAATGCTGCACAGAATCAAAAAAGAAAACGATATGAATCACGATAAATGGATTGGAATCGGCGGAAAATTTGAAGAAGGCGAAAGTCCGGAAGAATGTGCACTTCGCGAAGTAAAGGAAGAAAGCGGCTTAGATCTTTTAGAATATGAGTATCGGGGCATTGTAACTTTTGTTTCAGATAATAATTTTACCGAATTTATGCATCTTTTTTACAGCAATAAATTTTCCGGAAATTTAATTGAATGTGATGAAGGCAAACTTGAGTGGATAGAAAAATCAAAACTTAACGAACTGCCGCACTGGAAAGGCGATGAAATTTTTTTAGATCTTATTGACAAAAAGTGTCAGTTTTTTTCGCTAAAACTTATGTATGAAAAAGGAATTCTTATTGAAGCAAAAGTCAACGGAAAGAAAATCGAGTTTTAACAAAAGAAATTTTCACCTTATAGGAAATCTGCGAATTTTCGATCGAATTTTAAGGCTGTTACTGACAAAATTTCCTGTCAAACAAAAATCTATTTTCCAGCAAAACAATTCTGCGAATTTTGCCAAGAAATCTCGTTAGCAAGCGAGGTTTGAGACAAAGTCAACAAAAGAAATTTTCTTCAAAAAATTTAGAAATTCGACTTTGATTTTTGCGTTTTTAGAATTTTCCAGATAGATATAATATATATGGAAAAAAAATCAGAATTTATAAAAATCAAGCCAGACATTCGGGAACTTACAATCAAAAACGGTCTTTCTTATCCTAGTGACGAAGAACTTATTATGATGATTTTGGGGCGTGGAACAAAAACTAATCCAATTGAACATCTTGCCTATGAAGTTATAAATGTTCTTGACAAAAGTTCAAGCACAAATCTTGTAGAAAATCTTATGCATCTTGACGGAATAGGAAAATCAAATGCACTGGCAATTGCTTCGGCTGTTGAATTTGGAAGAAGAAAAAATTCTTACAGAAGAGCGCTTATAAACAAACCTGCTGACATTCTGCCATTCATTCAGCATTATGCACTAAAAACTTCGGAGCATTTTATCTGCGTAACTTTAAACGGCTCAAGAGAAATCATTGATATCCACGTAATTTCGATTGGCGGACTCAATAAAGCTTTTATACACCCGCGCGACGTTTTTTCGTATGCCGTAAGCGAAAGGGCAAGTGCAATTATTGTGTGTCACAATCATCCCTTTGGAAATCCAAATCCTAGCAACGCAGATTTTGACTGCACTGCAAAGCTTGTAAAAGTTTCGCGGATTCTTGGAATTGCACTTTTAGACCACATAATCATTACAAAAAACGATCACTTCAGTTTTTTAGAAAATGGAGTTTTAGAAAGTGTAGAAGAAAGCGAAGCAGTATAAAATTTGATTTATAAGAATCTAAGAAAACGTTAAAAATGATTTTTAAAAGATATTCTCATTATCATTGCTAAAATTTTATAAGAATATTATCTTTTACGCTATGAATGAAAATGAAAACCTGTCGAATAAAATTGAAAATCCTGATATTAAAATAAATTCTTTACAAAATGAAAATTCTTCTGAATGTGATCCTGAAAATTCAGCTGAAGTTTCATCTCGAACCTGCTTTCAAAAAACTGATTCTGAAGAAATCAAAAAAACTTCTTCAGCAAAGTCTCTTGTAAAAAAAGGAATTTCGCTTTCTATTTTAACCTTGTGCTCACGAATTTTAGGCTTAATCCGTGAAATGACAAAGGCAAAATTTTTGGGAACAAGCAAATTTTCAGATGCCTTTGGAATTGCCTTTATGATTCCAAATCTTTTCAGAAGACTTTTTGCTGAAAATTCGATCTCAGTCGCTTTTATTCCGACTTTTAAAACTTACCTGGAAGACAGCGATTCACCTCAAGGAAAAAAAGAAACTCAGAATTTTATAAGCGCAACTTTTACACTGGTCACTTTTTTAACTGTAATTTTTGTTTCTTTAGGAATGATTTTTGCGCCGCTGATTTTGAGAATTTTTTACAGCACGCAAGACATTGAAGCAATGAACGAAGCCGTTATCTTAACAAGAATCATGTTTCCTTATCTTGTTGTAATTTCAGTGGCAGCTTTTTTTCAGGGAATTTTGAACGCACTTAAAATTTTTTCTCCTTCAGGATTCACTCCAATTTTTTTTAATTCAATTGTAATCATAACAACTTATATTCTTGCTCCCCGCACTGCAAATCCGGCAAGGGCAATGGCAATCGGCGTTATTTTGGGTGGCAGCGTTCAAGCGCTTTTTCAGCTTCCGTTTGTTTTAAAAAACAACTGGAAAATCACATTTACGTCACTAAAAAAAGCTTTTTCAAATCCGGGCACAAAAAAAGTAATTGCACTTGTTGGTCCAACAATTATTGGAATGGCGGGATATCAGCTTAACGACATTGTTTCGAGTGCACTTGCAACAAGAGCCGGAGAAGGAGTTGTTTCGTCCCTGCAGTATTCGCTCAGACTTCAGGAACTGATTTTAGGAATTTGCGCAGTCACAATAGGAACTGTAATTCTTCCAGATTTAACAGGCTTTGCTAAAAAAAATGAATGGAAAAGTTTTAACTCGATGCTTTCAAATTCTGTAAAAATCATGACATTTATTTCAATTCCGATTACTTTTTATTCACTTTTGATGGCAAGAGAAATTATAACCTTAGTTTTTGTAAGCGGACGCTTTAACGAAAATTCCATAAATCTTACTGTAAAAGTTTTTAATTTTCATATAATCGGACTGTTTTTTATTGCAATCAACAGAATTATCTCGCAAAGTTTTTACGCTCAGCAGAACACAAAACTTCCAACACTTGCGGGACTCATAAATTTTGCAGCGAACATAATTTTTGCACTTTGCTTAGTAAAACCAATGAAAGGTGAAGGAATTGCCCTTGCACTCACAATTGCAAGTGCTGTAAATACAGTCTGCCTTTTTGCATTTATGAAAAAAACTAGAAATACTAATGTAAAAGCTCTTGTAAAATCAACAGTTCTTTATGCGCTCAAAATGATTTTGCTTTCGCTTATTTGCTGCATTCCAATTTACTTTTTGAGACAGACTCTTATAAATCTTTTTGCAGGTCACAATCGCTTTATTTCAAATGGAATGCCTGTTTTGCTGACCGCAGTTTTATTTTTCGTTCTTGGAATGATTTTAATGGTGATTACAAAAGATCCTCTTATAAAAACAATCAGCAGAAAAATCAAAAAACACTCTTAAAAAAAGTCTTACAAATAATTTGAAGGAAAATATATGACAGATTTAAATTTAATTTACAAAGCTAGAAGAGAAAAAATTTATGATTACATGAAAAATCATAATATAAGTGCCTGCATTTTTAACGACAGCGAAAACCGCAGGGAACCAGCAGTCCGCTACCTAAGCGGTCATCCAAGCGATGCACTTTTAATTCTTTTGGAAAGAAAATGCTTTCTGATTCCCTGGGACGAAAATCTCGCCGCACAAAAAGCATTTGCTGACGAAATTATTCCGCTCACTTCATTTGGACGCAGCGATTTAACTGCAATAAAATCTGTTCTTGAAAAAGAAAACCTGCCGTCAAAATCAGCAGTTGCAATTCCGCCAAGCACAAGTTACTTAGACTGGAAAAAATATTCAGACGAACTGAAAAATTTTTTAATTCTTTGCGAAGAAAATTCTGTTCATCAGTTTGTTGTAAAAATGAGAAGCGTAAAAGATGAATACGAAATTGAATGTACAAAAAAAGCCTGCGCAATCACTGATGGAATGACAGCCGAAATTTTAAAAATGATTAAAAGCGGACAAATTAAAACTGAAATAGATGTTGCTCTTTTTGCAGAACGCGAACTCAGAAATCAAGGTTGCGAAAGAACAAGTTTTGACACTTTGGCAGCAGGTTCTAAACGAAGTTTTGCAATTCACGCATTTCCTGGCTACACAAAAAATGAATGGGCAAGCAGCGGACTTTCAATTTTGGATTACGGAGTTTGCTATGAAGGATACGCAAGCGACTGCACAATCACAATTGCAAAAGGAAAATTAAATTCAAAACAAAAAGAAATTCTTGAATCAGTTCAAAAAGCCTTTGACGAATGTCTGCCATTGTACAAAAATAAAAGTTCAATAAAAAAAGCGGCTTTAAAAGCTGATGAAATTTTTAATACAATCGGAAGACAAATGCCACACAGTCTTGGACACGGAACCGGACTTGAAATTCACGAAGCACCTTTTATTTCAAGGCGTGCTGATGAAAATTCAGTATTTGAAGCAGGAAATATTGTAACACTGGAACCTGGACTTTACGATGCAGAACTTGGCGGTTGCCGTTTGGAGAATGATATTTTAATCACAGAAAATGGAAATCAAATTTTAAGCAGTTCAAAAATTTTTTATATCTGAAAAAGAAAATTTAAAAGTCAGCGGCATCTCTGAAAATGATTTTTTACCAGATGCCCTTTAACTAAAATTTTTTTTCAAAAAAAAATGTCATTCTCAGCACTAGTGAAAATGACATTTTTTATTTTTTATCTGATTAAAGTTTTTCGTAAAGTTTTTCGATTTCGTAGTTAAGCGCAGCAGCAAGTTCGCGGTCAGTTAAATTTCTTGAAAGCTTAGAAGAATTTACAAGTACATTCTTCACAAGTGCAATGCCATCTTCGCTAACAGTTTCGCTGTTTTTAATATTCAGATTTTCACGGATTTTTTGCGCGGTTTCTAAAAGTCCCCTGCTGCCGGAAAGTCTAGAAATTAAATATTCAAGTTCAAGTCTCGTATGACTTTCCAAAAATTCCTGCTTCTTACCTTCTGGAAGATATTCACTCAAAACTTTTAATTTCTTGAAAAGTTCAGCAGCAGCTTCTACTTCAGATTTTTCTTCTCCGTCGAGAATTTCGTCATCGCCGGCAAACTTTTCTTCTCCGTCGGAAATTTCGTCATCGCCGAAAGATTTTTCTTCTCCGCCGAGAATTTCGTCATCGCCGGAAAGCTTTTCTTCTCCGTCGAGAATTTCGTTACCGCCGAAATCTGAATTTTCTTTGCTTTGCAAAAATGCTTCTTTTGCGTCGGCAATTTCTGGCATTTCTGGGACTGTTTCGCTCAAAGAATAATTTTCAGCATTTTCATTTTCGTCAGTTTCAAAATCAGAATTTTCATCATCAAAGTTTTCTTCAAAATCAGGAAAATTTTCGCCTTCGAAATTTGAATTTTCTTTTTCAAATTGATTTTCTAAATCGGCTGGCGAAATTTCTTTTTCCAAAATATCATCGTCACTTTTCATCTGACTGGATTTTTTTTCTTCGCCAGTCTTTTCTTCTTCTAACTTTGGACTTTCTGCTTCAAACTGATTTTCCAAATTTGACAGCGAATTTTCTTTTTTTATATCGCCATCATCATTTTTTATCTGACCAGGATTTTTAGGAGAATTTTCTGCAAAAGAATTTTTATTCTGATTATCGCCATTTTTGCCAGTATCAAAAAGTTCGTCAATCATTTTATCATCTTCGCTTTGTGGATTTTCTAAAGGCTCAATTTCTTTTTTAGCAGGAATTTTTTCATCAGAATTATTTTCATCATAAGCTTTTAAATCTTGTGGTTTTGAAAGTTCTTCAGTTTTTTCATCAGGCAATTTTTTTTCGTTCAAATCTGAACTTTCATTTTTAGGATTTTCTGCTTTCTGCAGATTTTCATTTTTTTCATCAGAATCATCTTCGGTAATTTCTTCAAGTTCAAATCCGTCATCGCTGTTATTTTTTTCATCAGCAATTTCTTCCGAAGAAAACATTGTGTCATAATCATCTTTTTCGGGAACATGAGAATTTTGCTTTGCAGTTCCAAACGGATTGCCCTTAAAAAATTCCTCATCATCAAAATCGTCTTTTTTATCATCTTCATCTGAAACTAAATTTTCCAGATTTTCATTATATTTTTCCTGACAGTCAGCTTCGATTTCGTCATCAAGTTTTCCTTCCTCAAAAACTTCATCAATACTCACACCGTCCTTTGAATCTGCCAAATCGCTAAATCCGTCCAAATTCATTTTTTCTTCTGCCGGCGATTCTGTATCATTTAGATTTGCCGTTTCAGGAATTTGAAGTGAATCATCTTTTTCATCATCAAGCAAATCGGAAGAAATATCAAAACCTTCTTCTTCGGCAATCGCATCAAGTGAATTTTCTTCATCTTCTTTGCTTTTTCCAATGTCAAATTCATCAAAACTAATGTTGTCGTCAGCATTGTCAATTTCATCAAGATCAGAATTTTTAGAAAAAGCATTTGGCTTATACTTAAAAGCATTCATGCGTTCAGTGCCGGTTTTGTAAGCAAAGTTATCACTATCAATCTCGCCGATTTTGTTATAGAATTTTTGCGCGTCATCATAATTTCCTTCGAGTTCATAACTGTGTGCTAAAGATGTAAGGGCACTAAGATCTTTTGGATTTTTTTCCATGTATTTTTCAAAGAATTCCTGGGCGCGGGAATATTTTCCTTTTTGAATAAAACGCTTTCCGCCGCCTTTATAAAAATCCATGTAGGAAGGATCGATTTTTCTGATTTTTTTAAAGCAGCCCATCGCCTTGTTTTCGTCACCACGACAAATGTAATACTGACCAAGCAAATTCAAACTGTGAACATCATTTGGATTTTCATCGTAAACCCGCTTGATTTTTTCGCTTGCTTCAAAAAGTTTGTTTTCGCTCAAAAGAACTCCAGCATACTGACGAAGCATATCTGGAGAAAGCGGATCCTCTTGTTCCCAGCGATTCATTGTGATTTCAGCGTCTTCATATTTACCAAGATTTTCCTGAGAATCAGCAAGTCCCGAAAGTGCCTGAGTATTTCTTGATTCAATTTCAAGCGCACTCTGGTACTCTTTTTCTGCATTTTCAAAATCGCTTTGCTTTGAATAAACCTGCCCCATTTTTATGTGCATCAAAGTATCTTGAGGATTTAAATGAATTCCTTTTTGCACAGTTTCACAGGCTGAGCGTGTTTTGTTCATTTTTAAAAGTAAATCTGCGTAACCTTCAATTGCATCAAGCCAGCCCGGTTTTGAACGAAGAGCTGCTTCGTATTCTTTTACAGCAAGTTCATCGCGGCCAAGTTTTTCATAGCTTTCTGCAAGATTCAAATGCAAAACTGGATGATTAGGATCGATTTTTAGTCCCTTCAAGTACGCGTTTACGGCGTTGTCGTTAGAATTTTGTGCTGCGTAAATTGAACCAAGATGATTCCAGGCAAGAACATCAGAAGGATTTTTTTCTACGACAGTATTAAAGCACTGAATTGCATCGGAATACTTTCCCATAAGTTTGTATGTAAAGCCAAGATTATAATAAATCTGCGGATTTTCCTCATCGTGAATTACTGCCTGCTCAAGAACTGCAATCGAATCATCATATTTTTTTTGCCGGCGGTAAATTGCGCCCATACTGTTCAATGCAGCAACATTTGAAGGGTCAATGGAAATAATGTCCTTGTAGTAAGGCAGTGCTTGAGAATCATTGCCGCTTTTAACATAAAGATCGCCAAGGTTCATAAGAAAACCAATATTCTGTGGCTCGCTTTTTAAAAGTCCTTTGTAAAGACGGGCAGCCAAAGTGTAATCGCGCGAAAGAACAGCAGCGTTTGCCCTTTCTATGATAATCTTATTTTGAGAATTCAATACATCCATAATTTTCCTCTTTGTATTCCCATATATTTCCATAAAAACCGCCAGAAAAGTGACAGTTTTTATCTTAATTTTCAAATAAAAAATTCAGCAGGTAAAGCCTTAATTTTTTCGTTTTGGACGAGCATAAACCTCTTTAGACAAATCTCCTGAAATTACATCATTTTTTCTTGCATAAGAAACGATTGCAAAATAATAAATTTTTCCGTTCGTAAGCCCCGTAAGAGTCAAAGAAACATTATTTCCTGCATCAATTGGAGAAGTTCCCTCCTCTGCATCCTGACCCAAGTATTCTCCAGGCCTCTCTCCGTAAAACACATAGTAGCCTTCAACAGAATCATCAACTGAATAAGCCCAGTTAAGAGTAACTTCGCCATCGCCTGCACTTGCAAAAATTTTATAAGGCGGAAGCGGACTCGGATATTCCGTGTAAAAAACATCGATTTGTGTTATTGAAGGAGATTTTTTTCCGCCGCCGTCAGGATAGAGATCTGCTGCAATCTGAAAATAAAATCCGTTTACATTTTCAAGTTCGCTGCCACTTTCAAAGGGAATCCACTTTGGAAAATCATCCGTCCAGTTGTAAATATTGTCTCCAGTCCGCACAAAAAACGAAACGTCAGTTTGAGATGGTTTTGTAACAAGAGCATCTATTTTTGTAATTTGGACACCTTTTTTTAACAAAACAGGCTGAGTTTCAAAATGTCCGCCTTCATTCTTAAAATTATCATAACGCAAAAGTTTTGCACTTTCACTGTAAGTTCCGTGCTGAATTCTAAAATCGTCAATATAACCTGTGTACTGCGAACAAATTTCAATTGCTGCAACAACACCAAGCTGCGCTTCGTAAACAGAACCGCCTCTTTCCTTTTTATTTGTTGTTACGTAACAGATCGACTCAAGCTTACCGTCAATTCTGTATTCGAGCATTCCATTTTCGTCATCATAGCAAATTTCGTGATAAGCCCACTTGTTTGGAATGATTGTGCTGTAACTTTGAAGTGAAATTTCCCCGCGGTTTTCTGTATAAGCATTAAAGACATTCGTAAAATTCCAGGCAAGATGATTGTTTTCAAAGAAAGCACTTATCATCTGGTAAAGCGGATAATTTGCTACCGTACGCGAACTTCGCCATGAAAAAAGGATTTCGCCATTTTCAACAATTGAAGGATTCAGCCAGAATCCGATTAAAAATGAACCTGTAAGCCCGCTTTTTCCAAAAATCGCATTTTCATTTCCCTGCAATGTGATTCCGCCGTCTCCTGTAAAAAGCCCTGAGTATTTTCCCATAAAATTAAGTTCAGTACACACCGCAGAAGAATTTTGAACTTTATAGTTATGAGCAAGATCCTCGATTTTTTTGTCCTCAAAGTTAAGAAGCAAATCAGTTTCAGAATCGCGCTTAAGAGAATTTGTATCAAGCGAAACGCTGTCGTAGCCAAAGCGTCCTTTTACAAGAGCAATGTTCTGTGATTTAGAAAATGCAGGCCAGCCGTCTTTTCCGCCAAAACTCATTTTTTTTTGTTCAGCAGCAAAGCAAGAGCATATCGTGTTAAGAATAAAAATCAGTGATATAATATTTTTCAATGGACAGCAAAAATTCTTTTTCATCTAAAGAAAACCTCTCAAAACGCGAAACTCTTCATCAAACCGCGCTAAAAGCTCCTGACAAAAGCGGCGTCTATATGTGGCGCAATGAAGCGCAAACTGTAATTTATGTAGGCAAGGCTAAAAATCTTCACAACAGGCTTTCTTCTTACTTCAGCGGAAGAAAAGACATAAAAACCCGAATGCTTATAAGCCATGCCGCAGGCATCGAATACATTACAACAAACAACGAGTACGAGGCTTTTCTTCTTGAGAACAACCTTATAAAAAAATACACGCCGCGCTATAACATAGATCTTAAGGACGGAAAATCTTATCCGGTTTTAAGAATCACGAACGAAAAATTTCCACGCATCTTCAAAACCCGCAGAATTGTACAGGACGGAAGCACGTATTTTGGTCCGTTTCCAGACGCAAGTGCCCTCGATACCTTTATTGAAGCAATTTACGAAATTTATCCGCTCAGGCACTGCCGCACCTTTAGGGAAAAAACTTCTCCCTGCCTTTACTATCACATAGGAAAATGCAGGGCTCCATGCTGCAAAAAAATCGAAGAGTCCGCCTACACTGAATTTATCGAAGAAATTTCACAGTTTCTTGAGAACAAAGGTGAATATACATCGCAAAAAATCACTTTAGAAATGAAAAAAGCCGCTTCTGAAATGAATTTTGAAAAAGCCGCAAGACTCAGAGATGGGTTAAAGGCACTTTCTGTTCTGCAAAATCAAAATATTGTGGAAAATTTTGACGGAAATGACCGCGACTACATTGCTTCCTGGCGTGAAGGAGAACTTGTAAGTTTTACAGTGCTCAAAATGCGTGGAGGAAAACTTCTTGGCCGCGACAACTACAGAACTGTAAGTTTAAGCGAAGACTATGAACTGCTTGAAGAATTTGCAAGCGCATTCTATACAGAAAAGCTTTTAATTCCGCCGGCAATTTATCTTTCTGCAGAACTTTCAGGATTTGGAGAAAAAGTTTTTCAGGAAAATGATGACAAAAATCCCATTATGGAAAAGAATTCTGCTGATAAGGAAGAAAATGAAGATTCATTAAAAAACATCCGCCGCTGGCTTAAAGAAGAATTTGATCTGAACGTAAATCTTGCAGTTGTAAACGAAAAGCTTGAAAACGCAAAGCTTCATTTTGCTGCAATCGACATGGCAAGACAAAATGCACACGAAGACATTATCAGGCGGCTTAGAGAGCGTGGTGATTTTCCGGCGATGGAAGAACTTCAAAAAGTTTTGAATCTGCCAAAGCTGCCAGTTCGCATTGAAGGATTTGATATTGCGCACATTGGCGGAAAATTTCCGGTTGCATCTTTAATCAGTTTTTACAATGGAAATCCAGACAAAAAAAATTATAGATATTTCAGGCTAAAAACAACTGACGGATATATTGATGATTTTCAGTCGATGAGAGAAGCAGCAACCCGGCGTTATACAAGGCTTTTGAACGAAAACAAAGAACTTCCAGACTTAATTTTAATTGACGGCGGCATTGGTCAGGTAAATGCAGTTCAGGGAGTTTTAGACGCACTGGAGCTTGAAATTCCAATTGCAGGACTTGCCAAGCGTGATGAAGAAATCTGGCGTCCACATGCAAAAGAGCCAGTCTGTCTTCCAAAAAGAAGTGATGCACTGCGTCTTCTTCAAAGGGTTCGTGACGAAACACATCGTTTTGCAACGAGCAGAAATCAAAATCTGCGCACAAAAGAAAACACAGTTTCGCCATTTATAAAACTGCCGCATATTGGTTCGCAAAAAGAAAAAATTCTAATGAAAAAATATGGAACTCTTTCATCTCTTTGTGAAGCAAGTGAAAGTGAAATTGCCCAAAGTGTAAATGTAAATGCAGAACTTGCAGGCGATATTTTAATTAAAGCCCGCGAACTTTTACAAGAACAAAATGAAATTAAGAAAAAGGAATTAAAGTCTCTTGACTATGCCGGAAGCACAAAAGAAATTGCTGCACGAAAAAAAGAAAACGCTGATCTTGCAGCAGCTGCTCTTATGGTTGCATCTAGTGATGAAAACTGATTTTTAAAGTACAACTCAAATTCCTGGTCAATTTTTTTAAATCTGAAAAAAAAATGTAACTTTTTGTATTTTTTTGATTTATATCGTGTATACTTGATTTAGAAAAAATCAAAATAAAAAATGCAGAATGTAAAATATCTTAAGAAAAGTTCAGGAAAAAAAATGAAAATTTCATCAAAAGCAATTTTTAGTTTAGGAGCAATGGTTTTGTGCGCAGTATCACTTGGATGCAAAAGCACAAATATTCAGCTGCAGGAATATTCTCCTGTTGCAATTATGACGGTTTATTCAAATCCCGGGATTCCCTGGTACGAAGAGTTAGTAAGCGACGAATTTAAGGTTGAAAAAGAAGACGAAGGCATTCTTACGGGATTTGTAAATCGTGCCTTAGACAAAAGCAACCCTGAAGTTCTTACGGCACAAGACAGAATTAACGATGCCGCTCACATTATCGAAAAAATTTTAAAAGAAAACGGAATAAGCGTTGTAAGCCCAAATAATTTTCCAAATGCAAAAGCTTATGAAAAGGCCGGAAAAAATTTTTTAGATACAATGGGTAACACACTTCCAGCTTCTGGATACGATACTCTTGGCAGTGCAAGCAAAAGTCTCATAAGAAAAACATGCGAACAGACGGGAGCAAAAAGTGCTCTTTACGTCCACTTCAAATTCCAGAAAATTAAGCACAAAACAGGACTTCGCGATGACGGTGTTCAAGCAAAAGTTATTATGGAAGTTTACGGAGCCAATAATCTTGGAAAAACAATTATAAACAAAACGTACACAGTTTTTTCTGCTGACTGGGTTCCTTTAGATGCAAACAAATGGGATCGCGACAAGTTGTGTTCATATTTTTACGACACAATTGAAAGTGCCGTAAATAAATTTGCAATGGATTTTGCCTATGGAGATTTTTCTGATGAAAGTTCAGGCACTGGCGAATCTGAAAATGATTATGGCGAAGAAGAAACTCTTGTGTTAACGCGCTCTGCAAAAGATTCAGTTCCTTTAGAAAATGCCGGTTCAGAAAACACAAATTCAAATAATGAACTTAACGAAAAAATTGAAAATGCAAAAAAATTACTAAATGAAGGAAAAACAGTGCAGGAAGTTTCAGAAGAACTTACTCTTCCCATAGAACTCGTCCTTTATTTAAAATCACAAAATTAAATTTTTAAAAAATCTGTAAAAAAAAACGCCCATCGAATTTCACTTTAATTCAAAAAGTAAACTCGCGGGCATTTTTTATTTTCTGACTTAAAAAATCTGATTATTAAAAGTTCAGTCTTTAATCAAAAGATTAGCATACGCTTTTAGAGCACCACTCATTTCTCCAGACAAAACAGTTTTTGCAAGAGTTTTTCCAAGCTGAACTCCTTCCTGATCAAAACTGTTTACATTCCAAAGGAATCCCTGAAACATAACCTTGTTTTCGTAGTGAGCAAGCAAAGCACCAACACTTTCCGGAGTAACCTGACGACCATAAATTAAACTTGAAGGTCTTTCGCCGGCAAAATACTTGTTTGGATTTTCATCATCTTTTCCACAGGCAAATGCAATAATCTGCGCTGTAACATTTGCACAAAGTTTCTTCTGACTTGTGCTGCCCTGAATTTCAACATCTTTTCCAGTCTGATTTTCTGAGTAAGCAATAAACTGCAAAGGAATTACGTTTGTTCCTTGATGCAAAAGCTGATAAAAAGAATGCTGACCATTTGTTCCAGGTTCACCAAAAATTACAGGACCTGTAACATAGTCGATTTTCTCACCAAAGCGATTTACTGACTTTCCGTTTGATTCCATATCAAGCTGCTGCAGATGAGCCGGAAATCTTGAAAGTGCCTGTGAATAAGGAAGAACTGCTGTTGAAGGAAGATCCAAAACGTTACGCTCGTAAACTCCAATCAGTGCATCCATAAGAGCAGCATTTTTTGTAATGTCTTTTTCAGTTGCAAGAGAATCTTCTTCTGCCGCACCCTTTAAGAAATCAGCAAAAACCTTAGGACCAAATGCGAGGGAAAGAACTGCGCCACCAACGCCCGAAGTAGAAGAATAGCGGCCGCCGATATAATCGTCCATAAAGAAACATTTCATATAGTCAGGATTTCCAACTAATGGAGAAGTTTCGCTTGTAACTGCAATCATGTGCTTTGAAACATCAAGACCAGCTTTTTTTAGTGCGTCTTTTACAAAAGATTCATTCGTTAAGGTTTCAAGAGTTGTTCCTGATTTTGAAACAAGAATAAAAATCGTTTTTGAAAGATCAATTGATGCAAGAACTGAAGAAGCATCATCAGGATCAACATTTGAAATAAAATGCGCTTCCATTTTAAAAGTTCCGTTTGCCTTTGCCCAGTTTTCTAAGGCAAGATAAATTGCACGAGGTCCAAGATCCGAACCTCCAATTCCAATCTGGCAGACAGAAGTGTATTTTTCACCTTTTTCGTTTAACAGTTTTCCTGAGTGAATTTCATCCGCAAAATCAGCAATTTTTTTCTGTTCATTAAGATAAAATTCCCTTTTGTTCACACCGTCAACTACAACATCGTTTCCAAGTTGACCGCGTGTAAGCTGATGAAGAACAAGACGTTTTTCGCCGGTATTTATAACTTCTCCGTTGTAAAGAGCCGCATATTTTTCAAGAAGCTGAGATTCTTCTACAATCTGCTTGAATACAGAAATGATTTTGCCATCCACAGCCTTTGCTGCATAATTGTATGAAAGAGAGCCGCCCATCGGAATATTGAATTCAGCAACACGCTTTGCTCCATCTTCTCCAGAAAGCACACTTTTTAGAGAAACTGAGCCTTTAAGCGACTGAAGTTTCTTAAAACTTTCAAGCCTGTTCAAATTGTTCCAGCTAATTTCCGTCATATTTTCTCCTGTTAAATGAAAAAAATTCATTTTCTTACTTTAGTATTATTCTGCAAAAAACAGCGAAAAAAGTATGTTCTTTTTATTGATTTTTATCAAGTGAATGAGATTTTTAAAAATTTCAGACTTTTTAAGTTCTATACGTAAAATTTCGGTTAATGAAAAAACTATTCTTTCTTATCAACATTTTTCGATATATAACTAAAATTATTGAAAAACTATTTGCATTATAAAAAATATAGTTGTAAAATAATTTCAATGATGAAAATTCTTCATCACAATTTCATTATCATAAACGGAGGAAAATTGATATGAAAAAGATTTTAAGTGCAGTTGCCGCTTTTGCAGTACTCGCTTGTTTCATTGGCTGCGAAAGTACAAAAGCAGATGGTTCAGCAAAAGGCAGCGGAGCTTCACCTTATGTAATTACAGAAGGCGATGATGTAATTGGATACTTTCAGTTTGAAGAAGACGACATTGTTGACAACGAAGTAAAAGATTATTCTGGCTACGGACTTTACGTAACAAACGCTTCTCTAGATGATCCAATCTACGAAGAAGGAGTTCACGGTTCAGCACTTTATTTTAACGGACAGGATGAATATCTTACACTTGATCCTGAAGTTGTTGACGGCGACGGACTTACAGTTGCTGCATGGATTAAACCAGACGGAGCATGGCAGATTTGGGCCCGCTTCTTTGACTTTGGAGATACATTAAAAGACATTTTCGTTGCAGCTGACGGACGCCAGCCTGGAACATTGGTTTTCTACGAACAGGAAACAGCAGCTTCATGCAACTGCCCTATTCCGCCAGCAGGAAGATGGGTTCATGTTGCAGCAACATTTGGAGACGGAAAAATCGCTCTTTATGTTAACGGAAAACTTTCTCAGGAACTTCCATGCTCTGTAACAACAGAAGATTTATCTATAGAAAACAATCTTGCCTGCTATATTGGACGCTCTAACTGGCCGGATCCTCTTTTCCGCGGTTCAATGGATGATCTTCTTATTGCAAGAAGAAAGTTCTCTAAGAACGAAATCAAAGCTGTATACAACGGAATCGTAGCTCCTGAAGCAGCAGAAGCTGACGCTGAATAAAAATCAGTTAAAAAAAACTGCTGAAAAAAAATCAGCACTTTCAAAAAAAGATGTGGCGTGGATTATTTTTTCTATGTCACATCTTTTCTTTATAAATAAAATTCAATTCAGAAATTTATGAATTTTTAATTTTCAGTTTAAAACTGAATCGGAGTTAAAATGAAAAAAAATATTTGCTCTCTTGTCTCACTTGCCTTAGTCACAATTTTTATGAGCTGCGAAAGCACAAAAGTTTCAAAGTCAGGTTCACCTTATACAATTTCTAAAGGAGACGGAGTTGTAGGTTTTTACACATTTGACGAAGAAGAAATTACGAATGATTTAGTCATTGATCATTCAGGAAATGACAATGTTGCCGACACAAATTCTCTTGATGAAGCAGAACTTGTTGACGGTCACAGCGGAAACGCACTCTTTTTTAACGGAGAAGATCAGTATCTTACAATTACAGATGAACTTTTGAGCGGAGACGGATTTACAGTTGCGATGTGGGTTCAGCCTGCAGGATGGAAAGACTGGCAGAGAATTTTTGATATTGGCAACGGTTCAAACTGCGATGCCTGGGCTGGAATGGATTTTGA